>CAYRXK010000029.1:0-8656 GCA_964428265.1 uncultured Treponemataceae bacterium
CTATGACCGAGGTGCGGCGGTTGATGTCCTTCAGGTAGCGCAGGAACACGATGGCCGCGCGGCCGAAAAGGTGCAGCACGAAGGATGCCCGCTGCGCCGTGTCCAGCGCGCGAACGCGGCCCGCGGCGAGCTCCTCGAGCACCTCGTTGTTCATGCCGCACAACGTGACGACGCGGTCCGGGTACAGCAGGATGCCGCAGGGAACGGTGAAGTACGGCACCTCGGCCTCGGCGTTGAATACGGGAAGCCGGCAGATCACGAGGGTGTAGTCGTCTTCCTTTTCTATGCGCGACTGCTCGTCGGCGTCCAGGATATCGGCGAGGTGCTCGGGATTCACGCGGTATTCGCGTTCGAGCAGGGCCAATTCTTCCTTGTCGGGATTGCGGACGTCGATCCAGGCGTTCTTTCCCGGGGCCGCGGCCGTGACAAGGCGCCCGCCCTCCGTGGAGCGATAGGTGATCATGGGTATACCTCCGGTTGTGGTCTCGTAAAAGCCCCGGAGGCGGGAAACAGGAAGGGCGCGGAGCCCGAAGGTTCAGGCCGTGGCGCGCGTACCGATCCCGTGCCGGGGCGGTCGTAAATGGATGGACGGGGGTTCCGAGCGACTATGGCTACAGTCGGAATCCGGCATCGTTGCCCTCCTGTACGGGATCTGCGGCCGCGTGCGCGGCCGCCTCGAAGTATAAACCGTGAACGCGTTATGGGGAAGTGCGCCCCAGGCGGGTACGCGGCACCCATGTGGCCAGGAAGACACCGGCGATGGCCACCAGCCCGCCGGCCGCCTGCCGGCCCGAAAGCCGTTCGCCCAGGATCACGAAGGACGCCGCCACCGACACGACCGGTATAAGGTTGATGAACACGCTGGAGCGGCTGGCGCCGAGGCGTTCCAGCATGATCACGTACAGCCAGTAGCCGAACGCCGATCCGAACACGCCCAGGAACACCACGTTGAGCGATACCGCCAGCGAGGGGAAGCCCCGCGGAGCTTCCAGCGCGGCCAGCGGCAGGCAGGCGATCGTGCCGAACAGGAGCTGCCAGAACGTGATCGCCAAATGGGAATAGCGCGCCGACAGCGGCTTGGTTATGAACGAGTACGCCGACCAGGACAGGGCCGCGCCGGCCATGAACAGGTACCCCAGGATCGTACTGCCGCCGCCCGGAGCCACCGCCCCGCCCGTCTCCCCGGAGCCGCCGCCGGCCACCATCACCGCCACGCCGGCGAAGGACAGCGCCACGCCCGCCCATACGCGCGCGCCGGGACTGGAGCGGTACACGAAGATTTCCATGATGAGGGTGATGATCGGGATCGTGCCGACGATGATGGACGCCTCGGAGGCGGAGAGCAGCATGACACCGTTGTTTTCGCACCAGAAGTAGAACGTGACGCCCACCAGGCCGCCCAGGGCCATGAGAGGCGCATCCTGCGCCCGAATCGCGAGCCTCGTTCCCGAAGCGCGCGCGATCAGCGGAATGACCAGGCAGGCGATCACGAAGCGCGAGGCGGCGAGTGTCATGGGGCCGAGCTCGCCCACCGCCACCTTTATGGAGAGGAAGGTCATCCCCCAGATGAGCGCCACCGCGAACCCGGCGAATCGCGCGATTCCCTTGGGCATGCGCCACTCTAGCCACCGCGGCTCCGGAATGTCCAGCGGGACGGGAAGCCGAAACTCCCGCGGCGGTGCTATACTCGGGCGCATGGACATCCTCGTGCTGGACGGCGTATCGCTCACCCTGAAGGACCTCGTGCAGGTCGCCCGCGAGGGGCGGACCGCCACCCTCGACCCGGACGCGGAAGCGCGCATGCTGGCCTCGCGCGCGGTCGTGGATCGCTGCGTGCGCGACAAGGCCGTGCGCTACGGCATAACCACCGGCTTCGGCAAATTCTCGGACGTATCCATCACCGGAAACGAAAACGTCACCCTGCAGCGCAACCTCATCGTCAGCCACGCCTGCGGCTCGGGCGATCCCCTACCCGCGGAAGCCGTGCGCGCCATGATGCTCCTGCGCGCGAACGCGCTGGCGGTCGGCAATTCGGGCATCAGGCCTTCCACCGTGCGCACCCTCCTGGACATGCTCGCGCGCGACGTCGTGCCCGTGGTGCCGGAAAAAGGCTCGCTGGGGGCATCCGGCGACCTTGCGCCGCTGGCGCACATGGTGCTGCCGCTCATCGGCCTGGGAGAAGCCTGGTATCGAGGGGTACGGCTGCCCGGTGCCGACGCCATGCGCGCCGCCGGCCTGCACCCCGTGATACTCGAGGCAAAAGAAGGCCTGGCCCTGATCAACGGCACCCAGGCCATGACCGCCGTCGGCGCGCTCGCCCTGCACGACGCGCTCTGCCTGGCCGACACCGCCGACCTCGCCGCCGCCCTGACCCTGCAGGCCCTGCGCGGCATCCGCGACGCCTTCGACCCCCGCCTGCACGACCTCAGGCGTCAGCAGGGGCAGATCGCCACCGCCGCCGCCATGCGCGCCCTTCTGGAAGATTCCCGCTTCGTGACGCGGCAGGGCGAACTGCGCGTGCAGGACCCCTACGTCCTGCGCTGCGTGCCGCAGGTGCACGGCGCCACGCGCGACGCCCTGGGCTACGTGCGCGGCATCGTGGAACGCGAACTGTGCGCCGTCACCGACAATCCCCTGATTTTCCCCGACCCGGGCGCCGAGGACGGGGGCGACATCATCTCCGGCGGCAATTTCCACGGCCAGCCCGTTGCCCTGGCCATGGATTTCCTGGGCATCGCGGCGGCCGAACTGGCCAACATCGCCGAGCGCCGGATCGAGCGCCTCGTGAACCCCGCGCTGTCCAACGGCCTGCCCGCCTTCCTGACCACCCAGGGGGGCCTGAACTCGGGCTTCATGATCGTGCAGTATTCCGCCGCGGCCCTGGTCTCGGAAAACAAGGTTCTGGCCCACCCGGCCTCCGTCGACTCCATCCCCTCCAGCGCCAACCAGGAGGACCACGTGTCCATGGGCACCATCGCGGCGCGCAAGGCGGCGCAGATCGTGCGCAACGCCCAGACGGTCTTGGCCATGGAACTGGCGGCAGCCTGCCAGGCGATCGACCTGCGCGCGGGGCAACTGGGCGCGGCGTCGGCCGAAGCAATGCTCTCGCCGCGCACCCGCGACGTCTACCGCGCGGTGCGCGCCGTGGTGCCGACGCTGACCACCGACCGGGTCATGTACCCGGACCTGGACGCGGTGCGCACTCTGGTGGCGCAGGGGGCGTTCGCATCGGGGGTCCGCATCTAGCGCCTGCCGTCCCTTCCGGATATTCTCTAACCTGGAAAAATGGCTCCGCCAGACCCTCGATTCCCGGGAGGAACCAATGTCGGTAAAACGCGATTTCGGACTCAGGCTCAACCGCATATCGCCGCAGGATCGCGGAAGGCTCATCGCCTACATCAACATCAAGCTCGCCAGCATGGGGCTGCCCGTCTACTCGCACGAAGGCACCGCCTTCGTCGACCTGGCGTCCGACATGCTCGAAAATTTCAGGCAGAAAAACCGCCTCCTGGCGGACTACCTGCCGCCGGCGGACCAGCGCATCCAGGACTTCCTGGACGATTACCTGGGCGACCTGGGCCTGGCGCGCATCCCGCGCCTGCCGTCCAACACCCTGGTGCTGGACCGATACGGCATGGCCCGCGAACTCTCGCTGCCACCGGACGCGCACAAGCACAGCTCGCCCTCGCTCACCTCGTACCGCGTGCGCAACGGCGTCCTGCACAACCCGGCCAGCGACCGCCGCACCACCGAAGGCGTCTTCCACGTGGTCGAAGGCGGCCTTCCCGTGCCGCCGGACAAGAAGGCCGTGCCCAAGCTGACATTCGCCCGCCTGCTGGAAGCCGCGGTAAACCCGCCGCCCGAACTGTCCGAACTACCCTTCACCGCGCAGGAAACCGACAAGGCGCGCTGCTTCCTGTCGGCCCTCCTGCGGCCCACCGTGCGCCCCGACGTCCCCGGCTTCTGCGAGGAACGATCCATGGAAGTGCGTTTCTTCGCGCCCGGATCCCTGGCCGCCAGCCTCGACTTCGTGGAAAGCATCTTCGGCAACTCGGGCGACCCCTACATCGCCGAAAACGACGCCGCGCTGGACCCCCTGCGCTGGACGGGCACCACCGGCTGCATCATCCTGGCCACGCACCTGACCCAGATGACCAAAAAGGAGCTCGGTCTGCCCCACTGGGACAAGGCCACCGAACGCCAGCGCCGCGACGGCATGTGCTGGAAGGAACCCACCGAAAAATACAACGAGGGCCGCGCCTTCAAGATCTGCGCGCGCGACGAGCGGGGCGTCATCATATCCGTCATCGCCGACAATTATTTCGGCTACTCCAAAAAGGAAATAAAGGCGCAGGTATCCTACTCCGCCAACCTCCTTGGCCTGGCCGAGGAGGAGCACTCGGGCGGCGCCCTCGTCTTCCCCGCCTACAACCACGGCACCCGCTTCCTGCCGGACACCAACGTCAAATCGCACGGCCACAGCATCGACGACGTCTTCGAACTCATGAAAGGCCGCATCGACATCCACCCCGAAGGCTACGCCGTCGACCAGACCTTCCCGAACATCGTCTACCTGCCGCAGGACGCCATCATCTCGCTGCAGGACCAGATGGCGCACTGGACCTGGGAGGGCCGGCCCGAATCCCTGCGCGTCATTCCCGGCGAAATCTACGTGCACCCCGCCGGCTATCGCGTACACATGGAGCGCCACCCCGGCTCCGGCGCCTGGCGCCTGGTCGGCACCGTCTCCGAAGGCCTGCTCTGCCACAAACCCTGCACCGTCTCCGGCGGCGGCAAGTCCGAAATCGCCAAATCCATCACCGACGCCATCACCTACTCGCCGATCACCGTCGCCGATTTCTACGAGGATTTCGCGGCCGTGCGGCGCATCATCGAAAGGGATTACGGCGACCGCTTCCGCAACCCCGAGGAAAACCACGGCCGCGACGCCCGGCCCATCCTGTCGCCCAAGCGCTCGCTCGGATCGGTCATCAAGCTCCTCTCGCCCTCGCCGGCCTACACCGACGACTACAACGCATGGCTCCGCTCGGTGCCCGAACGCATCAAGAGCCTGGTGTTCCTGGTCAAGCGCTTTTATTCGCCCGAATGGGGCGACGACTGGTCGTCGCGCTTCAGCGTGGACGCGGTCAACGGCACCACGGGCAATATCCTCAAGTTCGAGGGGCGTCCGGTCCAGGGCAGCTACCTGCGCGTCGGCCGCGACGACAAGGCCATGCGCCGCACCTACAAGCTCCGCCAGGATTTCATGCCCGCCGAAAAGCACCAGTGGGAGGACGACATCACGGCCAGCGCGGTCGCTCCCGTCAAGGCGCTGCACCACCTGCCCGAATGGGCATCGCGGCACGGCAGCCTGAAATTCGCGCGCAACATCGAGGCGAGATTCTTCCAGCGGCCCGACGACGCGGTCATCCGCGGCTACGACAAGCAGGCCGAGATGGACATGTCGCGCCAGGACAATTTCATCTCCAATTTCGAGCCCCTGACCAAGGCGCGCGCCGGCGAGATGATCGAAAAGACGGTCACCTTCACCGAATACACCGACGCCATGCGCTATTTCATAGAGGCCACCGAAAGCGACCCCAAGTTCGAGTATTTCGTCGCCTCCGACCGGCCCCGCATCGTCGACGGCGCGCCCTCGAAAAATCCGCGCTACCTGCAGCTGGACCCCAACTACGTCAACCCGATGGCGCGCTACCTGGCCGACCTGGGGCCGCGGCTCTACCGCCGGGTGCCCGCCGACAAGCCGCTGCTGCACCCGGTAGGCGCGGTCCTTCCCGGCAGGCGCAACAACCCGCCCGATCCCAAGGCGGGCATCCGCAGCCTGGCCGTCTACGGGCCCATCCACTACCAGGACCTGCCCGAGCTCTTCATGGATTTCGTGTGCTCGCTCACCGGCAAGAGCCCCTCCACCACCGGCGCGGGCTCGGAAGGCGCGCTGACCAAGGGGCCGTTCAACAGCCTGGTCCCGACGACCGACGTGAACAACGCCCTTCTGTCCTTCATCCTCACCGGCTACGGCGGATTCACCACCGCCGCGGGCCACATCGGGCGCAAGTACAAGATGGAGCACGACGTGTCGCTGCTCGTGCCGGAGCTCTGGTCCCGCCTGACGCCCGAGGAACGCGATCCGGAATTCCTGAAGGAGCACGGCTACCTGGAGCGCATCGATGATTTCGAGTTCGAGGGCCGCGCGATTCCCGCGTCGAGGCTCGGCTGGCGCATCACCACGCTGTTCGCCGCGACCTACCTGGGCCGCATTTTCGACACGCCGTCCGCCGTCTTCCCCGAGGACATGCTGAAGCCCGAACTGCAGTCGATGCCCGATTTCGTCGACGGGATAGAGAACATCGCCGAAGCGATGAAAAAATCCGCGCTGATGTACCTCGAGGACGCGTCGGTCGAGGCCGCGATTCCGCCTCTGAAGGTCATCCTGCACGTCATGGCGCACGGCGATTACGAGGGCCGCAGCATCCACGACCCCGAACTGCGCGCGCTGTTCGACCGCGACGCCGTGCTGGCCTCCGACTGGTACAAGGACCGCCTGACGCGCTACCGCGACGGCGAGGCGGCCTACATCCGCCGGTCGATCGACTACATCCGGCAATACCTGGCGGACCGCGCCGAGAACGGCAGCCTGGCCGCGCGCCGCGCGCAGGGCGAGCTTGCCCGCGCCCGCGAGCGCCTGGCGGCGCTCGAGGCCCCGGACTACCTTTCGGTGATCGACGGCACCATCGGCCGCGACCCGCTCTTCCGCGGATGAGCGCCTTCGAGTCGCACAACGCGATGGGCGACACGACAGCGGCAGGCGATATTCTGGTCCTGAACATCGGCGAGCTGGCGACGCCGCGGGGGTTTTCCGCGGCGCGCGGGGCCGCGATGCGCGATCTGGAAGCGACGCGGGACGCGGCGATCGCGTGCAGATGGGGTCGCATAACGTACGCGGGCCCGCGCGAGGGATTGCCGCCCGGTGACCGCGCGGACGCGGAATCCGGCGCCATCGCGGTGATCGACGCCGGCGGCCGCGCCTGCGTGCCCGGCTTTGTGGACAGCCACACGCACTTCGTATTCGCCGGTTTCCGCGACGACGAGTTCGAGTGGCGCGCGGCGGGCACGCCCTACATGGAGATCCATGCGCGCGGCGGCGGCATAGGCCGGTCGGTGCGCGCCACCCGCGCGGCTCGGGCCGCCGAGCTGGCAGCGCTCGGCCGCGCGCGCATGGCCACCATGCTCTCCCTCGGCGTCACCACGGTGGAGGGCAAATCGGGCTACGGCCTCGACCTGGACACCGAACTCAGGCAGCTTGAAACCATGCGCCTCCTTTCCGGCGAGGCGGCGCGAAGCCTCCTGGATCCGGGCGCTCCCGGCCTCGCGCCGCCGGTGGACATCGTACCCACGTACATGGGCGCGCATTCCGTGCCGCCCGAATTCGCCGGACGCCCGCGCGACTACGTGGAATTCATGATCGCGGAAGTGCTGCCCGAAGTGGCGCGGCGCGGCCTGGCGCGCTTCGCCGACGTGTTCTGCGAAAAGGGCGTGTTCGAGCTGGACGATTCGCGCCGCTACCTGGCCGCGGCGCGCGACGCCGGCCTGGGCCTGAAGCTGCACGCCGACGAAATCGCCCCCCTGGGCGGCGCCGGCCTGGCCGCTGACATGGGCGCCGTCAGCGCCGACCACCTCCTGAAGGCGTCGAGCGCCGACATCGCGAAGATGGCCGCCGCGGGCACGGTGGCCACCTGCCTGCCGCTTACCGCCTTCGGCCTGCGCGAACCCTACGCCGACGCCCGCGGCATGATCGACGCGGGCTGCGCCGTCGCCCTGGCCAGCGACCTGAACCCGGGATCCTGCTACAGCCAGTCCATTCCGATGATGTTCGCGCTGGCGGTCCTGTACCTGCGGATGGACCCGCGCGAGGCGCTGACCGCGCTGACGCTGAACGGCGCCGCCGCCCTCGGCCTGGCGGCCGACCGCGGTTCCCTGGAACCGGGAAAACGCGCCGACCTGCTGATCCTGGACGCGCCGTCCTACCGGCACCTGCCCTACCACATGGGCATGAACCTGGTGCGCACGGTGGTAAAGGACGGCCGACAGGTCCCGACGTCGCGCTAGACTCCGCGTGACGCGCCAGTTCCCGCGCGACTCGCCACGCCTGAACGCCCATCACGCTCGGCGCGTTCCGATCGCGCCAGCCGGATCGCCCGAGCCACCCGAACCGGACCGCCCGCCTCGTTCCGCCTGATGCAGGCCGCCTCGCAGGGATGCGCGCCATCCTCGTGCGTTCCACAAGCTTTGACACACTCGGCGCAGGCCGCGAGAGCCCCGGTCAGGTTGCCCGCCTCCAGGCGCCGCATGATGCCCGGTATGTCGAGTGCCGCCGGGCAGGCCGCCCGGCAGCGCGGATTTTCGCACCAGCGGCAGCGCGCCGCCAGCGCGCCGGATTCGCCCACCGGCAGGTTGCCGCGCTCGCCCTTCGGGATGATCCGCACCACGTCCGCCCCGCGACTGCCGCCGCCGGATTCCGCATCGCGGAATTCCCGCAGCCCCGCGTCGCGCAGGATACGGTTCGCCGCGGAGATGCCGGATACCGTCACCGCGGGCGTGCCGGTGCCCATCACCGTGCCCTCGCCGCAGAAATACA
>CAYRXK010000029.1:8756-28907 GCA_964428265.1 uncultured Treponemataceae bacterium
ACCGTCACCGCGGGCGTGCCGGTGCCCATCACCGTGCCCTCGCCGCAGAAATACATGCCCGGCGCGAACCCGCGCGAACGCTGGCGCAGCAGCAGGTGCTGGCCCATCTTCTGCTTGGGCCCGGCCACCGACCCCCCGGGTTTGCCCAGGTAGCGCTCGATCGTGGCCGGGCTGCCCTCGACCCGGGTCCGGATCGAGGCGACAAAGCCGGGAATCCTGCGCCCCACCAGGGCGAGCATGCGGTCGGCCTCGGCGCGCTTGGCCTGACGGTACGCTTCACTTGAGTACCCGGGCTGGCCCGGCCTCGGCCAGGCGCCGCCCCCCGGCATGCGGAACGTGGGCCCGATCACCATGAAGACCGCCGCATCCTCGGGCGCGAGCGACGGATCCTCGAGCGAGGGAAGGTACAGCGTCACGTCGCCCTCGTCGATCGAATCGCGGTTGTCGATGAACATTTCCACCGGCAGCAGGCCCTCGGGCAGCACGGCGCGATCCACCGTGCCGTACACCACGAAGCTCGGGTACGAATCCTCCAGGGCCAGCACCCTGCGGCGCCATTTCGCCGGGACGGCCCCGTCCGGATCGGCGCACTCCGCCACCCCTTTCAGCGCGCCGGCCCACAGCACGGCGTCCGCGCGCAACTCCTCGATCCCGGGCGCGCCGCCTTCGCCGCCCGCGCGCGCCTCGACCCTGACACCCGCGATCCTGCCGCCCTCGCGGATCAGGGAGGACACGCCGGCGCCGTAGCGGATGCGCCCCCCGCCTTCCTCTACCGCCTTTTCCAGCCGCGCGGCCAGCGCCATCGCCGAACCCGCCGGGTAGTACGAACCGCCCGCGTGGTTGTCGGCGAACATCGTGGCCGCCAGCATGGCCGGCGTCTCGTGCAGGGTCGTGTAGCAATAGGTCGAGGTGAGCTTGTCGAAAAAGCGGCGGACGGCCGGATTCTTCAGGTACGGCTTCACGAAGGACTCGGTATTCTTGACCAGCAGCGTCAGCGCCCGAAGCTGGGCCCCGGGCGCGCCCGAAAACCGTTCGCGCATCACCCGCATCGGCACATCGTCGGGGGCTTCGAACACCGTGACCCGGGTTATCACGCGCTCGTACAGATCCATCAGCATGGCGTAGAAACGTTCCAGCTCGCCGCGCGCCCCCGGGAACAGGGCGGACAGCGAATCTATGAAGCGCGGGATCTCGTAATGGAAGGTGACGCCCGTGTCGCCGTAATTCAGGCGGTACAGCGCCTCGTGGCGGTACAGGTCGATGGGCTGGCGGAGTTCGCGCATGAGCCAGCGATGCGGATTGAAGCCCCGCTCGCCGAACCCGAAAAGCATGGCGGCGCCGGTATCGTGGGTGACTTCACCGCGGCGGAACGCCGAGCAGGACCCGCCGGGCCGGTCGCTCCGCTCCAGCACGGTGACCCGTACGCCCCGCTTGGCCAGCAGGGCGGCCGCGCTCAATCCCGACAGCCCCGCGCCTGCGACAATGACCGATTCGATGGACATGCCGGGATTATAGCAGTGAACCGAATACCGTGGATTCCAGAAAATCGAGGGTCGTGCGCACTTCGGCGCGCGCCGCGGGAGACAGGAGCGGCAGGATGCGCGCCATGGAAATCTGCGCAAGCAGCACCCGCCTACCCTGGGCCGCGAGCCGCTCGCAGGATTCCGCCACGGCGCGGTCGTGCGCTTCGGTTTCGCCCCGGTTCAGCGCCTCGAAGGCGCCTTCTACGAGTTCGTAGCGCCATTCGGCCAGCGCGCGCGATCCGGCGGCGGGCTGCGCGCCTTCCATCGCCCGGGCGGTCGCGGCCTCGACGATGATGCGCATGGGGGCGCGGGTGCTCGGGTTGGTGGCCAGGATGGTGAAGGCAGGCGCCGCCGGATCCGCCATGGCCGAGACGGCCGACACGATCATGGCCTCGTCGATCTTTTTCAGCGGCGCCGGCAGGCTGGCGGCGATCATGTCCACGGCCGGCGACAGCGATGAACAGCTGAGCACCAGATGGTCCGCGCCGGCTCCGGCAAGGCTGCGCGCCATCGCCGCGATCCGTTCCATCGCGACACGCGTCACCCCCTCGCCCCTGGCGAGTTCGACGATGAGCGCTTCGTCCAGCGCGTGCAGGAACCTTGCCCGCGGCGCGAAGGGCGCCAGGGCCTGTTCGATCGGCGCCAGGACCAGCCGCGTGGAATGGATGAATCCTACGGTCATGGCCGCGCGCCTCCGGCCGTCCCTGGGGCCGCCGCTGGGGCGAGGGGGATTCCGTAGGGCCCGTCGGCCAGCCAGGCGATGCGGCATTTCCCCGACGCCACGTCGGCGGCGTTCCATCCGCGCCGGGCCAGGAAATCGGCCACCGCGCCCTCGATCACGGCTCCGGCGTCGGCAAGCGCAGGCGCGCCGCGCCGCGCGGGTTCCAGGTAGCGCCGCCCGTCCACTCCCGGCAAGTCCCGCCAATCCCTATCGTCCAGCTGCGGCGCGAAATAGGTAAAATCGCGCATCGCGATGCGCCTGAACGCCTTGGCCCACATCTGCACCTGCCACTGCTCCGGGATGAAGGTCCAGTCCGGCGACATGAGCACGCGGTCGAAGGCTTCAGGGCCGATGGTCTTCAGCAAGGCCAGGGCCAGGCGGTAGCGGTCCGAGCCGACCGCCTGGGGGTCCCTGTTGTCCGCCACGATGACGAGGCCCCCGCCGGGCGTCAGCGCGCCCATCGAGGCGACCGCGGCCTTGGCGGCCTGGTAGTGGTTTATGGCGACAAAGCCGCCGTGCGTGACGACGAGGTCGTAGGGTTTGGATACGGGGATGCCCACGTAGCCTGCAAGGGTGCGCACGGCGGCGGCGTGCGCGGCCTCCAGGTCGCCGAAAAAGACCCCGGTGATGCGGAACGCGCCGTCCAGGGTGACGTTGGCGATGAAATCCGCGCCGGCCATTTTCGCCACGGCCAGGGATTCCTCGTGCACCGGGTTCCCCTCGATACAAAGATCCCGGGCGTTCGGGTGGGCCATCAGGCGCGCCCCGTGGAAAATGAAGGTGCCCTCTTCGCCGAAGATGCCCGGGCAGATCGCCTTGCGGCCGCCGGACGCGCCGGCCATGAAGTGGCTTTCCACCAGGCCGGTCAGGATTTTCAGGTCCGCGTCGAGGTAGCGGCGGTTGATCGAGGCACGCGTGCCCCGCGCGGTAGTGCCGATGTCGACCAGGCAGGAGGCGTCGCGGCTGTCGTGCATGACCACCTGGACCCCCATGGCGAAGGGCTCCGTGCCCAGCATGGCTTCCAGCTCGTCGCGCGACATGCCGCGGTGCGTGCCGGTGGCCACCAGGACGCAGATGTCGGCCGGGGCGAACCCCGCGTCGGCGACGCTGCGCAGGATCGGCATCAGGATGCCGTCCGGTCCCTTGTAGGGCACGGGGCGGGTGTTGTCCGACACCACGACGCAGGCGCGCGGCCGGCGCTGCGGGACTGGCGCGCCGCCCGAGGCGACGGTTCCGGCAGGAGCGCCGGCCACTGCCTGCGCGGCAGCGAGCTTGGCGGCGGCGATCGCCGCCAGTGGCCGCGTCCCTATGGGCTGCGCCATCGCTTGGGCGATCGCCGCCGCCGGGTCCGCCAGCGCTTCGGGCTCGGCCATGCGCAGGATTTCGGTGCCGTCCGGCAGCGAAGCCCGCACGGGCCCGCGCCCGAAGGGAATCTCCACGGTCATGCCAGGTTCCTGATCAGGGAAAAGTCGCCCGAGGCGGCGGCGCGCAGGATGGGTTCCATGTAGCGGTCCACCTCGTCGGCGGTCAGCGGCACCGGCATGTTTTTCAGCTTCATGGCCAGCTGGGGGTCCTTGGCGGCGGCAAGGGCGCGCAGGATGTGCTTTTCGCCGAAGCCCTTCAGTTCGCCCAGGGTGGTCGGCGCGCCGATGGCCTTGCCGAAGGCGACCATGCCGCGCGCGACGGCCAGGCCCAGTTCCCTGCCGCGCAGGGCCTGCAGGGCTTCCGGTCCGCCAGTCTGATCGCCGGCCGGAATCCCCTCCATATAGCCATAACGCCTGAAAATGTCGCCGATCAGGCGCAGGTCGCCCTCGATGGCGGGCGCGAAAAATACCGCGTAGTAGGGGTTCATGATGCCGCAGGCGGTACCGTGGTTGGCGATGTCGACCAGCGAGAAACTGGTCAGGTGCGCGCCGTTGGTGCCGCCCACCATGATCGCGTAGCCGCCCAGGTCGGTGGACATGCCGATCGCCTCGCGCGCCTCCATGTCCCGGGGATCCTTGATGACGCGCGGCGCGTATTTCACCGCAAGCTCGATCGCGTTCGCCGCGATGTCCGAGGCGAGGGCCTTCTTGTCCGCGCTCACGCCCATGAGGACTTCGAAGCAGTGCGCGATCGCGTCCAGGGCGCCGTCTATCGTCACCGCGGCCGGCATGGACGCGGTGATTTCGTAGTCGAACAGGCTTCGCTCCGGAATGATCGCGTTGTCCACGATGAGTTTTTTCTGGCCCGCGACGGGGTCGGTGATGTTCGAGTATTTGGTGAGGTGGGCGCCCGAGCTGGCCGAGGTCTGCACCGCCACCACGGGCACGAGTTCCAGGCCGGTGCGGGCCAGGGCTTCGGTTACCTGGTTGGTGCCGAAGTATACGTCGATTTCGGGCGAGTGCGCCGCGCCCAGGCCGGCCAGCAGGCTGGCGGCCTTGCAGGCGTCGATCGTGGATCCTCCACCGACCGCGACCACGCAGTCGGGCTTGTAATGCAGGATGTAGCTTTCCAGCCGGTACACGTCCTCGCGGGGGGCGTTGGGGCCGGAGTCCGGCGCGATCCTGCCGCCCGCCAGGCTGACGCCCGCCGCCGCGAGCGATGCCGCCACGCGGTCGGCCACCGGCTTCATGTAGGTGGTGTTGCATACGAGCAGCGCGGTCTTGCCGTACTGCGCGGCGATGCCGCCGATCCGGTCCAGGACTCCGCGGCCGAACACGTACGAATCGCCCTTCCAGGCGTTCAGGAGAGAGGCGGTCCGTTCCATGAGCTTGTCCATCAGGTTCCCCCTTGTCACGTGCCGGTTTTCGCGCCGGCCAGGGCTTCGGCGCGCGCGATGATCGCCGCGGCGCTTATGCCGTATTTTTCCAGAAGCGCGCCGTAGGGGCCCGATTCGGTGAAGCGGTCGGCCACGCCCACGCGCGCGAAGGCGAAGCGCAATCCGGTTTCGGCCAGCGCTTCGGCGCAGGCCCCACCCAGGCCACCGGTGATCGTGTGCTCTTCGGCGGCAAGCAGCCTGCCGGTTTTCGCGACCGAAGCCGCCAGCGTGTCGATGTCCAGCGGCTTGATCGCCGCCACGTCCAGCACTTCGGCCGATATGCCCGCGGCCGCGAGCCTCTCGGCCGCTTCCAGCGCCATGGACACGCACAGCCCCGTCGCAGCGATGGTCAGGTCCTTTCCCGGCCGGAGGGTGCGGATTTCCGCCACGCTCATCCCCGCGGGCCTGGGCGCCAGTACGGGCGATTCGTTTCGGTTCAGCCTGATGTACACCGGGCCGTCGCATTCCAGCGCGTATTCCAGCGCGCGCACCGCCTCCGCCCCGTCGGCCGGTACCAGGACCCGCAGGCCGGGTATGGCCCGCATGATCGCGATGTCGGTGATCGACTGGTGGCTGGCCCCGTCGAAGGAATCGGAAAGGCCTCCGTAGGCGCCGGCGAGCACCACCGGCAGTGCGTTGTACGCGAGAACGTTCCTGATCTGGTCGGTGGCCTTCAGCGCGAGGAATATCGCGAAGGCGTTCACCACTGGCCGGTATCCCGCGGTGGCCAGGCCGGCGGCCACGTCCACCATGTTGGCCTCGGCCACCCCCACGTTGAAGAAACGTTCGGGGTACGCCTTGGCGAAATAGCTCGATTTCGTGCTCGACGACACGTCCGCATCCAGCACCACCAGGTCCTTTCTTCCGGCGCCGAGGGACGCCAGGGCCTTTCCGAAGGTATCGCGCATCGTTTCGCCCATCACCGCACCTCCACCGCGTTCGACGCGGCCATCGCGGTCACCGCGGCCATGGCCGCGTCGAACGCCGCGACCAGCTCCGGCCGCGCGGTCGCATAACTTGCAGGATCTATCGGCGCGCCGTGCCAGGTATTCTTTCCTTCCATGAACGAGACGCCCTTTCCCTTCACCGTGCGGTAGATCATCGCTTTCGGCCAGGCGGGCGCGGCGCCCTCGACCCCGGACTTTCCCTCGAGCTCGTTGAACGATCGCAGGATCGAGGCCATGTCGTGGCCGTCGCGCGCGCCGGGCAGCACGTTCCACCCGAAGGCGCGCAGCTTTTCCTCCAGCGGGGCGATCGGCATGATGTCGTCGCTCGCGCCGTCCAGCTGCACGCCGTTGTAGTCCACCATCAGGACGAGCCCCTCGGGCCTGAATTTTGCCGCGGACATGATCGCTTCCCAGCTCTGCCCCTCGTTCAGGCAGCCCTCGCCCACCATCACCACCGTACGGAACGGTTTTGCGGACAGACGCGACGCGAGCGCCATGCCCGTGCCCACGGAAATGCCGTGGCCCAGCGCCCCGGTGGACATGTCCACGCCCGGCGTCTTGTTCATGCAGGGGTGGCCCTGCAGCATCGAATTCAGGTCGCGGAAGGTTTCGAGCGCCGCCGGTTCGAAGAAGCCGCGGTGCGCCAGTACGGTGTACAGCAGCAGCGATGCGTGCCCCTTGGACAGCACGAAGCGGTCGCGGTCGGCGGCGCGCGGATTCGCGGGGTCGACATTCAGGTAGTGGAAATAGAGCGCCGTCACCAGATCGCAGGCCGACGAGGCGCCGCCCCAGTGGCCGGTCTGTTTCCGGTGCAATATGTCGAGGATCTCGATCCTGAACCTTGCGGCCAGGGCGGTCAGCATGGCCGCCTTCCGCCCCATGTCGGGTTCGGCAAGTATTCGCCGTTCCAGTGTCATTATTTCCCCCTTACCACGGCATCACGGGCCGGTGCACGATATGCAGGCGATTGCCCTCGGGATCGGCGAAAAACCGCGCCTTTCCCCCGGCGAACACCTGCAGCGGATCCGCGATGAATGCCGCACCCCTCGCCTCGAGGTCCGCCACGGCCTTGTCGAAATCGTCCACCGCGATCGCGATGTGCATGCCAGTACGGTCGGCGAACGCGGGTTTCGCGTCTCCCGGCTTGCGCGCGAAAATCTCGAATTCCGCTCCCGATCCATCCCGCAGGAAAATCACCGGCGGCGCGCTTTCGGTGCGGAAAAATTCCCTGAATCCGAGCGTGCGGACATACCACGCCGCCAGCGCCTCGGTATCGTCGGCCGCGATGCCGACATGTTCCATCGAATACGACTTCATGCTCGCTCCTGCAATGCTAGATGAATCGCCTGAGATGGCGGATGGCCGCGCGCGCCGCGGTATCGGGATCCGGAAGCGGCAGTATTTCCGTGCCGATCCAGCCCGCGTATCCCACCGCCCGGAGGCTGGCTACGATCGACGCGAAATCCAGGTGTCCGGCACCCGGAGAGTATCGGTTCGAGTCCGCGAAATGCACGTACCCGATCCGGTCGGCCCAGCGCATCAGGCTTCCTTCAATCGAGGGATCCTCGATATTCATGTGGAATACGTCCGGCATGATGCCCAGGTTCGCCAGTCCGTGCCGCTCCAGGAAATCCATCGTGTCGGCGCAGGAATTCAGGAAGTCGATCTCGTAGCGGTTCACCGGTTCTATCAGGATCTTCACGCCCAGTTCCGCGCCTCGGCGCGCCAGGCGGGCCAGGCTGTCGGCGGCGCGCGATTCCACCTCGGCCCGCGATCCGTTGGGCGCCACCTGGCCGCGCACCCTGCCCACATTGATGTAGGCGCCGAATTCCGCGGCGACCTCCATGAGCCCGGCGAAGCGCGTTTCCGCGCGCGCGCGCACCGCAGGGTCGGCGGACGCGAATGAATCGCCGGCCTCGGCGAACACCTGCCCGGTGGACACCATCGGCACTCCCAGTCCCGTTGCGGCCAGCAGGCGTTTCAGTTCGGTCATATCGACCTGCGAGCGGTCCATCAGCGCCAGTTCCACGCCGTCGTAACCGAGTGCTGCCGCCTTCGGCAGCGACGAGGAAAACGGTTCGCGGTACACTACGAAGGCGCTCGGCAGCGCGCGCTCCGGCGCCACCGCCAATGAAATCCGGGGACTGGCCATGGACTATCCTCTATCCTCAATTTATTGTATACAATATACAGCAAAGTACCCCACAAGAATCGATCTGTCAATACACTTCGAATACCTACATTTCATTTAGCATATTTGCCAATCTTCGCAAATGCTCTATTGAAGTCAGGCGTCGAGACTGTATACAATAAGCAATCCATGATCGACACCCTGAACGTATCAATCGAGCCGACCAGTCTTTCCGATCAGGTGTACGCATCCCTGAAGCACCTCATCCTCTCGGGAGTCCTCAAGGGGGGCGAGCGGATACCGGAAGAGCAGCTCGCCGCGCAATTCGGCGTATCCCGCACTCCGATCAGGGAAGCGCTGAAGCGCCTCGCCGAGTACGGGCTCGTGACCATCAAGCCCCGCAGCTACGTCGTGGTGGTCGAGATTTCCAAGGCCGAAGCCCTGGACATCGGCCGCGTGCGCCTGTCCCTCGAAACCCTCGCCTTCGAACTCCTCGCCGAAAGGGCTGACCAACGGGTATTCGGCGAACTGGAACGCGTGGCGGGCGAATGCCAGTACGCGGTGAGCATCGGCGAGCGCGCGAAAGCCTTTGAACTCGATTCCCTCTTCCACCAGAAGGTCATGGAAATGACGGGAAACCTCACCCTCGCCGACACCTATGCGCGACTCGACGCCCGCATCCACCTGCTCCGCCTGCGCCAGAGCCTCGGCACGGCCGAGCTCCTTCCCTACATGCTGCATCACCTCCAGCTCATCCATCTCGTGCGCGCGGGAGCGACCGATCAGGCGAAGGCCGTCCTCGCCGCGCACATACTCCATGATTTCGGATGATCCCGCGCTCCGGATCGAATAACGCATGAAAAACCGCGCGGCGCGGTGACCGTTCACAGGCCGAAGCGTTTCATCAGCGCGCCCGGCGCCTCGTGGGCGATGCATTCGGAACGCATGCGCGCCACCAGGCGCGCCTCGATTTCCGGATCGTCCAGCGGCGTCCGCTGCGCCGGATCGCCGATCGTATCGTATAACGCATCGACGTCGCCGGCGAACGCGCCGCCCTGCATCGGAGGGCGCTTCGCGGTTTGCAGCGCGGGCAATTCCAGCACCGGAAATCCGCGCGTAAAGGAAAATTCCCGCGTCAGCGCGCAACCCTCGAACTCGTCCTTCCGGAAAAACGACGCAGGATGCACGGGCAGCAGGGTGTATTCGCGCAGGAGTTCCGGCGACGGATCGAGCACGCTGCGGAACAGCGTGTGGCGTCCGTCGGTGATGTTCAGGTTGCCGCCGAAAATGCCGAACAGCGCGGCCTGGCGCACGCTCGTGCCGTCGCGCAGCGCGGGAACGATCGACGAACCCAGCATGGCCGGCGCATCGGCCGGATGTATTCCGTACCATTCCAGGAAGGTCGGCGCCAGGTCGATGGTCTGGGTCAGCGCGCTACGCGCCTGTCCGCCCATCGCCGCGAAATCAGGATGGTACACGATCAGCGGAAGATGGCTGATTTCCTCGTAGCAGGGCATGCGGTTCTTTCCCCACCATTCGTGCTCGCCCAGAAGGAATCCGTGGTCGGTGGTCAGCACCACCGCGGTGTAGTCCCACAGCGACAGCCGATCCATCGCATCCAGCAGCCTGCCCAGCTGGAAATCGCACATCCGCACCGTCGCCGCGTAATTCGCGCGCAGTTCCCCCGACTCATCGCCGCCAAGATCCAGGCGGTCGTACAGCGGCCAGTCCAGGATCGGCCCGCGGTATCCGGTCTCCAGCCCTTCCCTGAACCGCTCCGGCGCGGTGAAGGGCTCGTGCGGATCGAACAGCTCGAGCTGCAGGAACCAGTCGTCCGCCGCGGCGTTCTCGTCCAGGAAGGAAATCGCGGCATCCACGCAGCGGGCGATCGGGTATTCGCCCTCCTCGCGGATGAATTCGCGGTTGATGATGTTGGGGCGGCGCCTGGCCGCGCCGGAAATCATGGGATGGTATTTCGCGCCGATGGGATCCGCGGATTTCGCGCCAGCCGTACCGGTGCCGCCCGCACCGCCCGCGCCGGAACCGGCGCGGCTTTCGGCCACCAGAGCCTTCCACAGGTCGCGCTCCTGGCCGCGGATCAGTTCGGCGCTGGAAAATTCGTTGTGGTATCCGAATCCGCCGGTTTCCCAGTAATGATAATGATCGGTGATCAGGTGCGAATGCACGCCCTTTTTTTCAAGCAGCGAAAGGAAACTGACATCGAAGGGCTCCAGCGGGCCCCAGCTGCGGTGCAGGAAATTGAGCCGCCCGGTCATGATGTCGCGCCGGGCGGGCATGCAGGGAAGGCTTCCGCAGTAATGCGTGTCGAACCTGATCCCCTTTTCCGCAAGGCGGGAGAAATTCGGCGTTAGCGCCGGCGGGGCGCCGCGGTCTTCCGCAGCGCCGGCGCGCGCATACGATTCGAGCGCATCGCGCCTGAGCGAATCCATCAGAATGAAGATCGTCCTCATGCGCCTGCCCCTCTCGCCTCGTTTTCCGATTCTCCCGCCCGGCACCGCCGCGCTTACTTGCCGATGGACTTCAGGTAGGCGACCTGGAAATCCGCCATGTAGTCGGCAGCTTCAGCATCGGTCATGTAATTGGATTCGAGCTTGTACTTGCCCAGATAGTTGGCCTTCCACGCATCGGATTCGGACACCGCCTTGAACACGCCGCTCCAGTACTTCGCCGCCGCGGGGCTCATCGCCTTGGGGCCGACCACGCCGCGCCAGATCGGGTTTTCGATGTCCTTGTAGGGACCTACTTCGCTCAGGCGCGGGGCGCCGGAGAGGTTGCCGGTGAAGCGAACCTTGGAAAGCGCGAGGATCGCGGTCAGCTTGCCCGCCGCCACATACTGGTCGGCCGCCGCCGGCTTGGACATCACGATGTCGACGTGGCCGCCCAGGATCGAGGTGATCGCCCCGGAAGTCGCGTCGTTGGTGATGAACGCCATCTGCATTTCGGAGAAACCGAGCTCCTTGATCAGCCGTTCGTAGGTAGCCTGGTCGTCGCCCTTGGAACCGGCGATCACCACGTTCTTGCCGGCCTTCACCGCCGCGATCACTTCCGCGAAAGTCTTGTACTTCGAGCTTTCCCCGATGTACAGGAGCTGCTTGTCCACCGCCATCAGCGCGATCGGCGTGAAGTTCTCTATCCGGTTCGCCGTGTTCTTCAGCATCGGCATCAGGTCGCCCGAATTGAAGGTCAGCAGGGTGTGGTCGGCTTTCTTGCCGGTGATCCTGCTCACCTGCAGGCGCCCGACCTCGCCGCCGCCATCGGTCTGGTTGTTCACCAGGATGGTCTTTCCGCCGATCAGGTTCTGCTTGGTCATGATGTCGCCGATCATGCGCGTGTAAATGTCGCTTCCGCCGCCCGGGCTGGAAGTGACGATCCAATCGATGTTCTGCGACGGCGCGAATCCCTGGGCGAACGCGGGCATCGCCAGGGCCAGGATGGCGAACACTGCGGAAATCAGGGCCATTTTCCTCATCTGAAACTCCTTCGTCTTCAAATTCAGGTCTATCCATTCGCGCGGAACGACGTCCCGCCCGGCAGATCCATGTTTTTTACGGCGCCATCGCAGCGCGCCTCCTCGTCATTTCTCCGGCTTCGCCTTGATGATGCCCGCGCGCAGCAGCAGCGGCCGGATCAGCGGGAACGAAACGATGGCGAACAGCACGATCAGGAACGCGAGCGAAATCGGCTTCTGGAAGAAAATCCCCACATCGCCCCTCGAAATGATGAAGGCCTTCCGCATGTTCGATTCCAGCATCGGCGCCAGCACGAAGGCCAGCAGCAGCGGCGCGTAGGGATACTTGCAGCGGATCATGATGTAGCCGAGCACGCCCGCCACGAACATGACGATCACGCCGTACATCGAATTGCTGGTGCTGTACGCGCCCACCACGCAGACCGCGGTGATACAGGGAATAAGCAGCTTCGTGGGCACCGAAAGGATCTTGATCAGGAAGGGAATCACTCCCCACGAAATCGCCAGCGCCAGGATGTTCGCCAGGAACAGCGAGGCGATCAGGCCCCACGCGAAATCCGGCGAATTGGTGAACAGGAGCGGCCCCGGGTTCAAGCCCCACATCATCAGGCCGCCCAGCAGCACCGCGCCCGTGCCCGAACCCGGAATGCCCAGCGCCAAGAGCGGCGCGAAGGCGCCCGCGGCGGCGGCATTGTTCGCCGATTCGCATGCCGCAAGCCCTTCGATCGCGCCGGTGCCCAGCGGTTCCTCGTTCTTGAACGATTTCTGCGCGGAGTAGGCCATCACCGAAGCCGCGGTGGCGCCCGCGCCGGGCAGCACGCCCACGAAGGTACCCAGGAAGCCCGCGCGGATCGACGGCATCGTCATGCGCTTCATGTCGTGCCATGTCACCATGCTGCCGCGTATCGTCAGTTTCTGGGTGACGAAATTAGCCGTAACGTTGCGCTCGTTCATCAGGATTATCACCTGGGAAAACCCCACCATGCCGATCACGAACGGCGTGAAGGGTATGCCGCCGAGCAGGAACACGTTGCCGAAATCGTAGCGCGGGCTGCCCGAAAGCGTGTCCATGCCCATGCTCGCCACCAGGATGCCGAACATCGTCAGCATCAGGCTCTTGGTCGGATTTTCGCCCACCAGCCAGCCGATCGACGTCATCGCCACCAGCAGCAGCGTCGTCATTTCCACCGGGCCGAATTTCAGGCCCATGTTCGCCAGCGCGGGTCCGGTGAAGGTCAGTATCACCATGCCGATCAGGCCGCCGATGAACGATGCAATATTGCTGGTCAGGAGCGCCTGGCCCGGGCGCTTTTTCACCGTCGCCATCGGATAGCCGTCCAGCGTGGTCATGATCGCCGGCCCGTCGCCCGGAATATTGATCAGGATCGCGCTGAAGGCGCCGCCGTACATGTTCGAATAATACAGGCCGCCCAGCATGATGATCGCGGTGGTGGGATTGAATTTATAGGTCAGGGGCAGCAGCAGCGCCACGCCCGCCAGCGAGCCGATTCCGGGCATCGCTCCGATGATCAGCCCGAGCACGCAACCAAGCATCGTCGCCCCGAGATTCTGCCAGGTCAGCAACACGCTGAACCCCTGCAGCAATGACTGGAAATTTTCCATGCCGCGCTCCTATCCCAAAATCATGTCGAGGATGAGTCCCCGCGGAAAGGGAACGCCCAGCCAGATCACGAAGCAGCCGATGACGATCGCCATGATGATGGCGAAGGTGATCAGCGTCGTTTTCCACGTGCACTTTTCGTACCACTTCAGCCACACGATCACGTACAGGCCGACGCTCGGAATAAGCCCGATCAGGAACGATGCGCCGATTATCGCGGCGCCCGCGATCACCGCGGCCCAGTTTTCGCGCGGCCAGGCGGGCGATTCCTCCCTGAAGGAAAAAAGGAAGGCCAGCACCGCGGCCCCCAGCATGCCCGTGGCGATGATCACCGGGAAAAATCCGGGCAGGGGCCCCTTGGTCGGACTCCAGAATCCGTACTGCTTCAGCCCCATCCAGATGAAAACCACGGCGACGGCCGCCGCGGCGATCGGGATGATCTGGTTCGCGCCGAAACGGCGCACCGCCGGTTTCATGCCGTTCATTTCTTCCCTCCGGATTCGCCCATGGCGATCGCCATCCTGCAGGTCATCCTCACGGCGTTCTCGAGCGACGTGGTCTTCGCGATGCCCTTGCCGGCGATGTCGTACGCGGTGCCGTGGCCGCAGGTGGCGATGGGGGCGGGCAGGCCGCCCGCGATCGTGATGCCGCCGTCGAACCCCTTCAGTTTCAGCGCGATCTGGCCCTGGTCGTGGTACATTGTCACCACGCCGTCGAACTCGCCGTCGAAGGCCTTTATAAAAAGTATGTCCGAGGGGAAGGGTCCGCTCGCGTCGATGCCCTCGGCCCTCGCCCGCTCGATCGCCGGCGCGATCACGTCGATTTCCTCGCGCCCGCACATGCCGTTCTCGCCCGCGTGCGGATTCAGCGCGGCCAGCGCCAATCGCGGCGATTTCACGCCGGAATTCCGCAAGGACCGCCAGGCGAGCTGGATCGCCCGTCCGATGGTTTCGATGGTCAGGTGATCGCTCACATCCTTAATGGGAATATGGCTGGTGGTCCGCGTGGTCCAGAGATGGTCCACCACGTTGATCTCGCCGAACGGTCCGGTGTGGCCGAACAGGTGCGCCATGAAATAGTGCTCGCTCTCGAAATCGCAGCCCGCCAGCTTCATGCCCGCCTTGTTCAGCGGCGCGAACGCGAACCCCTCGATCTGCCCGGCATTGAACAGCCGCACGCCCGTTTCCAGCATCGCGACGCAGGCGGCTCCCGCCTTGACGCTCAGCTTTCCTACCTGGAAATCGGTCCCGGGTTCCAGGTCGCCCTGGTCCAGCACGGGAATCCCGTCGCGCCAGGTCGCCTGCGCCACCGCCTCGATGCGCTGGTACGGGACGCGCACCCCCGCATTCTTCATGCCCAGTTCGAACACCCGCAGGTCGCCTATGATGACCGGCCTGCACTGGCTGTCCAGGAATCCGGATGCCGCCAGCTTCGCCACAAGTTCAGGCCCAATCCCGGCCGCATCGCCGAGGAGCACTCCAATGATCGGTTTTTCCGCCATGCGCAACCTTATAGCAATAATCATGCCGCCGGACGAAAAATCCCGAAATTTCATGATTCCATTTTATATTCTTTGGTCTGGTAATGATTTAATGTCGAGGGTTCCCCGGCGCCGGCGGAATTTGTCGCCAAGGGCACCCCGATGCGGGTATCCGAACGAATTCAGGTGTTTCAACTTGTTTCAACTTGTTTCAATTCGTTTCATCGATCACATATCTGTTTCAAACCGTACGCGCGGATTTCAGCTTCGGGAACCGATCCCCTGCCGTTCCTGGCGGAACCTGCGCCACAGCGTGGTCCTGCTGATGCCCAGCGACGCCGCGAACTCGCCATGATCCATCCCGCTCGCCGCAAAACGCTCGGCCAGCGGCGCGCCCCGTGCCCCTTCGATCCGCGCCCTGTCGATCCGCGCGCCATCGCCCGCCCCGTCTTCGCTGCCAGACTCGTACCGCTCCGGCTCCGCGCACGCCCCATCCGCTCCAGCCGCATCCAGGGCTGCCCGGACCGCCGCCGCATCGACCAGCGCCGACTCGTTCAGGATCACCATGCGTTCGCTGAAATTCCGCAACTCGCGCACATTCCCGCGCCACGCATGCGCGCGCAGCACCGCCCCCGCCGAAGGCTCGATCCGCGGCACCGGCATGCCCGCCTTCAGCGCGAAACGCCTGATGAAATGGCGGAACAGCGGCTCGATATCCTCCGGGCGCGCGCGAAGGGGCGGAATCGTTATGTTGAGCAAGTTGATCCTATAGTAGAGATCCTGCCGGAAGGCCCCCTTCCTGACCAAGTCCAGGATGTTCCCGTTCATCGCCGAAACGATGCGCACATCCACCGGCACCACCGAATCGCTGCCGATCCTGCGGATTTCCTTTTCCTCGAGCACGCGCAGGATCTTGGCCTGGATCGAGGGCGGCATGTCGCCGATCTCGTCAAGGAAAATCGTGCCCCGGTGCGCCAGCTCGAACAGCCCGATCTTGCCGCCCTTGGCCGCGCCGGAAAAGGCGCCCTCGGTATAGCCGAACAGCTCGCTTTCCAGCAGGGGCTCCGGCAGCGCCGCGCAATTCACCGCCACGAAGGGCTGGTCCGCGCGCCTGCTCGCGCGGTGGATGCTCTGCGCGAACAGTTCCTTGCCCGTGCCGGTTTCCCCGGCGATGAACACCGACGAATCGGCCTGGCTGTATTTGTACGCGTGCGCCATCAGCGTCTTCATCGCCGCGCTCTCGCACAGGATATCGCCGAAACCGTAGCGCGCGACCAGACCCTTCCTGCCCAGCGCGCTGCGGATTTTCCATTCAGTCTCGCGGATCGCCTCGACATTCCTGCAGGTCACCAGCATGCCGAGGTTTTCGTCGCCCATCTTTATGGGAGTCCTCTTGACCAGCGCCAGCTGGCCGCCGACCGTTTCCAGCATTCCCGCCTCGGGGTCGGCGCCGCCCTCGGGCGCGCCCGGCAGAAGCTCGCCGATCCGCCGCCCCTCCAGCGGTTTCGCGCGGTCGCGCAGGAACAGTGCCGAGGCCTGCGCGTTCGCCGCGATAACCACACCCTCGCCATTCACCGCGAACATCGCGTCCTCGGCGCCGTTCAGCAAGGTGGACACCAGATTCGTGCGCGTGCGCTCCCTGTTCAGCGACCGCGCCGTGGCCACCGCCTCGTTCAGGGATTTGGCCATCGCGTCGCTGCCGGATTTTATGTGGATGTATTCCAGGCCGAGATCGTCGCAGCGCCTGCAGAGCGTCAGGCCTCCCACGAAGCAGCCCACGCCCCTGTCGTACAGGTCCGAAATGGCGGTGTACAGGTCCGCCTCGTCGTCGGCCTTCCGCAGGTAGATCGGCATTCCCATCAGCGCCTGCAGCTGCACCGCGTCGCAGATGCCCGTATCCGTCAGGACCACGCCGACGCCCTTGCCTCCGAACCGCTCGCGGCACTGCAGCAGCGCGTCCACCAGATCGCTCATCGCGATGGATATCTCGATCACGTGCGCGGTCGGGTTGGACCGTTCCAGCGCCTTGCGCGTCATGCCGCGCGCCACGATGATGTCGGCGTCGCGGCGCCGGGTCAGCCGGTCGTCGGTTCCTATGAAATGCTCTATTTCGACGGTGAAATCCCTCGCCTCGATGCCGGCGAAATACTCGCGCACCTGCCGGTCCATCTCCTCGTAGGGAACGACCACCAGAATCCTGATCATCCGGCCGCCCCCGGGCCGCCGCGCGCGCGGATCGGCCGCCGCGTGAACGCGTATATCGCCGCCGACGCGAGCACCCCCGCGAACGCCACCTGCAGCGCGGGCCCCGGCCGTTCCCCGAAGGCGGCCACGCCGACCAGCAGCTGCAGGCTCGGCGACACATACTGCAGGAACCCCAGCCGCTGCAGCGTTATGCGATTCGCCGCCACCGCGAAAAACAGCAGCGGCACCCCCGTCACCACCCCGGACAGCACCAGCAGCGCGGTATGCAGGGCCCCCTCGGGCCCCGGCGCGCCGAAAGCCCCGGCCCCCGTCGCGTGCCGCCACGCCAGAAACCCCACCGCGAACGGCGAGGCCGCCAGCGTTTCCACAGCCAGCGCCACCGTGGGCGTCACGCCCGCGCGCTTTTTCAGGGCGCCGTACGCCGCGAAGGTCAGCGCGATCGCCAGCGAAATCCACGGCAAGGCGCCGTACAGCAGGACGGCCCCCGCGAAACCCGCCACCGCGAACAGCAGCGCCACCTTGGTCCAGCGGTCCACGCGCTCGCGGAACAGCATCGATCCCAGCACCACCGACAGGATGGGATTTATATAGTAGCCGAGCGACGATTCGAGCACGCGCCCGGAATTGATCGCCCAAATGTAGATGCCCCAGTTCGAGGTGACCACGATGCCCGCCGCTGCGACCATCAGCAGCCGGCGCCGATCGGCCAGAAGGCGCCGAAGCTCCTCGCGCCGGCCGCCGGCCATGACCAGCGCGAACGAAAACAGCAGGGCCCACACGATGCGGTGCGACAGGACCTGCAGGTTTTCAACCCGGGCCAGCAGGCGCCAGTACAGCGGAAAAAGGCCCCAGATCGAGTAGGTGGCAAGCCCCGCGAGCGTGCCGGTCCTCGACCGCCGCGCCGCCTCCGAGCCGGCCGAATCAGGCATTCCGGAATTTCGCATTTGCGGTATAGTACGCCGTATCGGATGCCGCGTCGAGGGTTTTGCCCGCCACGTTCCTCCCGACGCCTCTCGCCGCCCCCTTGATATTTCACAAGATGAAACAATATCCTGCAATTTGGAAGGCTCCGTGAAAAATTCCGATGTTTTTTCGTAACATCGGCCATTTCCGTATTGACTTGTGAAACGCGCCGGTTTTCCATAGGTGAATACGGTATCTCATGGAGGCATCATGAAGAAATTCGTTCTTTTCGCATTGATCGCGTCGCTGGCGCTCGCCGCCGCCGGCGCCCAGGACATCAAGATCGGCGGCATCGGCCCGATCACCGGTGAAGCGGCCACCTTCGGCATCTCCACCAAGAACGCGATGACCATCGCGGTTGACGAGTGGAACGCCAAGGGCGGACTGATCGGCAACCGCAAGGTCAAGCTGATTTTCGAGGACGACAAGGGCGACGCCACCGAAGGCGCCGTAGTCTACACCAAGCTCATCGAACAGGACCGCGTCACCGCCATCGTCGGCACCGTCATGTCCAAGGTTTCCCTGGCCGGCGCCCCCATCGCGCAGGCGGCCAAGGTCCCGATGATCTCCCCGACCTCCACCAACGAAAAGGTCACCCTCGTCGGCGACTACATCTTCCGCGCCTGCTTCATCGACCCCTTCCAGGGCCTGATCGGCGCCACCTTCGCCTACAAGGACCTCAAGGCCCGCAACGCCGCCACGGTGTTCGACGCGTCCAACGACTACTCCAAGGGCCTGGCCGAAAACTTCAAGGCCACCTTCGAAAAGCTCGGCGGCAAGATGGCCGCCTACGAAGGTCACCCCGCCGGCGCCACCGACTTCCGCGCCCAGCTGACCAAGGCCCTCCAGGCCAAGCCCGACGTCCTGTACCTGCCGGACTACTACAACGACGTCGGCCTCATCGCCAAGCAGGCGCGCGAACTCGGCTACAAGGGCCCGATGGTCGGCGCCGACGGCTGGGACTCGCCCGAGCTGGCCAAGATCGCCGGCGACGCCGTGAACAACGGCTACTTCACCAACCACTACTCGGACATGGACACCCGCCCCATCGTCCAGGACTGGGTCAAGAAGTACAAGGCCAAGTACGGCCAGGTTCCCGACGCGCTGGCCACCCTCGGCTACGACGCCATGAACATCATGCTCGACGCCATCAAGCGCGCCGGCAAGACCGACGGCGCCGCCATCCGCGACGCCCTGAAGAAGACGGACCTCCAGACCGTGTCCGGCCGCGTCACCTTCGACGCCAACCGCAACCCGGTCAAGTCAGCCGTCATCATCGAAATGAAGGACGGCAAGCAGGTCTACAAGACCACCGTCAATCCCTGATCCACCCCATCGGCGCGCCCGGAACAACCGGGGCGCGCCTCGTCGAAAGCGCGTAGCGGCAGTACCGCTACGCGCTTTTCTTGTCGCGCGCCCCGACACGGCCGTGTTTCTACGTACCGTATCCGGCAAGCTTGCCGCACGCGGCGAATCCATAGTATAAATTCGGGAACCTTTCTGAATCCTACACTAGGAAGTCCATATGGGATCGATTTTTAATGCCCAGCAGATCGTCAACGGCCTCCAGGTCGGATCGATCTACGCGCTGATCGCCCTGGGGTACACGATGGTGTACGGCATCGTGCGCCTGATCAACTTCGCCCACGGCGATTTCTACATGCTCGGCGCCTATGCCGCGTATGGCGCGTTCTTCCTGTTCAACGCCCTCCTGGTGGGCAAATCGGGCCTGATCGCCTTCCTGGCGCTCATCGCCGCCATGCTCTCCGGCGGCCTGGTGGCCATGCTGACCAACCGCCTGGCCTACAAGCCCCTGCGCTACAAACCCAAGCTGTCATCCCTCATCACCGCCATCGGCGTGTCGATGTTCCTGGAATACTTCTTTTCCGCGGTGCCCTTTATCGGGCCCTCGTTCCGCGCCTTTCCCGAAATCCTGCCCAAGGTGCAGATAGCCCTCGGCAGCGCCACCATCTCCAACTACGTCATCATCGACATCCTGGTCGCCGCGGTGCTGATGATCGGCCTGACCTTCCTGGTCAAGGTCACCGCGCTGGGCAAGGCCATGCGCGCCGTCTCGCAGGACAAGGACGCCGCCAAGCTCATGGGCATCGACGTCGAAAACGTCATCGGCTGGACCTTCCTCATCGGCGGTACCTTCGCCGGCGCCGCCGGCCTCCTGGCCGGCATGACCTACCCGCGCATCTTCCCCTACATGGGCGTGCAGCCCGGCCTGAAAGCCTTCATCGCCGCCGTCCTCGGCGGCATCGGCA
>CAYRXK010000030.1:0-16028 GCA_964428265.1 uncultured Treponemataceae bacterium
CGGGCTATATACTCGCCAAGCTTGACACCCTGAAACCGGTCGGGGCCTTCGGGCCCCGTCGCATATACCAAGGAGACCTCGCCATGAAGCGAACCTACCAGCCCTCCAGGACCCGCCGCAACCGCAAGTTCGGGTTCCGCGCCCGCATGAAGACCAAGGGCGGCCGCCTTGTCCTGAAGAGGCGCCGGGCCCGCGGCCGGATCAAGCTGACCGTCGCCGACGAGAACAAGAAATACTAAGGGCCAGTCCCCGGACGGGGAACATGGAGCGCGGCGGACTCAGGTATCCGAAGGCGATACGCGTTCGGACCAAATCCGAGATAGACCGAGTCTTTCGTACGGGAGCCCGGTATTCCTGCAAGGGGATGCGCCTGCATGTCGCGGCGAACACCCTGGGGAATAGCCGGGCTGTCTTCGTTCCGGTCAAGTCCTTCGACGGCTCAGTTAGGCGCAACCGCGCCAAGCGGGTGGCCAGGGAGGGCTGGCGGCTGGGATTTTCCGGGGTCAGGGCGGGCTACGACCTGGCCTTCGTGCTGTATCCGGAAGAGGGCGGCGCCCGACCTGAACTCGAGGACTACCGCTCGCGCATGCGCTACCTGCTGAAAAAGGCGGGCCTGCTGGAAGGTGCGGCTCGATGAAAGAAGGCGGGGACACCACGTCGGTGCGGGGCGCGGTACGCGTGCTTCGCGCGGTGCTGTCCTTTCCCCTGCTCGTCCTGATCCGCCTCTACCAGGTGCTGATTTCGCCCCTGTTTCCGCCGTCCTGTCGATTCGTGCCCACCTGTTCCGCCTACGCGTACGAGGCGATACGGAAACATGGCCCCTTCAAGGGCCTGTTTCTGGCCGCAAAGCGCGTCCTGAAATGTCATCCATTGCACCCGGGAGGCTTTGACCCAGTACCATGAGCATATTCAACTCCGGATCCGGTTCAAAAGAAGAAAACAGGAACACCATCATCGCGGTGGTGTTGTCGAGCGTGGTGGTCGGCGTGGGATTCATGATCCAGAACGCCCTGTTCCCGCCCGCGCCCCCGTCGCAGGCCCCCGCCACCACTGCCCCCGCGGCCCAGGCCGCCCCGGCCGTTCCGGGCGGCACCGTCACGGGCACCCAGCCCGCGACGGGAGCCACCCTGCTGCCGGCTCCGGCCGCGACGCCTTCCGCCCAGGCTCCCGGCGCCGCCGCGCCCGGGGCCGCCACGGTGGTGGCCGCGCCGCTCGCCGAGCAGAAATACTCCGTGGAAACGGACGTATTCCAGGCCACCTTCAGCAATGCAGGCGGCGACCTGGTGTCCCTCAAACTGAAGGACCACAAGGACCGCAACGGAAACGTCGACCTGATCGTACCCGGCGCCGCGGGCGCGCAGGGCCTGTCGCTGGCCTTCGGGCCCGCCGGCAGCGCGCCGGTCAAGGACCTGATGAACGTGCAGTGGCTCGGCGCGGACAGGAAAACGATCGAATTCAGCCGCACCTTCTTCGCCGCGGTGCCCGGCAAGGCCGATCCGGTGGCCTTTACCTACCGGAAGGCCTACTCGCTGCGCGACGGCGAGTATATGTTCGGCATGGCCGTCACCCTTGAAAATTCCAATGGCGAGTTCCTGCCCCTGAACCAGGGCGGATTCGCCTACAGCCTGAGCCTGGGCCCGCAGATCGGCCCGAGCTTCGCGCACCTGGCCAAGAACGCCGACTACCGCAAGTGGATCACCGAGGTGAACGGCAAGAAGCGCACCGAAAACCCCAAGGCGGGCACGGCCTTCACCCCGAAGGACCAGCCGACCTGGGCCGCCATCGCCGGAAAGTACTTCGCGTTCGTCGCGGTGCCGGAAGCGCCCTTCGCCACCTACAGCTTCCTGCAGGGCACGGACCCGGCCATCGGCCAGGCCAATACCCTGTCCATGCAGCGGCCCGCCATCCAGGCCAGCCGCCAGACCGACACCTACTATTTCTACTTCGGCCCCAAGACCGCCAAGTACCTGTCGCGCTACGAATACGCCGACAAGAACGCCTTCGGGCGCGCGGGCCTGCGCCTGGAAGACGTGATGGACACCTCGAACATGCTCGGATGGCTCGAAAACATCCTCAAGTTCGTGATGAACCTCTTCTACGGCCTGATCCCGAACTACGGCGTGGCCATCATCCTGGTAACGATCCTGACCAAGGTCCTGATGTTCCCGCTGACCAAGAAGAGTTCGATCTCCAGCGCGAAGATGCAGGAACTGCAGCCGCAGATCGCCGAACTGCAGGCCAAGTACAAGGGCAACCCGCAGAAGCTGAACCAGGAGATGGCCGAGTTCTACAAGAGCGCCGGCTACAACCCGATGGCCGGCTGCCTGCCCATGCTGATCCAGCTGCCCTTCTTCATCGCGATGTACAACCTGTTCAACAACCATTTCGACCTGCGCGGCGCGCTGTTCATTCCCGGATGGATTCCCGACCTGTCCATGCCCGAAAGCGTGCTCAGTTTCGGCAATTTCAAGCTTCCGATCCTCGGTTGGACCGATTTGAGGGCGTTGCCCATCATTTATCTGGGTAGCCAGCTTTTGTATGGCAAGTTCACCCAGAGCTCAAATCCGACCGCCGGACAGTCCGCCAACCAGATGAAGCTGATGATGTACGGCATGCCGGTCATGTTTTTCTTCATGCTGTACGACGTGCCGTCGGGCTTGCTGCTGTACTGGATCGTGTCCAACGTGATCACGATCGGCCAGCAGATGGTGATCAACGACATGCTCAAGCACCACAAGCTGAAGTCCGCCGAAGCCAGGCTGGCCGGGGCTTCCGCCTCCGCCGGATCGTCCGGGTCGAGCGGCGGCGCCGCGGGTGCTTCGGGAGCCGCGGGATCGGGCAACGTTTCGTCCTTCGCGTCGGCGCGCCAGGCCGGCAAGACCACGGTGAAGTCCGGCGGCGCCGGAGCCAAGCCGGGTGCCGGCAAGGCGGGCGCCGGGAAACCGGGAACGAACCGCGATACGCGCACCTTCTCGGAAAAGACGCGCGACTGGCTGGAAACAAAGGCCGCGGAAGCCGCCAAGGCCCAGGAAGCCGCGAAATCGGCGTCCGAAAAGGGCGATTCGGGCAAAAAGCCGCGCTGACCCCGCGCATCGATCGGTAATCAGGAGAGCTGTCATGACATATGAATTCGAAGGCAGGACCGAGCGCGAGGCGATCGAGAACGCCGCCGCGGAGCTCGGGGTCGAAACCGACAGTTTCGACGTGGAAATTCTCGAAAACCAGGCCGGCGGCCTGTTCAAGAAGGGCCGGGTAAAGATCCGCGTGCACACGCGCGAACCGTCCGCCTCGGCGGCTCCGGCCGCGGCCCCCGCCGGGTCCAACGCCGGCAGCCGGGCTGGCCGCTCCGGCAACGGCGGCCCGGACGACGACGACATGGAAATGCGCATGCCGCGCACCCTGTCGGCCGCCCCCCTCGAACCGGAAGGTGAATTCGAGAACAAAATGCTCGACTGGGTGGGCGATGTGCTCACCCGAATGGGCTACTCGGGCTCGATTTCGGTCCTGTTCCGCGAGGAACGCAAGCTTGGCCTCAAGATCGAGTCCGACCACGCGTCGATCATCATCGGCAAGAAGGGCAAGAACCTGGATTCGCTGCAGCTTCTGGCCAACGTGTATGCCGGCCGCATCGGCCACGAGGATACGCGCATCATCCTGGATTCGGAAAACTACCGGATTCGCCGCGAGGAAGCGCTGGTCCGCATGGCCTACGACTCGGCCGAGCAGGTGCGCCGCAGCGGCCGCTCGGTCCTGCTGGAGCCGATGAATCCCTTCGAGCGCCGCATCGTGCACACCACGCTGAACGATATCGTCGACATCGAGACCAAGAGCGAAGGCGAAGGCCTGTACAAGCAGGTCCGCGTCATGTTCCGGGGAAGGAAGTAAACAAAAAGGCCGCTCCGGATGGGGCGGCCTTTTGCATTCAGGATGGCTGCCGGCTCGTGCCGGCGAAAATTCAATCGACGCGCGTCAAAGAAGGTTGCCGAAACCCAGGGCCCGGATATTGGCCACGCTGGTCTTCAGGCAGTCGAAGGGATCCCTGCCGTAGCAGGAATCCTGCTCGATGGGAAGGTAGAGGGCGCCCGCATCGAGCGAAGCCTGGATGATCGCGCGCATGTCCAGGTTGCCCTCGCCGATTTCGGCGAACTGGATGCATTGTTCCCTGGAAAAGATATCCTGCGAGGGTTCGCCGTCGGGGAAGCGGATGCGGTAGTCCTTCAGGTGCACCGAGTCTTCGCGGCCGGCAAGCCGGCGTATCCAGGCGACGGGATCGTGGCCTGCGCGCTGTATCCAGTGTACATCGGGCTGGAAAAAGACGAATGCCGGGTCGGTTTCCTCTACCAGGATTTCGAACCCGGTCTTTCCGCCGAACTTTTCGAACTCGAAATGATGGTTGTGGTACAGAAGCTTGATGCCGGCTTCGGCAAGCCGGGCGCCGTAGCGGTTCAGGTCCGCGGCGGCGCTGTAGTAGCCGTCTTCGTTATGGATGCAGATTTTGGGGATCAGGGAGTCGCGCACATAACGGACCCCGAGGCGGTGGTTCACCTCGATGATCCGGTCGAAGTCGCGTTCCAGATCGAGCCCCTTGGCGTTGGCGCCGAACAGCGGCTTGTAGTTCACGCTGGTGGCGATGACGCGCACGCCATGTGCGGCCGAAGCCTCGAGCACCCGGTCGATGAAGGCGTCCGTCATGTCCACCTGGCTCAGCTCGATGAAGCGGACCCCGGCTTCCTTCATGCCGCGGAACACCGTGTCGGGGCCCTGTTCCCACATTATGAATTTCACCATGGACATGTTCAGGGCGATATTCGCCTGGTTCATCGTGCTTCCTCCCATGTTTCGGTGCGCTGGCCGGCTTCCGAGGACCTCCGGATCATGTCGATCACGCGGATCACCCGGCCGGCGTCCGCCACCCGGACGTAGGCGCCCTTGCCGCCATCGAGGTAGCCGTAGAAATCGGTGATGAGGTGGCGGTGGCTCGGGCCGTAATAGGATTTCGTTCCCGGCGCCACATCGTCGGAAACGAGGAATGTGCGGGCGGTATCGTCGTCCGGCGGGCTGCGGTACAGCGCGAAATCCCTGATGGTGTAGATGGCGCGCTCGCAGACCGCTTCGATTTCTATCGAGGCATTGCGGACATGGGCGATGCTGGCCAGGAAGAGCGCATGCGTGCCGTTGCGGAACCGGATGCGGGCCATCGCGGAATCCTCGACCTCGACCCCGATATCCTGCAACTGCGCAATGCTGCCCCTGAGGCTCTCCACATCGCCGCAGAGCCCCATCATCTGGTCCAGTGTATGGATGGCCTGGTTGATCATGCAGCCCCCGCCCGCCTCCGCCATCGTGCCCCGCCAGGGAGCGGCGTCATAGTAGCTGCGGCCGCGGCTCCACAGCGCGACACCCTTTACGCCCAGCAAGCGTCCGGATTCGCCGGAGGCGACGAGTTCCCTCATCATGCGGTAGGTCGGATTCCAGCGGTTCTGCATGCAGACGGCGACGGGGATCCCGTACATCGACTCGAACCGCGACATTTCCGCGACATGCCCGGGATTCATGCCTACCGGCTTTTCGCAGAGCACCGGGATGCCGCGGCTGGCGCAGGCGCGCGCGGCTTCCAGGTGCAGGTAATGCGGAAGGCAGATATGAACGCTGTCCAGGCGCTCCGCTTCCAGCATCGATTCCAGGCTGAAGTAGTGGCGCGCCCCCTCGGGCATGCGGAGTGCTTCCGGTGGCTTTACGTCGCAGACCGCGGCGATTCTGGCGGAGGGGATGGTTTTCAGGGCGGCCACGTGCGTGGCGGCAACCGTCCCCAGCCCGACAATGCCGACGTTAAAGGTTTTCGCCACGGCGCTCCTCCTGAATACGCTTGGAGAGTTCCGCGAAGAACAGGTCCTCGTCTACGGGCAGCTCGACCGTTTTTCCGAGCCACGAGGACAGGTGCATCGCATTGGCGATCTCTACGGCGCGTATCCCGTCGGCGCCCGGGGCTATCAGCGGCTTGCCTTCGCGGACTGCTTGGGTAAAATTGACCAGAATGTCGATGTGCTGGATGTCCCAGCGCTCGGGAAATTCGAAGTGCTCTTCGTCATACAGTTTTTCGCCGCCTTCGCCGCGCACGATGGCGAGCATCTGGCGGAAGTCCAGTTCGCGGTTGAGCTGCTCCTCGGGTTTGCGGAGGATCTTCACGGTAGCGGAAGTGCTGTTGTCCACGATGATCTTGCCGTTGTCGCAGTGGATTTCGAACCTGTCGGTCCCCATCGCGTCGTGCACGCAGGTGACAAACACGCCCGTGGCGCCGTTGGGGTATTCAAGATAGGCGGTGACGTCGTCCTCTACCGTGATGTCGCGGTGGGACCCGAATTTGAGGAATCCCTGAACGCGCGAGGGCATGCCGCCGATCCATTGCAGAAGATCCAGCTGGTGCGGAGCCTGGTTTACCAGGACGCCGCCGCCCTCGCCTGCCCAGGTCGCCCGCCAGGCGGAAGAGTCGTAGTATTTCTGGGTGCGCCACCAACTGGTGATGAACCAGGTAACCCTGCGGATGCCGCCCAAACGGCCGCTCGCGACAATTTCCTGCACACGCTGGTACAGCGGGTTGGTCCGCTGGTTGAACATCATCGCGAAAACCTGGCCGGGGCGGGAAGCCGCCACCTCGTTCATGCGGCGGATCTGCTTGGTATATACGCCGGCAGGCTTGTCCACCACCACATGCAGGCCCTGCTCCAGCGCGTCGATGGCCATTTCCGGATGATGATAGTGCGGCACCGCGATGATCACAGCATCCGCGGTGCCCGACCGGATGAGCTTCTTCGAATCGTCGAAGATGGCGATGGAGGCGGGCAGCGCTTCCTTCGCGGCGGCGCGCTTTGCCGGGGCAGCGTCGCACACCGAGGAAAGCACCGCGCCGGGCACCTTGCCCTCAACGAGCCACTTCGCGTAGCTCGTGCCCATATTGCCGTACCCGATGACGCCGATTCTCAAATCACGCATGGACGATCGCTCCCGCGTCACGCCTTAATTCCCGAAGAGGCGAAACTCTCGATAAAGTATTTCTGGGTAATCATGAACACGACGATGATGGGGATCAGCGAGAGGGTCGCTCCGGCCATGATTCGGGCATAGCTGGTGGAAGAATCCTCCTGGAATCGCTGCAGGCCTATGGTAAGGGTGAAAAGGTTTTCGTTGGAAAGGAAAATCAGCGGATTGATGTAGTCGTTCCATATCCAGGTGAATCCGAGCAGGACCAGGGTCATCACGCCCGGCTTGGCCAGCGGCAGGATCAGCCGCGAGAATATCCTGAAATGCGAGGCCCCGTCGATCAAGGCAGCCTCGGTGAGCTCGAAGGGGATTTCCTTGAACACCTGGCGCATCAGCAGCACGCCGAAGACGGAAAACAGACCCGGCAGTATCAGCGCCAGATGCGAGTTCGTGATGCCGAGCTGCTGGAAATAGATGTACTTGGGAAGCAGGAGGACCTGGGCCGGGATCATCATGGTCGACAAGTACAGGAAGAATAAAAAGCGCTTGCCGCGGAAACGCAGCCTGGCGAAGGCGTAGGCTGCGGGGGTGGTGATGCAGAGTTCGCCGAGCAGGGTGATCAGCGCCACCTTTACGGTGTTGAAGTAATAAAGGGGAAAGCTGCTCTTTTTCCAGACATAGTTGTAGTTGTCGGGATTGAAGCGTTCGGGGATCAGCCTGATCGGAAAGTTCATGACATCGACCTCGAACTTGAACGAGGTCGACAGCATCCACACGAAGGGAAAGACGGATGCGACGGTGATCAGTGCCATGATGCCCGTCACGGCGACCCGGGACAGCATGTTCGGTTTCAACGACAGGCGGGGACGGAAAAGGGAAATCACGTCCGGCTCCTAATACGAGAACTTCTTCTCGAGTTTCTGCAGGATGAAGGAAATCACGAAAATGACCAGGAACAGCAGCAGCGCGATCGCGGCGGCGTAGCTGAAGCGGAATTCCTTGAATGCGTAGTAGTAGATGCACTGGACCAGCACCGTGGTAGAGAACCCCGGCCCGCCCTCGGTGATGATGTTCACCTGATCGAAGATCTTGAAGGAATTGATGGTGGCCAGGGTGATGCAGAAGAACAGCGCGGAACTGAGCATCGGGATGGTGATGCTGAAAAAACTGCGCACCTTGCCTGCGCCGTCGATCTGCGCGGATTCGTAGACCTCGGCCGAAAGCGACTGCATGTTGGCCAGAAGGATGATCATGTAGTACCCGACGTCATGCCAGACGGACATCATGACGATGCCCGGCAGCGCGTATCTGGAACTGATGAACCAATCGGGCGTCTTCTGCATGCCGAACACGTTGTGCAGGATCGCGTTCACGGGACCCGTGCCCGGATAGAGCAGCACCATCCATACCGTCGCCACCGACACCAGCGAAGAGACGTACGGCATGAAAATGGCCATCCGGAAGGGGACCTTGAAGAACACGAACTTGTTCAGGGCGGCGGCGAGCAGCAGGGCCAGCGAAATGGTGATCGGAACGTAGGTCAGTGAATAGACCAGGTTGTTCCGGAGGGCCGCTTTCACGCGATCGTCGCCCAGCATCTGCGCGAAGTGCTCCACGCCGGCGAATTCGAGGGCCTTGAAGCCCCGCATCGGGTCGAATTTCGTGAAACCGAGGAAAAGGGACATGGCGATCGGTATGAACACGAACACCAATGTCCCCAGGAGGCTTGGAAGAAGGAACAGGTATCCCGCCCGTTCCTCCTTCCGCAGCATCAACGTCATGCGTGTCATTTCTTGACGATTTCCTTGTTGACCTTGTTTTCGATGTTGGCCAGGGCCTGTTCGAGCGAGCGCTCGCCGGTGAAGTAGAGGTTGACCTCGTCGTTGATGATCTGCATGTACGCGGCGCCGGTGTCGGCGAGTATCTTGTTGGTGGACAGCTTCACGTTCCGGTCGAAGAACTTGGCCGCAAAATTCGCCGCGAGCCCCGAATCCTTCCGGAAGGTATCCACGATTCCGCTCGTATAGGCGGGCAGGTATGTGGGCATGTTTCCGGAAGCGGCGATGTAGCCGGACGCCTTTTCGACATAGTAGCGGATAAAGCGCCACGCCTCATCCTTGTGCTTGGAATTCGCGGGAATGCCGAGAATGGATGCGGAAAAGTTGCTGCGCAGTCCGGGCACGCCGGCGTCGAAACGCGGCATGTAGGCAACGCCCACCTCGAAGTCGAAGGGGAACTTTTCCTTGTTCTTCATGTCGCGCACAAGCCAGGATCCCGCGGTGACCATGGCCGACTTTCCGCCGAGGAAGGTGCTGTTGATGACCGCCTTGGACGCCTTGATCTGGCCGAAGGACATCTGCGTACCTTCGTCATCGAGCATTTTTCGCGTCTTAAGGGCGCGGACCCAGGCGGGGTCGCTGATGTTGCATTTCCCGGCAGCGGTGTACCAGGTACCGACCTGGCCGGCTATCGTGGCCCACTCGTTCTGGTAGGTGTGGGTGTAGGTGCCGTAGATGCCCTTGGCCTTGCCCCATGCCGCCATCTTGCGCGCGGTGTCGACGTATTCGTCCAGAGTCCAGTTGTCCTTCGGATACGGGACTTTGGCGGCATCGAACATGGTCTTGTTGTAATACACCATGGTTTGCGTGGCCCTGAAGGGGATGCCGTAGTACTTGTCGTTGGAACCCTTGCCCCACTCGGCGTATTTTCCGAAAGAATCTTCAATATCCAGCTTGTCGCGGGCGATGTAGGAATCCAAGGGAGCCAGGAGGCCCTTCTCGAAGCGGATGAACTGGTCTCCGTCGGCGATGGGCATCACATCCATGTCCGATCCGCTCATGGCGAGGATATCGAGTTTGGTCGCCCGTTCCGCGTTGGCGGGGATGGTATGCACGACGACTTCGATGTCGGGGTTCGCGGCGTTGAACTCCTCCACGAATTTGAGGTTGGGAACATCCCATTCATAATAGTTGATGACGGTTTTGCCGCCGGCGCCGAACGCCGCGCCGACCGTTACGGCAACCAGCAACGCAGCCAAGCACAGATTCTTCTTCATATGCTTCCTCCTGAAACCCGAACACGATCCTGCGGGCGGCAATGATGCCTCCCTCTTGCCACGATATCACGGTTTACAAATATGTCAAGTTAGTATACAAAATATGCAAAGGCATTTTGCAGGAATCGCACGCAGCCACGGCGCAGCGCCCCGGAGGTGACCGGCCGAAGCGACCGGCCGAAGCGACCGGCCGAAGCGACATTCCCAGGCGACAGGCTGTTGCCCGTGAAAACATGGAACGAGACGAAACATGCGGGAGGTGGCGATGTACAGGTTGGCCGGTTTTACGGACGAAGCTGCCGATGATATCCAGAATCAGATCCGTGCCACCAGGGCTTTGGGGTGGGATCGGATGGAACTCAGGAGCGTCGACGGCACATCCGTCCATGACATCACCGACGAAGCCTTCGACCATGTCCGGCGGAGCCTGGACGACGCGGGAATAGAAGTCTGCTGCCTCGGATCCACGATCGCGAACTGGAGCAAGCGGGTCGACGAGGACCGGCAGTCGGCGCTGGCGCAGGCCCGGCGCTGTGCCGACCGGATGCGCATGCTCGGCACGAACCTGGTGCGGATCATGAGCTACGCCATCCTCAGGGACCGGGAAGGAAGGGCGCTTCCCGGGCAGCGCGTGGAGGAACGGATCTCGCGGCTAAGGGAATTGTGCGCCGTATTCCTCGATGCGGGCATGACCCCGGTGCACGAGAACTGCCTGACCTGGGGCGGCATGAGCCCGCTGCATACAAAAGAGCTCCTGGACGCCGTTCCGGGCCTCCGCATCGTGTATGATACCGGAAATCCCGGCATTACCCCCGACTTCCGCACTCCGTTCCCCTACGCCAATCAAAACGCATGGGAAGCCTACCAGGCGGTAAAGGACCAGATCGCGCACGTACACATCAAGGATGGCTGGAGGGATCCCGCCACCGGCGAAGAACGCTACTTCTATCCCGGAGAAGGCCCCAACGAGGTCCGGAGAGTGCTGGCCGATCTTCTGCAGGGCGGGTACCGGGGTACGTTCAGCATCGAGCCCCATATGGCGATCGTATACCACGATGCCGCCCGGTCTTCCTCCGCGGAAGCGCGATTCGGCACCTATGTGGAATACGGAAAGCGAGTCGAGGCCCTGCTGGCGGAAGTGGATTCGCCGCGGGATTGAATCGATCAGCTTCGGGGTTTGACGCCGCGGCTGCCGCGAATCGCCAGCTCCAGCTTGCGGTCCAGCACCATGCAGGCAGCGCCCAGCGCGCCGGCTTCTTCGCCCAGGGCTGCGCGCTCCATGCTGGCCGCCTTGAACGCGTGCGGCATGGCGCTGCCCCTGGCGGAATCCCGGATATGATCCAGCAGGGGGCCTTCCTGCAATCCGATCGGCCCCCCGATGATCACCTTGTCCGGATTGAATACCGTTACCAGATTGGCCACGGTGATTCCCAGCCAGGATCCGGCTTCACGAAGGCAGGCCCGGCTCGTGGCATCGCCGGATAATGCCGCGCGGCATATATCCTCGCCGGTCAGGCGGTCTCCGAAACCGACGAGCGACGATTCGTCTCCCGCGGCCATCCGTGCCCGCGCCATGCGCACCAAGGCGCCGCCCGATGCCAGCGCCTGCAGGCAGCCGCGCTTTCCGCAACCGCAGCGGGGGCCGTCGCGCTCGATCACCATGTGGCCGATCTCGCCGGCACCGAAGGTGGCGCCGTTCACCAGCGCACCGTCAAGGAAAATGGCGGCGCTGATACCCGTTCCTATGCCGATATACAGGAACTGGCACACGGCGCGCCCGGCTCCGAAGCGGGCCTCTGCAAGGCCCGAGGCCCGGTTCCGGTTGATGGTCAGCGCCGGAATGCCCAAGCGGTTCTCCACGGCGGATGCAACCTGCACGTCTATCCAGCCCAGATCGTCGGCACGCAGAATCGTACCATGACGACGGTCGACCAGGCCCGGGGTGCCGATGCCCACGGTCGGAAGGAGATCGCCCGTGGCGTGGCGCATGAAGCTATCCAGGCCCGACAGGAGTTCGGCGAGGAAGCATTCCGGGTCCGGGGATTCGACGGGCCGTGATTCGGTGCGGACAATGCTTCCCTTCAGGTTCGTTTCCGCGAAGGACCAGCGTCCGGAATGGTATTCCGCCCCGATGGCGCGCCAGCGCGATTCGTCCAGGTCCAGGATGATGCCCGGGCGTCCGCGTCCTTCGCGCCGGACATTGCGCTCCGCGAGCAGGTTCAGACCGATGAGGTTGCCCACCAGGGTCGACGCCGTGGTCCTGCTCAGGCCGAGGTGCCGGGCTACGTCCGCGCGCGACTGCGCCTGACCGGCCTCGATCGCCGCAAGGGCTTTTTCCGTAAATGCGCTTTCGGAGAGAAGCAGTTCGTCATCCCTTTGAATCTTCACGCGTGCCGCCTATACTGGTTCCACATCAGTATAGCACGTTCTGTCCATTTGTAAGCTTTCTTTACAAAAAATGCAGATGCGACGACTTGCGGACCATACGGAGCTGCCATGCCGAATGACCTCGATGTACGGACAGTCCGGACCGCGCTCTACTTCATTCCCGTGCATACCAGGGTTCCCCTCCGTTTCGGCGCCGAGACCACTTCGGATGTGCTGTGCGCCCGCGCCTGGGTCGAGGTTGAAACAGCCGGCGGCCAACGTTCCGAAGGCTGGGGCGAGGTGCCGCTCAGCGTGGCATGGCTGTGGCCTGCGCCGGCGCTGGAATGGAAGGTTCGGGTCGAGGCGCTGCGCGATTTTTGCCTGGCGGTGGCGGCAGAGTGGTGCCGTTTCGGCTTTCGCGGCCACCCGATGGAGATCGGCTACGAGTTCCAGATACAGGTGCTGCCCGGGCTGCTCGGTCGGACCAATGCCGAACGCCGGGCCGCGGGCCGGCCCGAACTGCCGCACCTTGCGGCTATCGCCTGCTGCGCCCCCCTCGACATCGCCCTGCACGACGCCTACGGCCGCATCCACGCCACCTCGACCTGGAACCTTTTTTCCCGCGATTGCCTGAACGCCGACCTGTCCTGGTTCTTCGACCGCGAGGGGGCGGGAGCGGGCGCTGGCGAGAACTATGGCGCGGGCGATCCCGGCTTCGGCGGCCTGTACCCGTCCGACTTCCTCGCGGACAAGCCTGCCCCGCGGATCATGGCGTGGCACACGGTCGGCGGCTATGACCCGCTCGGCCGGGACGAACTGCGGGGCGACGAACCGCAGGACGGCCACCCCCTGACCCTCGCGGACTGGATCGACCGGGACGGCCTTACCTCGCTCAAGATAAAGCTGTCGGGCGCCGACACCGGGCGGGATGCGCGGCGCATCCTGGATGTGGGCCGCATCGCGCTGCCGCGAGGCGCGCGCCGTTTCTGCGTCGATTTCAACTGCACCGCGCCCGACGCGGCCTATGTCGGCGAAGTGCTCGACCGGGTCGAACGCGAAAACCCCGCGTTGTACGACCGGATCCTGTACCTGGAGCAACCCTTCGCCCCCGACGCGGGGGACGCCGCGCCCGCCTCGCCCGCCGCGCCCGCCACGCCTTCCGGAGGGGACCTGCGCGCCCTGAGCGCACGGAAGCCCCTTTTCCTGGACGAAAGCGCGCACGACTGGCGCGGAGTCCGGCGCGGACGTCGCGACGGATGGACCGGCGTCGCCCTGAAAACCTGCAAAACGCTGACCGGATCCATCCTCAGCCTTGCCTGGGCGCGGAAGGCAGGCATGCGCATCATGGTGCAGGACCTGACCAACCCCATGCTCGCCCAGATCGCGCACATCGCCTTCGCCTCGCGCGCCGGAAGCGAGTGGGGCGTGGAAACCAATTCCATGCAGTTCTACCCCGATGCATCCGGCCCCGAGGCGCGCGTCCACCCCTGCTTGTTCCGCCGCAGCGGTGGAACGGTCAGCACCGCCACGATCGGCGGCCCCGGCATCGGTTACCGGATCGAGCGCATCGCCCGCGAGCTTCCCGAGCCCGCGGGGGAATGGTGACGCGCTCGTTGCCGTTTTCGCGCTTTGGCCATACCATGATAGCGACCGGTGTCACGCTGGTGTCGCGGAGGAATGTTTGAAGAATCTGTGGTCGTTCGAGGATCAGGCCAAGCTGGACCTGTTCGTCAAGGTGCTCGAGGCGCACGGCATCGTGTTCGAGGTGCAGCCGAAGGCGCGCCAGAAAGTTATCGGCAACGGCATCACGCTCGCCGTCGACGAAGGCGATTTCGAAAAGGCGAAAAAGCTGCTCCTGAAGCACCGCAAGCGCAGGACCGGCAGCGACCTTCTCAGGTAGTCCCGGGTCGAGGGCCGTCCGGTCGGCCGTCCTTCCGTCCGGCGCGCCCGGCCAGCAGGTCCCTCACCTGCGACAGGCTTCCGCACACCTTCCACGCCTGCCCGAGGGTCGTTTCATCCGGCCCGACCAGGTCCGGCACCATGATGGCGCGCATGCCTGCCGCGTGCGCCGCGGCGATGCCCGGCCGCGAATCCTCCAGGACCAGGCACCGGGAGGGCTCCCGGCCGAGCGATCGGGCGGCGGTCAGGTAGATTTCGGGATCGGGCTTGCTGCGGGCAACCATGTCGCCGCAGACCAGGGCGGCCAACCGCGGCAGGACGCCGGCCCGTTCCAGCAGCACCGACGCGCGCGGCCGGTCCGTCGAGGTGGCCACGGCCACGGGAACACCCCGTTCCGCCAAATGTGCCATGAGCTCCCTCAATCCTTCCTTTATCGGAACTCCATTGGAATCGATCGCTTCCATAAAGTAGCGCAGGCGCTTTTCCCGGACCCTGTCGTAGGGGAAGTCCGCGCCGAAATGGTCCATGATGATCCGTTTTCCGCCCTCTTTGTCGCGTCCCACCGTCTTCATGAGAAGGGATTCGGGGAAATCGAAGCCCGATTCGGCGGCGGCGCGGGCCCAGGATCGCACGGCGAGTCGCTCGGTGTCGAACATGAGGCCATCCATGTCGAAAATGACGGCGTCGAAGGAGAAATCCAGCACAGGTCGGCTCCTTGGTCAGCTGCTCGGTTCGGCCGAATATAATCCGGATGCGGCACGCGTGTCCCCGCCGGGACGCCGGGTTGCCCGGAAGCCTTGTTGCATACCGTGCGTTTAAAGTTTGACAGGTTGTATTTAGTCGATTATTCTACAATCGACTGATTCAAGGAGGGACCTGTGAGAAAGTTTTTTGCGCTTCTCGTCATCTTTGCCGTGTTGATTGGATCCGCATGGTCGCAGGCGTCGGGAGGAAAAGCGATCGTCCTGAAGGGTGGACTGGTCGCGGCGCCCAATACCACGCAGGTAAGAACGCTCGAACGCTGGTCGCAGCTGGTCAAGGAAAGGACCAACGGCGCGGTCCAGATCGAAATCTATCCGGCCGAACAGCTGGGCAACGAACGCACCCTGCTGGAAAACGCCAATCTCGGCACCATCGACTGGTGTCTGATCGGCCCCAGCGGCGCGGCGCGCTTCCTGCCCGAATTCGGCATTTTCGAGAACGCCTACACCTTCCAGGGCACCAAGCACATCGCGAACACCGCGTTCAACCGCGACTTCATCGAGTTCCTCGGAGCGCGCCTGGCGGCGAAATCCAACCTGAAGCTGCTCGGTTTCCAGTGGTTCGGCCACCGCTACATGATCGCGGACAAGCCGATCCTGACCCCGGAAGACGGCAAGGGCCTGCGCATGCGCACGCCGGACGTGCCCGCGTACAAGGTCGCCGCGTACGCCGTGGGAGCCACCGCCACCCCGCTCGCGTATGGCGAGGTGTACATGGCGCTTAGCCAGGGCGTCATCAACGCGGCCGAGTGCCCCGCCGAAAACATCTTCGTGATGAAGTGGTACGAGGTGAAGAAAGTCCTCACCCTGACCGAGCACGTCGAAGGCATGACCTCGGTGTTCATGAACGAGAAGGTCTTTACCTCCAAGCTGAACAAGGAACAGCAGAAGATCGTCTTCGACTCCGCGCTCGAAGCCTGGGCGCAGTTCTTCGCGAACTACCAGGACGTGGACGCGACGTTCAGGGG
>CAYRXK010000030.1:16128-28904 GCA_964428265.1 uncultured Treponemataceae bacterium
AAGCCTGGGCGCAGTTCTTCGCGAACTACCAGGACGTGGACGCGACGTTCAGGGGGAAGCTCGCCGACATGGGCATGAAGATCTACACCCCCACGCCGGCGCAGATGGACGCCTTCCGCAAGCGCGCCTACGAGAAGCTTGAAGCGGAATATATTCCCCAGTGGGGAGATACCTGGAAGAAATTCATAGAACTGGCGAAGTAACGTGCGTGACCGCGCAGCTCGGGCCGGAATCCGGCCGGAACGGGCTGCGCGGCATCCTGCCGCGGAGGGCCGGTCCATGAGTGTTTTCAGGAAAATCGAATCCATCGTATCCGGAGCGCTTACCCTCATCGGGTCGCTCTGTTTTTCCGCCATCGTGGCGATCGTGATCGCCAACGTCATCCTGCGCTTCGTGTTCAACGCGCCGATCATGTGGTCGATCGAGGGCTGTTCGATTCTGGTCGTATGGATGACCTTCATCGTGTTCGGGGTGAACCACAAGCTCGGCCTGCATTTTCGGATCGACGCGCTGGTGCACCTGCTGGGAGAGCCCGCGAAGCGCGCCGTGAATTTCGCGGTGGACATCCTGACGCTCGCGTGCGTCGGCGTCCTCCTCTTCTCGACGATCGAGGCGGTGATCGCCAATGGCGGCATGCCCATGATGACCATCGAAATTCCCGTGCTGTATACGTTCTACCTTCCGATGATCATAGGAATACTCAGCTACCTCGCCTACCTGGCGATCTCGATCCGCAACAACCGGGCGGCGAAAGGAGGCGCGGCATGAGCACCTCGTTCGTCATCACGCTGGTCCTGCTGCTCGTGTTCATGGCCGGCAGCGTACCGATCTGGGCATCGATCATACTCGCCTCGATCCCCTACCTTCTCATCAACGAGATTCCCCTGTCCGCGATTTCATCCATCATGGTCGGGGGGCAGATCACTTCATTCATCCTGCTGGCATTCCCGCTCTTTTCGCTAGCCGGCACCCTGATGAATTCCGGCGGCATTTCCAAGAAGATTTTCGACTTCGCCAACACGAACGTCGGGTGGATACGCGGCGGCCTGGGCCAGGTCAACATCGCGGCGAGCATGATTTTCGCCGGCATGTCGGGCAGCGCCATCGCCGACATCAGCGGCCTGGGGCGCATCGAACTGAAGGGCATGAAGGAAAACGGGTATGACGATGATTTTTCCGTCGGCATAACCCTGGCGTCGTCGGTGGTGGGGCCCATCATTCCGCCGAGCACGCCCATGATCATCTATTCCGTCATTTCAGGCGAATCGGTGCTGAAGTTGTTCCTCGGCGGCCTCATGCCCGGCATCACGATCGGGCTGTCCCTTGGCGTGATGGTTTACTTCATGGCACTGAAACGGAATTATCCGAGAACAAAGATGCCCACCCTGCGCGAGCATCTTCGGAGCTGGAAGGAAGTCTTCCTGTCGCTGATGACGACCGTGATCATCTTTTCCGGCATGATCGGCGGTATATTCACGCCGACCGAAGCCGCCGCCGTGGCGGTGATCTATTCCATGTTCCTCGGAATGTTCGTGTACAAAAATCTGACGCTGAAGAAGCTGGTCTCCGACATCCGGGAGACCATGCTGTTCTGCGGCAATATTTTCGCGATCGTCGCCGCGTCGATGGTGCTTTCCTTCATCTTCACGCGGGAAAACATAGGGCCGGCGCTGGTGGGACTGATCCAGCAGGCCGGACTGCCATCGATCGCGGTGCTGTTCATGCTGCTGGCGGTCGTGATCCTGCTCGGCTGCTTCATCGAAGTGTCCGCGCTGATCATCCTGATCCTGCCGGTGATGATTCCGATCGTGCAGTTCCTGGGATATCCGCCGCTCGCGTTCGGGGTGATTTTCGTCCTGACGTCGGTGCTGGGAATCCTGACGCCGCCCTTCGGCCTGGGGCTTTTCATCGGCGCCGACATTTCGGGGCTGGATTTCAAGCGGACGGTGCGCGCGGTCACGCCGTTTTTCGTGCCGCTCGTCGCCACGATTGTCCTGATGGTCGTGTTTCCGCAGATCGTGACCTTCATTCCTTCCCTGATCGTAAAGTGAGACATCGGAGTGCTGCCATGAACAGATACGAAACGAAGACATCGAAACGGCTGTATGAAGAGGCGGTCCGCTACCTGGTCGGCGGCGTGGCCAGCTCGCTGCACAAATCCGAGGCCGAACCGTATCCGGTGTACGCCGAGCGCGGCGAGGGGTCGCATCTCTTCGATGTCGACGGCAACGAATACATCGACTACATGGGGTCCTTCGGACCCTCGATCCTGGGATTCAACAACGCAAAGGTCGCCGACGCCGTATCGCGGCAGGCGCGCGAAGGGTCGCATTTCGCGATGCCGACCAGGAGCATCAACGAACTGGCGCGGCGGATCGTCGACCTTCTGCCCTGCGCGGAAATGGCCGGATTCCAGAGCACCGGCACGGAAGCGAACCTCGTCAATTTCCGCCTGGCCAGGGCGTACACGGGCAAGGACAAGATCGTCAAGTTCGAGGGGCACTACCACGGCTGGGCGGACGAGCTGATGGTGTCCACCAAGGCGACGTCGGTAAAGATGATGGGCCCCCGCAGCAAGCCCTGGCGCTGCCTGGAAAGTCCCGGACAGCTGGAGAGCTGCTACGCCGACATCATCGTCCTGCCGTGGAACGACCTGGACGCCGTGCGGCGCACCTTCAGGCGCATGGGGCACGAAATCGCGGCGGTCATAACCGAACCGGTCATGTACAATGCCGAACCGGTCAGGCCGGCACCCGGATTCCTGGAAGGCCTGCGGGCGCTGACCGCGGAATTCGAAATACTCCTGATACTCGACGAGGTGATCACCGGTTTCCGGGTCGCGCCGGGCGGGGCGCAGGAATACTACGGCGTGACCCCCGACCTGTGCACCTTCGGAAAGGCCTTCGCGGGCGGCTACCCCATCGCGGGCGTGGCGGGAAAGAAGGAAATCCTGGAATCGGGCGTGCATCCCGCGGGAACCTTCAACGCCAATCCGCTCTGCGTGGCCGCGGCGCTCGCCACGCTGGACCAGCTGGCGATGCCCGGCACCTACGAATCTCTGGACCGGATCACGATGTCGATCGTGTCGGGCGTGCGGGAAATGGCCGCGCGCCTGGGCGTAAAGCTGTTCTGCGACGGGCAGGTATCGATATGGCAGCTGCAGTTCGGCATCGATGCGCCCATGCATGACTACCGGGACAATTTCAAGGTGGACAAGCAGACCTACCAGAAATTCTACGCGAGCTGCCTGGCGAAGGGCCTTAAGTTGCACCCGAGCCGCGGCAGGTTCTACGTTTCGACGGCCCATACGCAGGCGGATGTCGCCAGGACCCTCGAAATAATGGAAGATTCCATGAAGGAACTGGCCGGAACGAAACGATGAATTTCGATACGATAATCACGGACACGCTCGTATTCGACGGCAGCGGCGCCCCCCCGTTCGCCGCGGATATCGCGATAAAGGACGGCAAGATCGCCCAGGTCGCCCCGATCGGCACAATCCCGGAGGCGAGCGCGCCGTGGGTCATCGACGCGAAGGGGCGCGCCACGGCTCCCGGTTTCATCGACTTCCATTCGCATTCGGAATGGATCCTGCCTTCGCCGCTGCATCGGGACATCCTGCTGCCTTTCCTGCGGCAGGGCATCACGACCGTGGTAGGCGGCAACTGCGGTTTTTCGCCCTTTCCCGTCAACGCCGGATCGCGCGAGGCCGTGCTGGCGAATTCCAAATTCCTGACGAACGAGGAATTCGGGTTCGAGTGGGAATCGGCGGGGGAATTCTTCGATCTCCTGGAAACCAGGGGCACGCTCCTGAATGCGGCGTCGCTGGTCGGACACGGTTCGCTGCGCGCGTTCGTCGCCGGCAACCGGCCCGATCCGCTCGGCGCCCGCGGAACCACGGACCTGTTGCGCACCGCGGAACGCGCGCTGGCCGAGGGCGCGCTCGGTATTTCGTTCGGCCTGGCCTACGTGCCGGGGATTTTCGCGGACGAGGGCGAGCTCGAAAGCCTGTTCGGGCTGGCTGCCAAGCACGACGCGCTGGTCACGATCCACGGCCATACGTACAGCTGGACTTCGCCCTTCTTCGAGGGCGGCGACGGCCTGCCGCACAACGTGCGCGACGTGCGTTCGCTGGTCGATCTCGCGCTCCGGACGGGAGCGCGCCTCAACCTTTCCCACGTGCTCCTGAAGGGCAGGGAAACCTGGGGCACCCTGGACCGGGTGCTGGAGGAGATCGACCGCGGAATCGCCCGGGGCGGCGACATTTCCTTCGGGGTCATTCCCTACCATTGGGGAAACACGCTCATAAACACCCTGCTGCCCAAATGGTTCCTGGAGGATTTCTCAGGCAACATGGGCAGGCAGGACGCGGTGCGCGCCCTGAAAAAGGAACTGGAGGAAACCGAGCGGAGCATCGGCAGGTTCCCCTCGGACATTTTCCTGCTCTGGGGCAATGCCGAGAGCCTGAAGCCCCACGAGGGGCGCTGGCTCGAGGAGATCGCCGCCGCCCGGGGCATGGATCCGATCGACGCGGCGCTGTTCCTGATGCGCGAGAGCGGGGGCAAGGCGAAAATCCTGACCGCCAGCTACTCGGGAAAGGAAGGAAGCGAGGAAGGGCCGCTGGATGCCCTGCTGGCGCACGACCGCTCGATCTGCGAGATCGATACCATCGTGACCTCCGTCGCAGGGCCTCACAATCCCGCCACCTACGGCGCCTGCGCCAAGCTGCTGGGCCGGTACGCGCGGCTGCGGGGCGTCATGCCGATGGAAAAGGCGGTGCGGAAGCTGACCGGGCTGCCCGCGGACCGCGCCCGCCTGCCCGGGATCGGATACATCAGGCCCGGCTACCGCGCGGATATCGTGCTGTTCGACCAGGATGGCATCCTCGACCGGAACACCATCGCCGACCCGGACCTTCCGCCCGAGGGCGTCATGGGCGTCATGATCGGCGGAAAGACCGTACTGCAGGACGGCAGATTGACCGAAGGAGCCCTTCATGGTTCTGTATTCAGGAAATAGCCCCTGACAGCCACAAGGTGAAGGAATGAAAGAACGGATCGTGCTTCTCAGCCTCTCGGAATACCTGTTCGAAAAGATCGCCGAAAAGATCATGTCGGGCGCCTACAAGGTCGGCCAGAAACTGGTCGAAAACGACCTACAGACCGAATACGACGTGTCCAAATCCCCGGTCCGCGAAGCCTTCCAGATGCTGATCAACGTCGGGCTCATAGAACGCAAGGCGCGCCGCGGCTGCTATGTCCGCCAGATCACCCAGCAGGCCATCATCGACAATTACGTGGTGCGCGCCGGCGTCGAGAAGATCGCGGCGAAACTCGCCTACGAAAAGCGGACCGAAGCCGGGATACGAGCCCTGAAATCGATCTACCAGGACATGAAGAGGGCGGTCGACCACAAGAACAAGGAAGAGTACGACAAGCAGCACGACCGGTTCCAGTCGTTTTTCGCCGAAATCAGCGGCAACGAAACGCTCAGCGAAATCTGCAAGAAGATCCGCATGCAGAACATGTGGTACCGGACCCAGTACAGCAGGATCGACATCCTGGCCGACCTGCATACGCACGATGCCCTGCTGCTCGGCTACGAGACGGGCGATGCGTCGTCCGACGAGTACGCGTCGCTGATGGAGGATCACATCAACGTGGGCCTGAAGAATTTCCTGTCCTACTATTCCGCGTCGCAGACCGGCCGGGAGGTTTGATTACGGCAGACGACATCCGCCTGCACCGGATCGCGGTGCGCTATCCCGACACCACGGTGCGGGACCTGCCCGGAACCATCCGCCGCCAGCTGTCCGCGCTCGATTCGCTGCGGGGCCAGGCGGGCAAACGGATCGCCATAACCGCGGGAAGCCGGGGTATCGCCGAGATTCCGACGATCATCAAGGCTGTCGCGGAGTTCGCCCGCGGGGCCGGGATGCGGCCCTTTGTCGTGGCGGCCATGGGTTCGCACGGTGGCGGAACGGAGGAAGGGCAACTGGCGGTCCTGCGCGATTACGGCATCAGCGAAGCCGCGCTCGGGATTCCCGTGCTTGCCGATACGCGATCCGTGGTTGTCGGGAACGACCCCTCGATCGGCGACATTATCATGAACCGCGCCGCCTTCGAGGCCGACGGCATCATCGTCGTCAATCGCGTAAAAAAACACACGGATATCCACGCGCCGATCGAAAGCGGCCTTGCCAAGATGCTGGCCATCGGCCTGGGCGGCAAGGAACAGGCGGAGCGCCTGCATTACGGCGGGCTGCGCTTCCTGGAAGAGGCGATTCCCAGGGCGGCCGAAGTGATCCTGGCGACCGGGAAGGTGATCGCGGGGCTCGCCATTGTCGAAAACGCCGCCCGCGGAATCGCCCGGGTCGAGGCCATCCCGCCCCCTGCGTTCATTGAACGGGAAAAAGCCCTGCTCAGGTACTCGAAGCGCATTTCCCCCAAACTGCCGGTCCGGGACCTGGACGTCCTCCTTATCGATCGGGGCGGCAAGGACCTCAGCGGCAGCTGCATCGACACGAACATCATAGGACGGATGAACCTCCGCGGCGAACGGGAACTGAAGACTCCCCGGGTAAAACGGGTCGTGGTGTTCGACCTGAGCGACAAATCCGAAGGAAACGCCGCCGGCATCGGACTGGCCGATTTCATCACCCGGCGATTCAACCGCAAGATCGATTTCGCATCGACCAACGTGAACTCCGTTTCCTGCTACTTTCCCGAGCGCGGGCTTATCCCGATCGTCGCCGAAACCGACGCCGAGGCGGTCGGCCTGGCCCTGGCGACCGCGAGAAACGGCGACCCGCGCCGGCCGAGGATCATACGCATCCGCGACACGATGCATCTGGATGAAATGTACGTGTCCGACGCGATCCTCGACGAGATCGGGGGGCGCGCGGACATCACCGTGCTGGAACGGGGCGCGGCGTTGCTGGATCCCTCGGGCGAACTCAGGCCGTTCTAACATCCCGATCCCCTCCCTGCCGCGTTTCGCGCCCTTTTTATGGGTGTTTTGGAGATTTGCGGACGCGCTTGCGCGCGGAATCCCGCATCTGCTTTATTGACCGCGGAGGACGCGGATGAAAGCATGCAGGGTTCCGGCAATCTTCTTGTTTTGCATGATGGTCGCGACTGTCGCCGGCGCGCAGGCCATCGGGACGCAGGGCATCGGCGCGCAGGCCATGGGCGCGGCGCGCTACGCGGCCACGATCGCGGCGGCGAAGGCCGAAATCGAATCGCGGATGGGCGCGCCGGACGGGCCTTCGTCGCTGGCGCTGGCGCTGGTGGAGCCGGATGGGGTGCTCTGGTCCGATTCCTTCGGTTTCCTCGACCGGCGCAACGGTGTCCGCCCGACCCCCGACACGCGCTACGGGTTGGCCTCGGGCTCCAAAGTGTTCGTCGCCCTCGCCACCATGATCCTGGCGGACCGCGGCCTGGTGGACCTGGACGCGCCCTTCGTGCGCTACGTGCCCGGATTCCGCATGCGCGAGGGCGAAGCCTGGCGCGACATCACGGTGCGCATGCTCCTCTCGCATGCTTCCGGCCTGCCCGGATCGGATTACCGCAACGGCACGACCCTGGTCCCGGTGCCCGGCCACGCCCGGCAGGTGCTCGCGGCCCTGGCCGACATGCGCCTGAAGCACCGCCCCGGCGAAATGGCGGTCTACTGCAACGACGGCTTTTCCCTCGCCGAACTCCTGGTCGAGGAGGTGTCCGGCCTGCCCTACGCCGAGTTCGTGCGGCGCGAGATCTACGCGCCCCTCGGCATGACCCGCAGCGCCATGGGCACCGAAACCCTGCCCGAGGGCAGCTACGCCGCCATGCTGGACGCATCCGGCGCGCCCTATCCGCAGGAATACATCAACGTCCTGGGCACGGGGGGCGTCTATTCGACCGTGAACGACCTCGCGCGCCTGGAGATGATGTTCCTTTCGGGAGGGTCGAGGCCGGACGGCGGCCGCCTTGTTTCCGGCGCGGCGGTCGACGAAATGGGCGGCGACCAGTCGGCGCGCCTCGCCGACAACCCCTTCACGCTCAAAAACTACGGCCTCGGCTGGGACTCGGTGGACGAACCCTGGAAGCCGGGCGGCACCATCCGCGTCTGGGCCAAGGACGGCGGCTCGGTCTACTTCACCACGCAGCTCGTCGTGGTGCCCGATCACGGGCTGGGCATCGTCGTCCTGTCGGCAGGGCCGCGCTTCGACATCGAAACCTTCTCCAAAAGGATCATCGCCTCCGCGCTGGAGGAGTCGGGAGCCATCACGGCTCCCCCCGGAACCGGCCTCGCGGCGCGTCCGCGCGATGCGGCACCCTCCGCGCCCGCGCCCGCGCCCGCCACCTCGCCTACCGCCTCGGCCGCCGCCTCGGCCAGCGCCATACCGGCCGTCGCCGCACCCGCAGCAGCGCCCGTCGTCGCCGCACCGGCGGTCGCGAAAACCGGAAGCATCGCGGGGCATTACATGGGCAGGGCCCTCAACCGCCTCGAGGAAAACCCGGAAGGGCTCGAAATGGCCTTGTCCTACATGGAGCAATGGATCCCTATGATGTCGGGCATAAAAGAAGCGAAAGGCGGCCTCTGGGAATCGGCCGCGGCACCGGGGCGCGCATGGTTCGCCTTCGACCACGCGGGACGTACCTACCTCGCCGAGCGCAACGGCGACCCCAAAGCCCTCGGCGGCTCCCTCTCCATCATCGGAATGAAGCTGCCCCCCATTGCCGAACCCCTGTCCGCCGCCTGGAAGGCCAGGCTGGGCAGGCGCTGGCTCCTGACCAACGACCCCTTCGGCGCATTCCAGGCGATCGGCATGAGCCCCCCGGGCTTCAGCCTCCGCGAAGACCCGGGCCTGCCCGGCTACCTGGTCGCCTCGCCCTGGAGCAGCGAGGAAAAGGCGCTCGATCCGCGCCTGGGCGACACGCGCGCCGGCATGGTCGGGCACCTCGCCGGACGCGACCTGAACGACCTGGTCGTCACCACCGTCGATGGCGAGGAGTGGCTCCGCTGGGGATCCAGCCTGTTCCGGCCGATGGAATCGGTGCCGGTACTCGGATCCGGCATGCGTACCCTGACGCCCGCGCCCGACGGCCGCGCGATGTGGTTCAGGATCGAGGGGGCCGCGCGCCTCGACGTGAGCGGCGCGGAAAGCTGGTATCTCTACGATGACTCCTTCGCCCTGCTGCATTCGCAGGTTCGCGGCCGGACGGTGGGCGGCTCCGGTCCGTCCGGGAGTGGCTCCGCAGCAGGGGGCAACCCCGGCGCGACCCGCGGCGCTGGCGGCGTGCCCGCGCCCGCGGGAAGCTGGCTGGCGGTCTACAATGCCCCCGCGGGCTCGGTGCGCGTCACGCTGGCGATCGAAGCCGCGGCACGTTGAGGGTACCGGAAGATGGCGCTGGACTCGATCAGCCGTGCGCCTTCTCCCGCCCCGGCAGGTGCGCCTCGAGGTTACGCAGCGCGAGGAACCGTACGGCGATGCCCTCGAAGGCGCGGTTGCACGGGGCGGTGACATTGTGGGCGATCACCAGGTTGTCCGTGCCGGGATGCAGGGCCCGGAACGCGCGCATGTCCGCGGGATCGTCAAGGCGGTGGATTCGCCAAACGCAAGGCCCTCTGCGAATGGCAACGCCAATCGCACGTTGACCTGCGCTTGAAACGATCAGGCGACCTTGCCTCCGCCCGCCCGTGGGGCTAGGCTGTGCATATGAAGCGACCGTCGCGGCGCGGACACACCGGAAAGAACCATCCGGGCGACAAGGAATCGCCCAGGCGCGCCTCGAACCTCCCCTTTTCGGGGGTGTCGGAGGAAACGGCGGGCCTGCCGCCCGGCACCGCGCGCTACTCAGGCGACCAGGAACCGACGCTGGCCACCTACTCGATCTACTCTTATGACGAAGCCGGCGCCGTCATGCGCATCCCCGAGGACGTGAACGAACTCGTCGCGCTGGTCGATCCGGACGTGGTCAACTGGATCAACGTGAACGGCCTTTCCGGCGGGGCCGTGGAAAAGCTCTGCGGGCTGCTGGGCATCCACCCCCTGGTGATCGAGGACATCCTGACCACGGAACACCGGCCCAAGCTCGAAAACTTCGACGACTACCTCTTCCTCATCACCAAAATGCTCACCCTGCACGACGACGGATCGATCGAGTACGAACAGGTGAGCTTCATTTTGAAGGGCAAGATCCTCGTATCGTTCCAGGAGCGGCCGGGGGACTGCCTTTCCGCGGTGCGCGACCGCATCATGACCGGCGCGGGGCGACTGCGCCGGATGGGCGCCGATTACCTGCTGTACGGGCTGGTCGACCTCATCGTGGACAATTACTTCGTGGTTCTTGAGCGCCTCGGCGATCGGCTTGAAGCCTTCGACGAGACTCCCGACAGCGAGGACGACGGCAAGTTCCTGCGCGGCCTGCAGGACATGAAACGCGAACTGGCGCGCATGCGCCGCGTGATCTGGCCGGTGCGCGACTCGATCAGCGCCCTGGCGCGATCGGACTCGATCCAGATGGACCCCCGCCTGGCGCCCTACCTGCGCGACCTGTACGAAAACACCGTGCAGGCCATCGAGGCGCTGGAATCCTACCGCGAGCACGCGGCGTCCATCATCGAACTCCACCTTACCGAAGTGAACACCAACATGTCCCGCGTGATGAAGGTGCTGACGATACTGTCGGCGATCTTCATCCCGATCACCTTCATCGCCGGCGTGTATGGCATGAACTTCCAGCACATGCCCGAACTGGCGAAAGCATGGGGCTATCCGGCCGCGCTCGGCCTCATGGCCGCGGTGGTGATCGTCGAGCTGGTGTATTTCAAGGTGAGGAAGTGGCTGTAGGAAAAGCGCAAGCTTCGTGACACCATACGATACCCCCCTCCACCCTGCTCCGATCAAAACGAGATATTAATATAGATAAAACAATATCCAGAAACACTTTGATGAATCCCCGCAAGGCCATTCCGGCTTGACCGTTTCAAAGATTGCGGGCTACTATGGCATGTCATCCCACCAGTCCAACCAGCTCCGTCCAAAGTTCCCGGGCGCATCACGCGCGCGGTATACCGCGGACCGGAACCCGGCAAAGGAGACCCTTTCCGCCATGGCAGTGAAGACGTTCAAGGGCGGCGCGCATCCGCCCGAAAGAAAGGACCGTTCGAGCGGCGTGGCCATCGAACGCATGCGCGATGTGGCTTCGGTCGTCATTCCCGTGAACCAGCACTTCGGCGCACCGCTCCAGCCACTGGTCAAGGTGGGCGATTTTGTCCGGCGCGGCCAGAAGATCGCCGACGCCGACGGCAGGATGACGGTGCCCGTGCACGCATCCATCGCCGGCGTGGTCAAGAAGATCGAACCCCGCACGCAGTCCAACAACTCCGACGGCCCCTGCATCCTGATCGAGGCCGCTCCCGCTCCCGAGGGCGTGTCCGCGGAAGACGACTTCCTGCAGCCGCTCGATCCCTTCGCCTGCTCCAAGGACGAGGCCCTGGCCCGCGTCCGCGCGGCCGGCATCGTGGGCATGGGCGGCGCGGGCTTCCCCACCAGCGTCAAGCTGGCGCCCCCCAAACCCATCCAGGTGGTCATCGCCAACGGCGCCGAGTGCGAACCCTGGCTCACCATCGACGAGCGCACGCTGATCGAGCGCCCCGCCGACGTGGTCGAGGGCGTGGCCATCACCATGAAGATCGTGAACGCGCCGCAGGGCGTGATCGCGGTCGAGGAAAACAAGCACCACGCGGTGGCCGGCCTTGAAAAGGCGATCGCCGCCAGCCCGCGCTGCGGCAAGGGCGGCATGGACATCCGCGTCCAGTTGCTCAAGACGAAGTACCCGCAGGGCGGCGAAAAGATGCTGATCACCGCCATCACCGGCAAGGAAGTGCCCTCCGGCGGCCTTCCGATGGATGTCGGCTGCGTGGTCCAGAACATCGGCACGCTCTGCGCGCTGGTGGACGCCTTCCGCGACGGCAAGCCCCTGATCGAGCGCGGCCTGACCATCTCCGGCGGCGCCTGCACCAAGCCCGCCAACGTCGTGGCGCCCATCGGCACCCCGGTGGCGGACATCATCGCCGCGGGCCTCTCCGGCGCCGATGAAAACGCCATTCGCCGTGTCATCTACGGCGGCCCGATGATGGGCGTCGCGGTTCCCAACTACCAGATCCCCGTGCAGAAGAACACCTCGGGCGTTCTGCTCCTCAATGCGGAGGAAGCGGCCTTCCACGAGGAAGAAACCTGCATCCGCTGCGGCCGCTGCCTGCGCGCCTGCGCCTGCCGCCTCTCGCCCGTCCTCCTCGCCGTCGCCATCGAAGAGGGCGACTACAAGGAAGCCGAGCAGATCGGCCTGCTGGACTGCATCGAATGCGGTACCTGCTCCTTCGTCTGCCCCGCGCGTCGCCAGCTGGTGCAGCGCTTCAGGGTCGGCAAGCAGGTCCTGCGCGCCATCAAACAGAAGGAGGCACAGAATGCCCGCTAACGGCATGCTGCTCTCGTCGAGCCCCCACAGCTTCACTCCGGTGCGCACGCCGCAGCTCATGCTGTCGGTCATCATCGCCCTGGTTCCCGCGGTCGGATACGGCGTGTACCTGTACGGCCTGCCCGCCCTGGGCCTGATCCTGGTCACGGTGGTTGCTTCCGTCGCGGCCGAATTCGTGTTCCGCAAAGCCATCAAGGCTACCACCACGATCGGCGACTTTTCCGCCGTGGTCACCGGCCTGCTGCTGGCGCTGATCCTGCCCCCCTCCACCCCGCTGTGGATGGGCGCGCTGGGCGGCGTGTTCGCCATCGT
>CAYRXK010000031.1:0-16508 GCA_964428265.1 uncultured Treponemataceae bacterium
GTTTCGGGATTGCCGAACATGACGCCGATCTTCATGCGGATCTGGTTGATGAAGACGAGAATGGTCTTGCCCTTGGCCAGGGTGCCGGTGAGCTTGCGCAGCGCCTGGCTCATCAGGCGGGCCTGCAGGCCGACATGGGCGTCGCCCATCTCGCCCTCGATCTCCGCCTGGGGGGTGAGCGCGGCGACGGAGTCGATGACGATGATGTCCACCGCGCCGGAGCGGATGAGGGATTCGGCGATGTCCAGGGCCTGTTCGCCGTTGTCCGGCTGAGAGACCCAGAGTTCGTCGATGTCTACGCCAAGGTTCTTGGCGTAGACCGGGTCCAGCGCGTGCTCGGCGTCTATGAAGGCCGCGATGCCGCCTTTTTTCTGGGCTTCCGCGATGGCATGCAGGGCCAGGGTGGTCTTGCCCGAGGATTCGGGACCGTAGATTTCCACCACGCGGCCGCGAGGATAGCCGCCGATGCCCAGGGCTTCGTCCAGCAGCATGGAGCCCGAGGGGATGGATTCTATGCCGGCTGCGTTGTCGTGCGCGCCGAGTTTCATCAGCGAGCCCTGGCCGAACTGCTTTTCTATCTGGGCGCGCGCGACTTCCAGCGCCTTCTGTTTTTCTGATGCGTCGGGACGGAGTTCGGGCGTGATCGCCGCGGCTGCTTCCTTTCGTGCCTTGGCGTCGTTCTGGGAATCGGATTTTCGGGCCATGTGGTTCCTCCATGCGTATGGTATATATACGCATCCGCGGACCCCGTCCGATTCAATTGCTGGTCGGTTTCGGGGGATTTTTCGTCGTTTCAGTGTATCAGGTCTTGCGGAGCAACTCCATAGGAAGCACCGCCGCGGCCCGGTTCGCCGGTACCAGGGAAGCCGCCACGCACACCACGATGCTGGCCAGTGCGATGGCCAGGATCTGGGCGGGATCGAGCAGTACCGGGATGCGTTCCAGATAATACCCGGGATCAAGGAGACGCATCGGAACGCCATCACGCCCGATCGCGCGCGCGGCCAGTCCTATGGCGAGGTTCAGGATGCTCTCGGTTCCGTGGATGATATCGTTCACGCGCCAGGAGAGCAGGATGCCCGCACCGAGGCCGGCTGACGTGCCCGCCAGTCCGGTGATGGCGCCCGTGGTGGTGAAAATCGCCCTGATCATCCTGGAGTCGGTTCCGAAGGACTTCAGGATGGCGATGTCCGCGCGGCGCTCGGCCACGAAGACACCAAGCGCGGCGCCCAGATTGGTGGCGGCGACAAGGACCGCGATGGCCATGACCAGGCCCAGGATTGCCTTGGTGGTGGCGAAGGAGCGGAACAGGCTGCCTTCGGCTTCCTGCCAGCTGCGCACGTAGTGCTCGTCGTACCAGTCCGGGTGCAGATTCCGCAGGACTTCCCGCGCGGAACCGGCGGCGGTCGCGGCGCCGGTTCCGTAGGGGTCCTCGACCTTCAAACCGAGAAACAGGCGGCTGGCGTCTGCCGACAGGGCCCGCCGGGCCGATTCGGGCGTGACGAAGGCCCAGAGCGCGTCCAGTTCGCGGTATCCGGCGCTCAGGGTGCCGGTGACCCGGTAGACGGTGATGCGGGGCGGACTGTCGCGCCGCTCGCCCTGTGTCATCAGGGTTACCAGCGAACCGCGCCGGACGCCCAGGGTATGGGCGAGCGACGTTCCCAGCAGTATTTCGTTGTTTTTCACGGGTACGGTCGCGCCCTCGGAGAATTCGAGGATCGAGCCTGCGTCGGAGAAAAATTCCGGTTCCACGGCGCGCAGCGATACGGCCCCCGTCGCCCCCGTCGCGGCCAGCACGCCCGAGCCCTGCAGTTCGGCGCGGACCGACACCAGGCCGGGTACCGCCCGAAGCGCCTGCCTGGCGGCTTCCAGCGATGCCTCGTCCATGCCCGGGAGCATTTCGGCCTGCACGTGGTAGGTGCTGGCGGCAAGGTAGCGGTCCGTGATGCCGCGGATCATGCCATCGGACACGGTCAGGGCCAGCACCAGGGGCACCAGGCTCAGGGCGATGCCCGCGACCGCGCCGCCCAGGCTGCCCATGCCGTGCCGACGCCCGGTCAGGGATCGCCAGGCTACGAAAAAGGACGGCCCCGGCCTCATGCCGTCTCGAGCTTTCCGCCTGCAAGGCGGTAGCGATGCCCGGCGCGCCCGGCGAGGTCAGCGTCGTGGGTGGCGATGAGGATCGAGGTGCCGGTCATGGCGGGCAACGAGTACAGGAGGTCGCGGACCGAAGCCGCGTTGGCGGCGTCCAGGTTGCCCGTGGGCTCGTCGGCGAGCAGCAGCGAGGGCCCGTTCACCAATGCGCGGGCGATCGCGGCGCGCTGCCGTTCGCCGCCTGAGAGTTCCGAAGGGAAGTGCGAAGCCCGATCCGCGATGCCCATGGCGGCAAGGAGTTCGGCGGCGCGCTTCCATGCCTGCGCGCGCGGGACGCCGGCCAGGTAGGCGGGCAGCGCGACATTCTCAAGCGCCGTGAAATCCTTCAGGAGATGGTGGAACTGGAAGACGAAACCCACGCCCGTTCGGCGGTAGCGGTCCAGATAGGCAGGATCGGTTTGCGCGAGTACATACCCGGCGACGCGGATGCTGCCGGAATCGGCTGTTTCAAGGCCTCCGAGGATCGACAGCAGGGTGCTTTTGCCCGAGCCGGAAGCCCCCATGATGGCGCAGGACGATGCGGAAGGCAGGAAAAGATCGAGGCCGGAAAGCACGCGCAGCGTTTCGGCCTGGCTGGCGAAGGCTTTCGACAGGCCGCGGCACTCGACGATGAATTCACTCATTGCGCAAAACCTCCGCGGGCGACGGCATCACCGCCCTCGATGCAGCGGAACCCGCGGCGAACGCCGCTGCCGCCACCGCCGCCAGCGCGATGAAGGCGGTTTCCGCCGTCTGGATGCGCACCGGGACGCGGTCCAGGTAAAAGGATGCGGTGATTCCCCCCGGGAAGGAACCGGCGCTGAAAACGGCCGCCAGGCGCTGCGCCGCGGCGAGGATGGGATTGACGTTCGCGGCCACCAGGAGGCCCGCGGCCGTTCCGATCGCCGCGCCCGAAGCCCCCACGGTGAATCCCTCCACGAGGAAAATATCGCGGATGGCCCCGGACCCCAGGCCGACGGCACGCAGCACGGCCAGGTCCTGCATGCGCGCGGCGACGGCACGCTTCATGGCGTAGGCGATATTGACGCCGACGACCGCGAAGATGAGGCCGACGAGCAGGAGCATCACGATCTTCTCGGTGCGGAGGGCTCCGAAAAAGCTGCGGTTGTACTCGCGCCAGGAGGTGGCGGCGCCTTCCGGAATCATCGGCAGGGCGGCGATGCGCGCCAGGGCCTGGCGGTCGGCGTAGCGGTTGTCCAGCTTTATGCCGAGCACGGTGGGGGCCCCCGCCGGCATCAGGGTGCCCGCGCTCATCGATCCCTGCCCGAGGTAGGCCTTGCCCACGTCGAATTCCCAATAACCCGATTTGAAGGTGCCGGCCAGGCTCAGTTCGGCGCTCGTGGCTCCCAGGCCCTCTTCTTCGGAGGAGCTGAAACCCAGGAGGCGCAGGGTCGAGCCGGGCCAGGCGCCGAGCGCCGCCGCCGCTTCGGCACCCAGGAGGATGCCGTCGTCCGGCGAAAGGCTGGCCGTGCCCTGCAGGCCCAGGGCATCCGCCAGGCCCGGATCGCGCGCGGCCGCATCGTCGGGAAGCAAGGCGAGCGAAAGCGCCAGTTCCCTGCCCGAGGGCCCGAGCGCCATCACGTGGGTTTCGCGGAAGGGCAGCACCGACCGCACTCCGGGAACGGCGCGGACGGCGGCGAGCGCGGATTCGGCAGCACCGGTGCCGCGGTCGCCGCCCGTCGCCTGCGGCAGTACGACGCGAATGTGGAAACTCGATATTTCAAGGATCGAATCGATGTAGCCGCCCTGCAGGCCGTTCATCACGCCCATGACCACGATCAGGGCGGCGACGCCCATGGCCAGGCCGGCCACGGCCAGCCCGGTCCGAAGCGACCCGGACGAGCCCTTCCTTCCCGAAAACCAGCGCCGGGAAATGAAGAGCAGGCGGTTTTTCTTCACGCGTCGCTGCCCAGGAAATCGTCCAGGAAGGACACAGGATCGAAGGGCGCGAAATCGCGGTAGGTTTCGCCGGTGCCCACGAACATGGTGGGCAGGTTGAATTGCCTCGCCAGGCTCAGGATCATGCCGCCCTTGGCGGTGGAGTCGTACTTGGTCAGGATGACGCCGTCCAGGGGGGCGGCGGCGTTGAAGGTTTCTGCCTGGCGAAGGCCGTTCTGGCCCGTGGTGGCGTCAAGCACCAGAAGCTTGCGGTATTCGGCGTCGCCCGCCTTCTGCGCCACGATGCGGTCCATCTTTTCCAGTTCGCGGACCAGGTCTTGCCGCGTGTGCATGCGGCCGGCGGTGTCGGCGATCACGAGGTCGGCCTTGTCAGCGCGCGCGGCGTCGATGGCGTCCCAGAGGACGGCCGTGGAATCGGAGCCCTGCTGCTGGGCGACCACGCGGATGCCCAGGCGCTGGCCGTGTATTTTCAGCTGGTCGATCGCGGCGGCGCGGAAGGTGTCGCCGGCGGCCAGGATCACGGTGTCGCAGCCCACTTCGCGCCGCGCGTAGTCGGCGAGCTTGGCGCAGGAGGTGGTCTTTCCCACCCCGTTCACGCCCAGAAGAAGATAGATGCCGAGTGTGCCCGGGCGCGGGGCGAAGGCGGCCGCTTTCGCATAGGGGCTGAGCAGTTCGCGCAGGATGACGCGTGCCTGTGCGGGGCTGTTCGCCTGGCGCTTTCGGCACGCGGCCTTCAGTTCTTCGGCGATCTGCACGGCGAATGCGGCGCCGAGGTCGCCCTCGACCAGGAGGTCGGTCAGGTCCTCGAAGACCTCGTCGCCAAGCGTCCGTATTCCGAATAGCGCCTTGATCCGGTCGGCAAATCTCATCGAAAGCCCCTTTTCCGCATCGGTTTCATCATCGTGTCGAGGAAAGATAGCGCACCAGCCCCACGGCGGCATTCACCACCAGGGCGGCGCAGGCGGCCGAAGCGCCAATCATGACCGCCCTGCTGGTTTCATAGGCGGACGCGAAGGCAGTCGGGTTGCGGTAGTATGATTCATAATACATATTATAGTTTCCCACAGCCAGTATGGTCGAAGGCACCGCCACGGCGAGCAGGCCCAGCGCGGTGCGGAAGTTTGCCCTGCGCGTGGCAAACTCCGTCTCCTGTTCCCAGGGCACGCGATCGGGAAAGAGCGGTGCGCCCGATACCGGAAAAAGCTCGATGCGGGGCCGCAGGGCGCCGGGTTCTCGCACGGCGATATCCTGTTCCACGCTGGCATGGCCGGGTTTTTCTACGCGGAGGCGGTAAAGCTTCGCATAATCCAGGTAGTGCCGGGTAACGCCCTGCGCAACCTCGATGCCATCTACCGACACGCGCGCGCCCGCGGGAATGCCGCCGAGTTCGATCCAGGCAAGGGGGCGGTTCGCGATCCAGGAGATGAGCGCTCCTTGCGCGGCGTCCGCGAGATCACCGGCATCGCGCGGGGCACCTTCGCCCTTCCACAAAAGGATCTGCGGCAGGGGCCCGGCCCCGCCGGATGCCGGGGCTCCGTACACTTCGAGGGACAACGAGTCCTGGCCGAGCCGGTACTGCCCGAACACCAGGAAATCCGCGTCCGCCGGCAGGGTGTCGGTGCCGATGGCCGGGTACCTGCCGTCGGCCGACCAGGGATGCAGCGCCAGGGGAATGCGCGCCTTGCCGGTCCGGAGTCCGGATTCGCCCGCCCCCGGCCCTTCCCGGCGTTCCGGAAGTTCACGCAGGCGCTCGGCGAAAAGTCCGGACAGCAGGCGTCCGTAGGCTGGGTCGGTTCCCGCGAACCGACCGACGAGCAGGAGTTTCCGGTTCGAGGTCGAGGTCGAGGTCGAAGCAGCCTGCGCCGCCGATTCCGCCGTCGCGGCCGACAGGAACGCGAGCATGGCGACCGCCGCCAGCACCGGGCCGGCGGGGCGCTTAGAGATCCTCGTCGTCCGCATCGGCGGCCACCTGTCCGCCCTTCCAGGAGAAACGGAGCCAGGTTTCGATGAACGGATCAAGGTCGCCGTCCATCACCGACTGCACGTTGCCCACGAAGAACTTGTTGCGGTGGTCCTTTACCAGGGTGTAGGGCTGGAACACGTAGGAGCGTATCTGCGAGCCCCAGGCGATTTCCTTCTTCTCCGACGAGAACTTGGCGTTTTCCTTTTCCTTTTCCTGCCGGTAGTGCTCGTACAGCCGCGACTTCAGGACGCTCATGGCCACGTCCTTGTTCTTGTACTGGCTGCGCTCGTTCTGGCAGGTGACCACGATGCCCGTGGCCAGGTGCGTGATGCGCACCGCCGAGTCGGTCTTGTTGACCTTCTGGCCGCCCGCGCCGCCCGAGCGGTAGGTGTCGATGCGTATGTCCTCGGGACGGATCTCCACGTCGATGGAATCGTCCAGCACCGGAAAGATGTAGACCGAGGCGAAGGAGGTATGGCGCCGGGCGTTGGCGTCGAAGGGCGAAATGCGCACCAGCCGGTGCACGCCGCTTTCTCCCCGCAGGTATCCGTAGGCGAAGTCGCCGGACACCTGCACGGTGGCCGATTTGATGCCGCCCTCGGCTTCCTGCAGGTCGATGGTATCGGTCTTGAAGCCGCGCCGTTCGCACCAGCGCAGGTACATGCGCAGCAGCATGGACGCCCAGTCGCAGGCTTCGGTGCCGCCCGAGCCCGCGTGGATGGAAAGGAACGCGTCGGAGCGGTCGGCCTCGCCGGACAGGAGTTCCAGCACGACCGCCTTGTCGAAGCGCGTCTTGATGTCGTCGTAGTTCGCCTTGAGGTCGGCTTCCATCGAAGCCTGGTCTTCCTCGCGGGCCAGCGCGAAGATTTCGGAGAGCGCCTCGATGTCGGATTTGAGCGAAGCCCAGGTATCGATGCGTTCGCGCATCGCCTTTATGTCGGAATAGACTTTGCCCGCCTTTTCCGAATCGTTCCAGAAGTCGGGGGCGTTGGTAAGGGCTTCCTTTTCCTTTATGCGCGACTCGAGTGTCGCGGAGTCAAAGACGCCCCCAGATGTCACGGATTTCGCCTTCGAGTTCGGCGATGGGGTTTGCAAGGTCGACGAGCATGGTTCACCTCAACATATGGAGTATGGGAGAGACTAGCGCGTTTCGGAGCGCCGGGTCAACCAAACCTGATCAGCCGAAACGGTAGATCGTCGCGTGCTCCCAGACCTGGCCGGGCCTGAGGATGCAGGACGGAAAGTCGGGCCGGTTGGGCGAATCGGGATAGAACTGGGTTTCCAGGCAGAAGCCGGAGTGCTTGCCGTAGATCGAACCGCGCTTGCCCAGCAGGCCTTGCAGCTTGTTGCCGGTGTAGAACTGCACCCCCGGCAGCGTGGTGGACACGCGCATGCGCCTGCCGTAGCGGGGTTCGGCGATGTCGGCGAATTCGACCATGCCGCCCGGGCCGGATGGCCGCGCGATAACGAAGCAGTGGTCGAAGCCGTCCAGGTCGGGCCCGAGATCGCGGCCGACTTCCTTTGCCTGCGTGAAGTCGAAGGGGGTGCCGCGCACGGACTCAGGCGCGCCGACGGGAATCGAGCCCGAGTCGACGGGAAGATACGCATCGCAGGCCATGCGCAGCCGGTGGCCTAGGATGTTGCCCCTGCCCTCGCCCGCCAGGTTGAAGTAGGCGTGGTTGGTCAGGTTCACGGGGCAGGCGCGGTCGGTGGTGGCGCGGTAGGAAAGGCCCAGGGCGCCGGAAGGATCGAGGGAGAAGGTAACCTCGACCCTGAGGGTTCCCGGATAACCTTCCTCGCCATCGGGACTGGTGCGCGACATGATGACGGCGGGAACCGCGTCGGTACCGTCGATGCGGGCATCCCACACGCGGCGGTCGAAGCCCTTGAGCCCGCCGTGCAGGGCGTTGGGGCCATCGTTGGCGTCCAGTGGATACGTGGCGCCATCGAGCGTGAACGAAGCCCCGGCGATGCGGTTGGCAAAGCGCCCGACCGTCGATCCGAAGAAGGGGTGGCGCCCGGCGAACCCGGAGAGTGTGGCGAAGCCGAGCAGGACGTCTTCTTTTATCCCGTTGCGGTCCGGCACGATGAGCGACACGAGGATGGCGCCGTAATCGGTCACCGAAGCCTGGAATTCGCCCGAGCGCAGGACGTACAGCGAAATATCCTCGCCGGAGGACAGGGTGCCGAAGTATTTCTTCTCGACGGACATGGGATACTCCTTTTTATCGCGCGCGGCGGGCTGCCAGGTTGCGGTAGGCTTCGACCACCAGGGCTGCGACACCCGATGCGTCCCAGCGTTCTGTATCCACCACGAGGTGGGCGGGCGAAAGGTCGTCGGTGTCGATGCCGTAGATTTCCATGTAGCGGCCGCGGTCGCGGGTGTCGCGCGAATGGGTGAAGCGCTCGATTGCGGCCAGGTCGCCGCCTTCCCGCGCGTGGATGCGGGCGGCGCGCGCTTCGTGGCTGGCCTTCAGGTATACGCGCAGCGCGGCGTCGGGCAGGAGCCACATGGCCAGGCGCGACCCGATCACGCAGTCGCCCGCGCGGGCCAGCTCGACCTGGCGCGCGTCCAGCATCCGGTCCCATGAGGGGTCGTTCTGGGCCTTGTCCAGGACCGCCTCGAGCGACAGCCCCTTTTCCGCGGCCAGCGCGCGGAACGTGTAGTTGATGAGCGTGAGGCCCAGCGTTTCGGCGACGATGCGCGACACGGTGGAATTGCCGCAGCCGGACTTTCCGGATATGGCGATGACGGGAGCGTTCATTGTTTCCTCCGGCGCGCGGTTCATTCCACGTTGCGCAGCTGTTCGCGAAGGTTCTCCAGCGCGTCCTTCATGTCGACGACATCGTGCGCCACGGAGACCAGCATGTTCTTTGAGCCGATCGTGTTCACTTCGCGGTTCATCTCCTGGCACAGGAAATCCAGCTTCTTGCCGGGCGCGGCGTCGCGGCATGCGATCTGGTCGAATGCCGCGATGTGCGCCTTCAGGCGGCTCATTTCCTCGTTTATGCCGAATTTCACCAGGAGGATCGCCGTTTCCGCGAGCACGCGGTTTTCGTCCTTCATCTGCGGCACGAATTCCGCCAGGCGCGTCTCGAACTGCGCGCGCAGGGCGCGTTCGATTTCCGGCACGGCCGATTCGATGCGGGCCAGGCCCGAGCCGAGCCGGATGAGTTCCTTGCGCAGGTCGGCTTCCGTGGCCGCGCCCTCGCGCAGGCGCGACGCGTCGAATTCGCCGAAAAGCGACAGGATTTCCGCCTCGACCCGCGGCCAGAGCCGGTCCTCGTCGATCGTCTTCTCGACATTGAGGACGCCTTCGCGGCCCGTGATGGTGGCCAGGTCCGGCTCGGTCGCAAGCCCGCAGGCGGCGGCGATGTCGCGCAACGTGGCGGCGACCGCCCTGGCCGCCTCCAGGTCCGCGTGCACCGTGACCGGCAGGTCGAAGCGGCGCACCCGCAGCGAAAACTCGATCTTGCCGCGGTTCACGCGATCGGCCAGCAGGGCTCGCACGCGGGGTTCGAAGCGCGAAAGCGCGGGCGGCAGCGACAGGTACAGGTCGAGGTAGCGGTTGTTGTAGGATTTGAGCTCCATCGCGCCGGATACGCCGTCCAGGGCGAAGTCCCGGTGCGCGAAACCCGTCATGGAACGCATCATTTCCCGGCCTCACGGGCGCGCAAGGCGTCCAGCAGGTCGCGGCCGAGCTTCCAGTTGTCGCCCGCGCCCATGGTCAGGAAGAGGTCGCCGGGCCTCAGCGAGGCGACCAGCGGTTCGAGCGCTTCTTCCGGATCGTCGGTGTACATGACAAATCGTTCCACGCCGGGGTCGGCGGCACGCAGGTCGGGCCGGCGCGCGCGCACGAGGTCGAACAGGGTGCGGCCGTCCAGCCCGGGCAGCGGCGCCTCGCGCGCCGAGGCGTAGATGCGGTGCAGCACCACGCAGTCGGCTCCGTCCAGCGATGCGACGAACTCGCGCAGGAGGGCCGCGGTGCGGGAATAGGTATGCGACATGAAATCCACGACCAGGCGCCGGCCGGGGTGGAACTCGCGTATGCCGGCGATCGTGGCCGCGATGGCGGTCGGATGGTGTCCGTAGTCGTCCATGACCAGGATGCCGGCCGCTTCGCCCACCCGTTCGCTGCGGCGCGATGAGCCTGCGAAGGTGGCGAGCGCGCCGCGCATGCATTTCCAGTCGGCCGCGGCGCCCGCGATATCGGCCACGAGGGCCAGGGCGCCCGCGGCGTCCAGCACGAGATGCCTTCCCGGCACCCGCAGGATGAAGGTTTCCGGTCGGCCTTCCAGGCGGAACCGCTGTTCGCCGTCGCCTGTTTCGCAGGAGGTGACGCGCCAGGCGCCGCGGGCGGAAAAGCCATACTCCACCGTACGTATGTCGGGCCTGCGCGCCAGTATCCTGAACGCGGCTTCGGCGGCGCCCGGATCGTCGGCGCAGAAAATGAGGGTGCCGCGCTCGGGCAGGAGGCAGCCGTATTCCACGAACGCGGCCATGATGTCTTCGCGGGTGGGATAATAGTCCTGATGGTCGCTTTCGACGCTAGTCAGGAGTATGCGCGCGGGCCGGAAATGCAGGAAGTGCCGCCGGTATTCGCAGGTTTCGGCGATAAAATGGTCGTTGCCGCGGATCAGGGTGCCGTGCCCGCCGAAATTGGATACCGCGGAACCCGCGAGGACCGTGGCGGGCAGATCGAGCGCCGCCACCAGGGTGCCGGCCATGGCCGTGGTCGTCGTCTTGCCGTGCACGCCGGCGATGCCCGACGAGTCGGTTTCGGCCGAAAGGGCGCCGAGCGCTTCCGGATAGCTCAGTAGGGGCAGGCCGCGACGCGCCGCCTCCAGAAGTTCGGGATTCCGGTCGCGGGCATAGGCTGCGGAATGCACCACGAGCCCGGTGTCCGGCGGCAGGTTTTCCGCGGAAAAGCCCGCTGCGGGCGAAAGCCCAATACCGGCCAGGATGGCGTCGGTATAGAAGGGTTCACCGGTGTCGGACCCCGACAGCAGTGCGCCCCTGGCCGCGAGGATTTCGGCCAGCGCGGCCATGCCTGTGCCCTTCGCGCCCACGAGATGTATATGAAGGCCGCCCAGGGGCGGCAACGATGCGGCATGCATGGGTAAATGATACGGGACCTGCATGGTGCGGTGCAACGGGGCCTGTGCTCCGGGAGCGCTCAGGAAGACAATTCCAGCGTAAGCGACCGGCGTTCCGCGCCGTCGGGCGGCAGGACGACATCCCATCCGCACACGAATGCCGACCCGAGGTACCAGCCCGCCTGCCCGCCTGAATCCGTTGCGGAAGCCTCTTCGGCGAAGCGATGGTCGTGTTCGAGCGAAATCGGTGCCGAGGCGCGCACGACCAGCGATTCCCTGGCATGCGCCGGTTCGAGGTAAAAACCGTCGACCTGGTCATGCACGCCGCGCCCGGCAGCAAGACCGGCGATCCTGTCGCGCTGCCTGAGCACGCCGAAACCGAAATCCGCCTGGGTGGACGCCGAGAGGTTCAGCACGGTGGCGAAGCGGAAGGCTATCGGAGTGGATTCGAGGTTGCGCAGTTCGAATTCGACATGCACCGAATCCTTGCCGAAAAGGTACACTTTGCGCAGCGTGATCGTGCAGGACCGATCTGGCCCCTGTTCCGATCCGGGCGGCGGCAGGGCCGCGATATGGCACTCGCGCGCGAATACCGCCATGTGCGCGGGTTTGTCGCTCTCCCTGAGCTGATAGCTCATGCCCCCGAAGTCGGCAGCCAAATCGGAGAAGGAACCGTGGGCGTACACGCGGTCGAGGAAGGCGGCGCGGTGCGGCGAACCGGCCAGGTCCTGGCAGTCGATGTAGTTATGGCGGGTTCTGAATGAATCGAGCTCGAAGGCGGAAGCCCCCTTGAGCTGCACGTAGCAGTTCAGGTCCGTGCCCTGGTACAGGAGTTCGCGTTCGCCGTCGAAATCCACGTCGGTCTGGATGAGGCCCGCCGCGAATGCGCCCCGCTGCCGGGTGGTCTTTTCGGCTTCGAGCAGCGACGCGTAGGCGGCCGCGCGGGCCCTGAGGGAAAGCCCTCGGTCGCAGGGGGCATCCCAGTACGCCGCGCCACATTGCCCCTTCCACAATTCTTCCTGGGCGCTCTTCTTGCGCGATTTGTCGCCGCGAAGCTGCCCCACCAGCAGATGCACGTACTGCATCTTGGAATACAGCATGCGCACGTTGGAAGAACGTATGACAAGACTGCGGGGGCTTCCGAAAAACGGCGCGTCGCTGTCGGGGGGGCCGCCGCGCGCCGCGCGCATCAGTTGTTTCGAGGCTCCTGAAGGGAAAAAACCCACCTCGGAACGGCGCTGCGTTTTCATATACTTCGCCGGCGTCGTGGTCTCGATCTCCAGCTGGTATTTCTTGAACCACGCGAAACTGGTTTCGTACATGATGTCCGGCGACTCGTAGCCGGCCTTTTTCCACATGAGGTCCGTCAGGGCGCCGTCGGCCATGATGGTATGCAGCGATGCTTCGGGACGCGCCACGCGCAGTAGTTCGAAGGCGGTTTCGAAGGTATGGGGACCGTCGCCGATCTCATCCATGTCGGACACCGGGAAAATATTGATGGTCTTGCCCTGGTCTTCGGTGATGACGGGCCTTCCGGTCCGGAGCAGGTCCGATCCGGTGCGCCTGAAGTGCGATTCCGGCAGGAACGCGTACGCAAATCCGCAGGATTGCAGGAGCGACGCGAATCCGGGTTCCCAGTTGTACTCGTGGAGCCACCCGCCCATGGGCCGCTTGCCGAACATCCGCCTGATGGCGGTGGTCAGGAGTTCGATTTGACCGAGGCGGTCCGAAGGCGGCAGCAGCGACAGCAATGGGCTGAAGTAACCTCCGCCCAGCAATTCGACCTGCTTGCGCTGCAGCATGTCGTCCAGCAGCATCAGGAATTCGGGGTGGCGCAGTTCCAGCCAGGCCAGCACAGAACCGGAGTAATGCAGCAGCGCCGATACTTCGGGAAAACGGTAGAGCACCGAGAGGAAAGGCCTCCAGCAGCTTTGGTACCTGACCTCGAACGAGGCTTCGGTCGCTCCTTCTGGCATATGGTTGTACGTTCCGAGTATTACCCGGCTGTTGTGCATCGGAAACGAACCTTCCTTATCGATACCGTGGAGCTGCCGGCATTCGGCGCCGTTCGGGGCGGCACGGGTATATCATGCAGTCAGCCGACATGGCTCCGCAAGGCTCCATGGCGGAAAATTGGAGATTTTCAGGTCGAGGGAGAGTATCAGAGCGTGCAGAAGGCAAGGGCGATGAAAAAACCGAGCGCCGAACCCACCGCCACTTCAGGCGTCGAATGCCCGTGCACTTCCTTTACCGCCTTGAACGGGACCCCCTGCCGGGTCGAGAGCTCATTGCCCAGCCGGTTCAGCGCATTGGCCTGCAAGCCGGCGGCGCGCCGGACTCCGAGCGCGTCGCGTATCACGACCAGGGCGAAAAACAGCGCCAGGACAAACAGATTGGTGAATCCTTCGGTCAGGGCGATGGCCACCGCCACCGATACGGCAAGAGAACTGTGACTGGATGGCATGCCGCCCGTTTTCCAGAAAAAGGTGGCGAACACGTCGCGGATGGTGGTGCTGCGGTATCGGAGCAGCGAAATGATGGATTTTATGAGCTGCGCCACGAGAAGGCTGGAGACGGCGGACTGGAAGACAGGGTTCGAAAAGAGTGTCTGAATCTGCAGGCCGGGTTGTGCCGTCACGGTTGTCGATTTTCACGCGCGCAGCCACTTCATGTCAAGGCGAAATGAAGATAGGATCGACCGCGTGAGTGCCGCTGCGTGGAACGAAGCCCTGGCAGGACCCGATGACGATGGCAGACGGCTGGACCGGGTGCTCAGGCGCCTGTTTCCGCAGCTGCCGCTCTCGGCGCTGCATCGGATGTTCCGCAAGGGGGATGTCCGTGTCGGAGCTGTCCGTGCCCGTCCCGATACGCGGATCGCCTCGGGCGATCGGATCCGGGTCCGCATGGCGCCGGGCTCCCCTGCCCCTTCAGCTGCCCCTTCAACTGCCGCTCCCGGCCTTGCGGCCGGCACGGATGTCGATGGACTCCTGCTCGCGCTCCGCGATGGCGTGCTCTACCTCAACAAACCGCGCGGCCTCCTGGTGCACGACGGCCCCGACAGCCTGGAGTCGCTGGTGCGCCGGTCTTACCCCGACTCGGGCGCGGGTTCCCTCTCGTTCAGGCCCGGACCGCTGCACCGCCTGGACCGCAACACGTCCGGCGTGGTCGCCTTTTCCCTGAGCCTTCGGGGCGCTGCCGATTTCCTTGAAGCGATGCGCTCAGGCCGCATCGAAAAACGCTACCTCGCGGTGCTCGACGGCCTGCTCATGGAAGGGGCGACCTGGCGCGACCGCCTTGTCCGGGACACTGCGCGGCGGATCAGCCGGTCAGCCGAGGACACCGGAAGCCAGGATCCAGGCAGCGAGGCGATCACCCGGATCATCCCGCTGGCGCGCTCCAATCATGAACGCGCGCAGCCCGGGCGCACGCTTGCGCTCGTGCAGCTTGAAACGGGCCGAACACACCAGATCAGGGCACAGGCCGCGCTGCACGGACACCCCCTTTCAGGCGACAATAAGTACGGATCGCGTTCGGAAGGCCCCTACCTCCTGCATGCCTGGACGCTCCGCATCCTCGAATCGCCCGGATCGGCGCATTCCGATGAATCGGCCGTCACGGCACCGCTTCCGGACTACTTCGCGGCCGCGCTTCGCGGTATATTCGGATTGGACCAGGAGGACCTTCCGCGATTGACCGAAGGGCTCCCGGTCCGAGGAGCATCCTGAGATGTCGGATTCCACCCAAAAGACCACGTTCTTCAAACCCAGGAAAAAGTTGCGCCTGCAGCCCGCGCTGATCCTCATCGCGTTGGCCGCGCTCGGCGTGCTGGTGATCCTCGGCACGAGCTTCATCATCGTCGACCAGACCGAGCGCGCGGTGATCACCACGTTCGGAAAGTACAGCGCCACCAAGGGGCCGGGCCTGCACTACAAACTGCCCTTCGGCATCCAGAAGGCGCAGCTGGTGAAGACCGAGGTGATCCAGACCGAGTCCTTCGGATTCAGAACCATCAAGGCCGGCCAGCAGACCCAATATTCGGCGGAAAAATATCCGCAGGAATCCACCATGCTCACCGGAGACCTCAACATCGTCGACGTCGAATGGATCATCCAGTACCGCATCGTCGACCCCAAGGCGTGGCTCTTCAACGTGGCGGACCGCCACAAGACGATACGCGACATCTCGCAGTCGGTGCTCAACCTGCTGGTGGGCGACCGGCTCATACTCGGCGTCATAGGTCCCGAGCGGCCGGTGATCCAGGAATCCGCCGTATCCATGATGAACGACATTTTCAAGTCCTACGCGCTCGGCATCGAGGTGACGCAGGTGCAGCTGCAGAACATCGTGCCGCCCGAGGGCGTGCAGGAAGCCTTCGAGGACGTGAACAAGGCGATCCAGGACATGAACCGCCTCATAAACGAAGGCAAGGAAGCGTACAACGCGGAAATCCCCAAGGCGCGCGGCCAGGCCGACCAGCAGATCGAAGTGGCGCAGGGCTACGCGACCGAACGCGTCAACATGGCGCGCGGCGACGTCGCGCGCTTCGACTCCGTCCTCACCGAATACCGCAAATCGCCCGACGTCACGCGGCGCAGGCTCTACCTCGAAATGGTGGATGAAGTGTTCAAGGACACGGGCAGCCTCGAGCTGATCGACAAGAATTTCCAGAATTTCCTGCCCATAAAAAACCTCGGCGCCTCGGGCGCTTCCGGCGCGGCGGGCACCAGGGAGGCCACCCGATGAAAAAATTCGCGATCATATCGGGCGTGGCCATCGTAGCGCTCATCGCATTCCTCGTGGCCGGCCCCCTCTATATCGTCGAAGAGGGCGAACTCGCCCTTCTGGTGCGGTTCGGCAAGATCGTCGCCGAGCGCGACGCCGCGGGGCTCGCGTTCCGCAGCCCCTTCGTGGACGACGTGGTGAAATTCCCGAAAAAGCTGCTGTTCTGGGACGGCGAGCCGCAGCGCATTCCCACCAAGGAAAACCAGTTCATCTGGGTCGATGCCACCGCGCGCTGGCGCATTTCCGATCCGGTCAAGTTCTACGAATCAGTCAGCACGCTGGAAAACGCCTACGGCAGGCTGGACGACGTGATCGACTCCGCGGTGCGCACGGTGATTTCATCGAATTATCTCCGCGAGGCGGTGCGGAATTCGGACCTCATCGTGGGCTCCGAGACCATGGAGACATTCCAGACCGGCGATACGGAAGGCTCGGCGTCGCTTACCCAGCTCACCCTGACCCAGGTGCAGTTCGAAAAAATCGAAAAGGGCCGCCGCAAGCTTTCATCGGACATGCTGGACATCGTGCGGAAAATCACCCCTTCGTACGGGATCGAGGTGCTCGACATCATCCCCCGGCAGATCAAGTACTCGGACGAGCTGACCGAAAGCGT
>CAYRXK010000031.1:16608-22101 GCA_964428265.1 uncultured Treponemataceae bacterium
TGTCCACCTCGATGGATTACTTCAAGTATCTATACAGCCCAAGCGGGCGCTGACGCCTTCGGCGTCGAAGCGCAGCAGGGCGTACATGCCGTGGGCGGCGGGTCCCGGGTTCAGCACCAGGGTCCGCCCCGCCCTTCCGGCGCAGCGCGATTCGTGTATGTGGCCGCAGATCCAGAGCTCGGGTCCGTGCTCCGCCAAGAGGGCGCCGAATGCCCGCGAACCGACATGCCTGCCGAAACGCAGGTCCGCGGCCGTATCGTGGGGCGGCGTGTGGGTCAGAACCACCAGGGGGCCGCGACTTGCCCCGAGCGCCGAAAGCCCTGAGACCAGGGCCGATTCCAGCGCGGCCTCGTCGCGTTCGAAGGGTGTCTGGCCGTGATGGCGCAGGCCGGCTCCCGCGCCCGCCACGCGCAGCCAGCCAAGGTCGAGGGCGCGCGACTCCGCGGATGCGCCCGCGGCCGACAGGTACTCCTGCACGGATGCGGGGTCGCAGTTGCCGGCCACGGCGATCGCGTCGCGCGCCACGCCATCGTCGCAGGTGGCGGCGATCACCGCGCGCGCATCGTCGGCATTCCCGAATGCGGTCAGGTCGCCGGCGATGAACACGATGCCGGCTTCCGGGTGTGCGGCGACGATGCGCGCCAGCAGGTCGGCGCGGCCGTGCAGGTCCGCCACGGCAAGCGCGACGATCGGTTCCTGCGCATCCATTTCCGCTGAATCCATGCGCCGGATGATAGCACGCCGCATCGGGGCGCGGAATCGGCTCCCCCTTGTCACGATACCGCAACCCGCGCGATAGTCAGGGCGTGATAACGGTATCGGACCTCGCGCTCGGCTTCGGCGAACGGAGCCTTTTCAAGGACGTCAGCCTCAAATTCACCCCCGGCAACTGCTATGGCATCATCGGCGCCAACGGGGCGGGAAAATCCACCTTCCTGCGCATCCTCTCCGGCGACATACGCCAGGACAAGGGCGAGGTGGTCATTTCCCGCGGCGCGCGCATGGCCGTGCTGCGGCAGGACCACTTCGCGTTCGAGCAGTACCGCGTGCTGGATACGGTGATCATGGGCTACGAACGCCTGCATGCCGTCAAGATGGAACGCGAAACGATCTACGCCAAGGAAGACTTCACCGAGGCCGACGGCATCCGCGCCTCGGAACTCGAAGCGGAATTCGCCGAACTCGGCGGCTGGGAAGCCGAGGCGCAAGCCTCGATCCTGCTCTCGGGACTGGGCGTCACCGAATCCCTGCACGAACGCGACATGAAGGATGTGGACGAAAGCGTCAAGGTGCGCGTCCTGTTGGCGCAGGCCATTTTCGGCAACCCCGACATCCTGCTCCTGGACGAACCGACCAACGGCCTCGACCTGGATTCCATCCGGTGGCTCGAGGAATTCCTCATCGATTTTCCCAATATCGTCATCGTCGTGTCGCACGACCGGCACTTCCTGAACACCGTATGCACGCATACCTGCGACATCGATTTCGGGCACATCCGGATGTACGCGGGCAACTACGACTTCTGGTACCGGATGAACCGCATCCTGGTGCAGCAGCAGAAGGACGAAAAGCGCAGGAAAGAGGAGAAGGCCAAGGACCTGAAGGAATTCATCCAGCGCTTCGCCTCGAACGCGTCCAAGAGCCGGCAGGCCACCTCGCGCAAGAAAATCCTGGAAAAGCTGGATCTGGACGCCATCGTGCCCTCGTCGCGGCGATTCCCGTACGTCGGGTTCAAGCCCAACCGCGACGTGGGCAACAACGTCCTGCGCATCGCGGGCATGCCGCTGTCCACCGACTCGGGCTTCTCCATGGATTCCTTCGATTTCACCGTCGGCAGGACGGACAAGATCGCCTTTGTCGGACACGAGCACCTGGCCAAGACCGCGCTGTTCCAGACCCTGGCGGCATCGGCCCGCGCGCTGGACTCAAGCCCCGGCGCTTCCGGCGGCACCACCGCGGGCACCGACGCCGCGTACTGGGGCCAGACCGTGCAGGTCGCCTACTTCCCCAAGGACAACACCGCGCTGTTCGACTCGGACCTTTCCATCACCGAATGGCTCGGCCACTACGCGGGATCGGACGACGAAACCTACCTGCGGTCCTTCCTGGGCCGCATGCTCTTTTCCGGCGACGAGGCCCTGAAGCCGGTGCGCGTCCTTTCGGGCGGCGAAAAGGTGCGCTGCATGCTGTCGCGCATGATGCTCTCCGGCGCCAACTGCCTGATCCTGGACGAGCCGACCAACCACCTCGACCTGGAGGCAATCACCGCGCTGAACGACGGCCTGATCGAATTTCCCGGCGTGATCATGTTCACCAGCCATGACCACGAGTTCGTCAACTCCATCGCCAATCGCATCGTGGAACTCTGCCCCGGTGGCGTGATCGACCGCTTCATGTCCTTCGACGATTATCTGGTGGACCCCCAGGTGAAGGAACTGCGCGACCAGTACTATCACGGACACGTCATCGCCGAGATCTGACCGCGGAATCCGATCAAGATTGACGTACGGGCCCGGCGGTCCTATCATGAGTGCACGCGCGCCAAAGGCGCGCCCATCAGAAATGGAGGCATTCATGAAAAGAATCCTAGCGTCGCTGTTCGTCGCGCTGCTTGCCCTCTCCGCAGTCGCCACCCTGCAGGCCCAGCCCACCAGCCGCCTGCTGACCGACGCCACCGGCATCGACGACCGCTCGTTCAACCAGGCCGCCTGGCGCGGCATCCTCGATTTCTACGGGGACAGCTGGACCAAGACGACCAAGCGCGGCAAGTTCTACGATGTCCTGACCGCGCAGACCCAGGACATGTACGTTCCCAACCTGATGCAGGCGTCCGATGAAAAGTACGACCTCATCATCGTCACCGGCTTCACCTGGGCGGACGCCCTGGGAGAGGTGTCCGGCAAGTACCCCAACCAGAAGTACCTGATCGTGGACGTGGACTGGCTCGGCAAGGCCAACGTCATGGAAGCCGCCTACGCCGAACACGAAGGCTCCTACCTGGTGGGCATCGCCGCGGCGCTCAAGGCCAAGGCCGACAAGGTCGCGAATCCGAAGTTCGGATTCATCGGCGGCGTGCCCGGTCCGGTCATCACCAAGTTCGAAATGGGCTGGGTGCAGGGCATCAAGTCAGTCCTGCCCAACGCGCAGGTGGTAGACTACTACGCCAACGACTGGGGCAAGCCCGAACTGGCCAAGGCCCAGGCCAAGAACTGGTACGATTCCGGCGTGTACGCCATCTTCTCCGCCGCCGGCGGCACCGGCAACGGCACCATCGCCCAGGCCAAGGAATACCGCAGTCAGGGCAAGAACGTGTGGGCCATCGGCGTCGACTCCGACCAGTACCAGGACGGCATCTACTCCGGCACCAAGTCCGCGGTCCTCACCTCCATGCTCAAGCGCGTCGAAACCTCCACCAAGTACGCGCTGGACCAGGTCAAGGCGGGCAAGTTCAAGGGCGGCGTCATCGTATTCGACTCGAAGAACGACGGCGTCGGATTCTCCGCGGCCAACCCCGAACTGGGCAAGGCGATCGCCGACCAGGTGAACGCCATCCGCAAGGACATCATCGCCGGCAAGGTTAAGGTCGTGCCGACCTACGCCGAAGCCAAGAAACTCAAGCTCGTCCCGGACAACCTGCAGGCGAGCGACAACTAAGACACGCCGCGCCGACAGCACATTCCATCGGCCGGCGCGGGGCGCAGCACCGCCCCCGCGCCGGCCTTTTTCGAGGATACCCGATGCGTCCCTATGCGATCGAAATGCTGGGCATCACCAAGGCTTTTCCCGGCGTGGTGGCCAACGACGACGTGACCCTGCGCGTCTACGAAAACGAGATACACGCGATCCTCGGCGAAAACGGCGCGGGAAAATCCACGCTGATGTCCATCCTTTTCGGACTGTACGACGCCGATTCGGGCATGATACTGGTGCGCGGCAAGGAAGCCCGGATACGGGACCCCAACGACGCGACGGCCCTGGGCATCGGCATGGTGCATCAGCATTTCAAGCTCGTGCACAACTATACCGTTGCCGAGAACATCATACTGGGAAAGGAATTGCGCACCCGAACCGGCGCGGTCGACCGCGCGGCGTCCGTGCGGCGCGTGGCCGAGCTGTCCGCCCGCTACGGACTGGACGTCGATCCTAAGGCGACCATCGAATCCATCACGGTCGGCATGCAGCAGCGCGTCGAAATCCTGAAGATCCTGTACCGCAACGCCGACATCCTCATTTTCGACGAACCCACCGCCGTCCTGACCCCGCAGGAAATCGACGAGCTGATGGCCATCCTTGCCCGGCTGAAGGCCGAGGGCAAGACGATCATCCTGATTACCCACAAGCTGAAGGAGATCAAGCAGGCGGCGGAGCGCTGCACGGTCCTGAGGCGCGGCAAGTTCATCGGCACGGTGGATGTGGCCGCCAGCTCCGAATCCCAGATGGCCGAAATGATGGTCGGCCGCTCGGTCAAGTTCCGCACCGACAAGGCCCCGGCCAAACCCGGCCGGGTCGTGCTGGAACTCAGGAACCTCTACGTGCGCAGCGCCAAGGGCGTGCACGCCGTGCAGGATCTCTCGCTCACGGTGCGCTCAGGCGAGATCGTGGGCATCGCCGGGATCGACGGCAACGGCCAGAGCGAACTGGTGGCCGCCATCTCCGGCCTGCTGCCCGCGGAAAAGGGGCAGATCATCCTTTCGGGCACGGAACTGACCCGCGCATCCATACGGGAGCGCATACGCAAGGGTATCGGCCACGTGCCCGAAGACCGCCAGCGGCACGGCCTGGTGCTGGATTTCCGCCTGGACGAAAACCTCGTCCTGAAGAATTACGATGCGCCGCCCTTTTCCAGCCGCCACGGCCTGCTGAACGCGAAGGCCATCGCCGAGTACGGCGCGAAGCTCGTCGCCGCCTACGACATACGCGCGGGCCAGGGCCCGGCCACACGCGCCGGGTCGATGTCAGGCGGCAACCAGCAGAAGGTGATCATCGCCCGCGAGATCGAGTTGTCGCCCGAACTGCTTGTCGTCGCGCAGCCAACCCGCGGCCTGGACGTCGGCGCCATCGAAACCATCCACGCCCGGCTCATCGCCGAGCGCGACAAGGGCCGCGCCATCCTGGTCGTATCCTACGAACTGGACGAGGTGCTGAACCTCTGCGACCGGGTGGCGGCTATTTCCAAGGGGGAAATCGTGGGCATCGTCGAGGCCGCGCAGGCGGACGAGCGCGAGATCGGCGCGATGATGGCCGGCGTCAGGCGGCCCGCGGCGGTGGCGGCGACGACGGCGACAGCGACGACGGAGGTCGGATCGTGAGCGAACGCAGCGCCAAACCGTCGCGCGACTGGATCGACCGCATACTCGAATCCAACAAGGCCACCTCGATCCTGGTCGTGGTCCTGGGCTTCGCCGTGGGCACCGCGCTGGTGGCGCTGGTGGGCCGCGATCCCGCGGGCATGTACAGCTCCATGCTGCAGACCCTGACCGGCCTGGACGTCAC
>CAYRXK010000031.1:22201-28410 GCA_964428265.1 uncultured Treponemataceae bacterium
ATCCCGCGGGCATGTACAGCTCCATGCTGCAGACCCTGACCGGCCTGGACGTCACGCGGGGCACATGGAACGTGCGCTATGTGGGCGAATGGCTTACCGCAAGCCTGCCCCTGATCCTGTGCGGGCTCTCCATGGCCTTCGCGGCCAGAACCGGCCTGTTCAATATCGGCGCCGAAGGCCAGTACATCGTGGGGCTTTCCGCGGCGCAGTTCGTCGCCCTCTTCGGACCGAGGATACCGACCCTGCACTGGGTGCTGGCCCTCGCGGCAGCCGCGCTCGCGGGCGCGGTCTGGGGCGGCCTGGTGGGCGTGCTGAAGGCGAAATTCTCGGTATCGGAAGTCGTGGCCACCATCATGCTGAACTATGTCGCCTTTTTCCTTTCGCGATGGGCGACGATGCAGATTCCGGGCGCCAACACCTACCGGACCCCCAACCTTCCCGAAACCGCGCGCCTTTCCTCCGACCTCATTTCGAAACTCACCAACGGATCGAGGCTGAACCTGGGCATCTGGGTCGCGCTGGCCTGCTGCCTGGTGTTCTGGTTCGTGATCGAGCGCACGCGCCTGGGATTCCAGCTTCGCGCCACGGGCCTGAATCGCGATGCGGCGCGCTACGCGGGCATCGGAGTCACCAAGAGCATTACCACCTCCATGCTGTTCTCCGGCGCCTTCGCAGGCCTGGCGGGCGCCGTGGTCGCGCTCGGGTCCTTCAGCTACGGGCGCGTGCTGGGCGGCTACGACAACTACGGATTCAACGGCATCGCGGTTGCCCTCGTGGGTAACAACACGGCCGCGGGCACCCTGATCGCGGGGCTGCTGTTCGGCATGCTCGCCTCGGCGCAGCCGCTTATGCAATCACGGCAAATCCCGAAAGAAGTCACCTGGATCATTTCCGGCCTGGTGGTCGTGTTCATTTCACTGCGGGCGGCCTTCAAGCTGCTCGCCGACTGGCGCGCGCGCAATCGTGCCGCGAAGGAAAAGGCGGTACGCGATGAATGACATCATCCGGATGATCCCCTCGGTGCTCATGATCGTGTCGCCCATCCTGATCGCCGCGGTGGGAGGCATGATCTGCGAACGTTCGGGCGTGGTGAACATCGCCCTGGAAGGCCTGATGGGCATCGGCGCCTTCACCGCCGCCACCGTGCACGTCTTCCTGGAAGGCGGCACGGGCCTGTCCGTATGGATCGCCATCCTGGCCGGAGGCGCGGCGGGACTGGTCTTTTCCCTCATCCACGCCTACGCGTCCATATCGCTCAACGCGAACCAGGTGATTTCCGGCACCGGCATCAACCTGCTGGCGATCGGCGGCACCACCTTCCTGGCGCAGGTCTTTTTCAGGATGGAGAGGACCGAACCTTTCAAGCTCGGCATGATGCCCGGGCCCGGCGGCATCTACGCCTCGGCGTGGATCGCGCTGGCCATCCTGGCCGCGGCCTGGTACGTCCTGTACCGGCGACCCTTCGGTTTATGGTTGAGGGCCTGCGGCGAACACCCGCAGGCGGCGGCCTCGGCGGGTATCGACGTCAGGCGCATGCGCTACATCGCCGTCATGCTGTCGGGCTTGCTGGCCGGCATCGCTGGCGCCTGCCTGGTGCTGACCCAGACCATCCAGTACACGGTAAACACGATCAACGGCGCGGGCTTTATCGCGCTGGCCGCGGTGTCCTTCGGCCGCTGGCTGCCCGTGGGTGTGGCGGGCGCATCCCTGCTGTTCGGCACGGCGGTGGCGCTGGCGATCTATATGGTGAATATCGAGTCGCTGCGCAGCCTGCCTTCGGAATTCTTCAGCGTGATGCCCTACCTGATCACCCTGGTGACCCTGGTCGCCTTTTCCGGCAAGGACTACGCGCCGCGCGCCAACGGCCAACCCTACGAAAAAGGAGCCTGATCCATGGACCATCACCGCATGCGCGAACGGGGCCTGGCGAGCTATCGCGACGGTACGCCCCACAACGCCGCACGGTCGGGCGACTTCGCCCCCTTTGTCCTCATGCCCGGCGATCCCCTGCGTGCCGAGCACCTGGCGCGCACTCGCCTGTCCGACGTGCGCAAGGTCACGGGCGTGCGCAACATGCTCGGGTTCACCGGCACCTGGAAAGGAAAACCCGTGTCGGTAATGGGTTCCGGCATGGGCGCTCCCTCCATGGGCATCTACTCCTTCGAGCTTTTCCGCTTCTACGATGTCGAGCGCATCGTGCGCATCGGTACCTGCGGCGGCCTGACCCCCGATATCGAGGTGGGCGACCTGGTATTCGCGATGACCGCTTCCACGGATTCGGCCTGGGCGGCCCAGTACGAACTGCCCGGCACCTTTTCGCCCGCGGCCGACTACGGCATGCTCGAGTCGGCCGTCGCCTCGGCGCGCGCGCGCGGCTACCGGCATTGGGCCGGCGGCATCCTCTCCTCGGACGTGTTCTCGCTCTACTCCGCCCTGCCTGACGAACGCGGCTGGAAAAAATGGGCCGACATGGGCTGCGCCGCCACCGATATGGAATGCTATGCGCTGTACTGCAACGCCGCCTACCTGCATCGCCGCGCGCTCACCATCCTGACCTGCTCGGATTCCAACGTCACGCGCAAGGAACTGAGCGCTGCCGAGCGGCAGACCATGCTGGAAGGCATGTTCGACGTGGCGCTGGACCTGGCCTGATGGATAGGGACGGCTACCTCGACCTGATGCGCAGCCGCTTCGCCTGCCGGAAATTCGACGGATCCCGGGCGCTCTCCGACGACGAAACCGGATACATCCTCGAATGCGGCAGGCTCTCGCCCTCGAGCTTCGGACTGGAACCTTGGGAATTCGTCGCCATCAGGTCGAGGGCGAACATCGCGCGCATGGAGCGCGCCTGCTTCGACCAGGAAGCGGTGGGTTCCGCCGCCCTGGTCGCCTGCATCCTGGTGCGCCGCGGTCCCGATTTCCAGCCCGACTCGGACTTCGTCCGGCAGCGCGGCGCGCGCTTTCCCGGCGGCCTTCCGCTGTTCGTGCCCGATTACGAGGGCTACTATCGGTACCTGCGCGACGGGGGCCTGCTGGACCATTGGTCGCGCGCCCAGGGATACCTCGCCTGCGCGAACATGATGACCGGCGCCCGCGCGATCGGCATCGACAGCATCGCCATAGAAGGTTTCCGCGAGGAGGAGGTGCTCGGAATCTGCAGCGCCGCCCCCGCGACCCGCGCCGTCAGCCTCGTGGTCGCCTTTGGCCATGCGGCCGTGCCGGTGGCCGAAAAGATCAGGGAACCGCTGGCTTCAATCGTACGATTCATCGACTGACCCGTCCCGGGCTAAAATTTACCATCTGGTTAAATTTTTTCTCGTTTCCTGTTTACCATTTGGTAAGTCGTGCATATATTAACGTCCATGATGATATCCAATGGAGGTTATCCAATGAAACAAGTTCGTACATCAGTGTTCGCGGCCGTCCTGCTCGCATTCCTCGCCGCACCCACCCTCGCCTTCGCCGAAGAGCCGGTCGTCAAGCCCTACGTAAACTATGAACTGGGCGCCATCCGGGTACTGGCCCACACCTACCGTTCCGGATCCGCCACGGTCGCGCCGATCAACTCCACCTTCGATTTCGTGGCCCAGGGCGGCCAGGAAATCCTCTACCCCTTCGAGCGCTTTACCGCGGGCCTGGCCATCGCCGAAAAGCACGACGTGCAGTTCCTGTACCAGCCGCTGCAGCTGGACACCCAGGTCACCTTCAAGTCGGCCGTCACCGTGGACGACGTTACCTTCGCCACCGGCACCCCGATGAACCTGACCTATGGCTTCCCCTTCTATCGTCTGACCTACCGCTACCGTGTCGCGGGCGACAACGAAACCAACTTCTCCGCGGGCGGCGCCATCCAGCTGCGCAACGCATCCATCCGCTTCGCCCAGCAGGACGGAGCCAAGCAGGTTGTGTCCCAGAATCTGGGCATCGTCCCCGCCCTCGCCATCGCCGGTCGCGTCAAGCTCGGACAGCGCGCCTGGCTCGGCATGGAGGCGACCGGCATCTATGCCTCCAGTTCACTGATCAACGGCGCCACCTTCGCGTTCGAAGGTTCAATAATCGACGCATCGCTGCGCGCCGGCATGGCGCTGAACGAACGCGCCGACGCCTTCATCAACGCGCGCTTTTTCGGCGGCACCGCCGCGGGCATCTCGCAGTACCCGGTCAGCTACTGGACCGAATCCGCGGACAAGGACACCGAAAACAGGATCGCCGCGGTCAGCCTGACCCTCGGCGCCAACCTGCGCCTGGCGCCCTGAGCCGGAATCCAGCGACATCGTCGACGTACCGGCGACTTCGTCGTTTCCAATGAGAAGGCCGCGCTCCCCGGGAATCCGGGCGCGCGGCCTTTTTCATGGGCTGTGATGGGCTGTTATTATCTGTGATTACCTGTGATGACCTGGCCGGGAATCGGCCGATTCCTTCAGGCGGTGACGGGTCCGATCAGTCCGGAACCACCCTGCAGACGCGTTTCTTACCCGCGCGCAGGAACAGCTCGCCGCCTACCAGCGAGACCGTACCGAACGACGCGGACTCGTCGGACACCTTGGCGTCGTTCACAGAAGCGCCGCCCTGCTGCACCAACCTGCGCGCCTCGCTGCGCGACGCGGCCAGCCCCGCGTCCACGAACAGTTCGAGCACGCCGATGCCGGCGTCCAGGCGCGCGCGGGGAATCCGCACCGACGGTATCTCGGCGGCGTCGCCGCCATGGCCGAATGCGGCGCGCGCGGCCGCCAGGGCCTTGTCGGCCTCGTCGCGCCCGTGGATCAGCGCCGTGACTTCCCAGGCCAGGCGTTCCTTGGCGGCGTTGATGGCGGCGTCCTTCGCCGCGCCCAGCGCCCTGCACTCTTCCGCCGGCAGGAAAGTGAACATCAGCAGGAAGCGCTCGACATCCGCGTCGGACACGTTGCGCCAATACTGGAAAAAATCGTAGGGGCTGGTCATGGCCGGGTCGAGGAAGAGCGCGCCCTTTTCGGTCTTGCCCATCTTCTTGCCGTCGGAGGTCATGACCAGGGGGAAGGTCAGGCCGAAGCATTCGGCACCCTCGGTGCGGCGGATCAGTTCGATGCCCGCGACGATGTTGCCCCACTGGTCGTCGCCGCCGATCTGCATGCGGCAGCCGTGGCGCTTGTACAGCTGCAGGAAGTCGTAGCTCTGCAGGAGCTGGTAGTTGAACTCGATGAAGGACAGGCCCGTCTCCATCCGGATCTTGTAGGCCTCGAAAGAAAGCATGCGGTTGACCGAAAAGTGGCGGCCGATGTCGCGCAGGAAGTCGATGTAATTGAGCTGCGCGAGCCATTCCTTGTTGTTCGAGGTGTAGCGGGCCTTTCCGTCGAAGCCCACGAAACGATCCAGCTGCGCGCGGAACAGTTCGGCGTTGGCGTCGATAGCCTCGTAGCTTATCATCTTGCGCATTTCACTCTTGCCGGAAGGATCGCCGATGCGCGCGGTGCCCGCACCGAGCAGCGCGATGCCCACGTGGCCTGCGTCACAGAGGTGGCGTAGCGCGAAGAAGGGCACCATGTGGCCGATGTGCAGCGAGGGGCCGGTGGGGTCCACTCCGATGTAGAAGGTGACGGGTTCGCGGTCCATCAGGGCCGAGAGGCCGTCGAGGTCGGTGCATTGCTTGAGAAACCCGCGTTCCTTCAGGGTTTCCAGGGCCTTGTTCATTGCGTGCTCCTTTGGTACCGCGAAGGAGTATAATCCGGAAGCGGCACGATGCTCAACGCGCGCGGACCGATGTGCGATTCGGCCTGAAAATATTGGAAAATTGCACATTTTGGTAAAAATGGTGCTATAATCATGTAAGAACAAACTACAGCATGCGGAGAGTTGCATACGCAGCCCGGACCGCATGCCCACACGCCTTCCAGGCGATTATCCTTCCACGAAAGGAGCGTCACGATGCCCACCACCACCAAATCGCTTACCAAAGCGCAGATCGTCGCCCAGCTTGCCGAGAAGACCGGTCTTACCAAGAAAGACACCGTCGCCTTCATCGACGCCTACGCGGACCTCGCGTACAAGGAAGCGAAAAAGAACAAGAAGTTCACGATTCCCGGCATCGGCATACTCAAGCTGACCAAGCGCAAGGCGCGCACCGGCCGCAATCCCGCCACGGGCGAAGCGATCAAGATTCCGGCCAAGACCGCGGTGAAGATCACGGTTTCCAAGGCCTGCAAGGACGCGGTTCTCGGCGCGGCCAAGTAAGC
>CAYRXK010000032.1:0-16362 GCA_964428265.1 uncultured Treponemataceae bacterium
CCCCTTCATCGGCGGCAACGCGGCCATCAACGACGACTTCGTGAAGATCGCGGGCCTGGGTGTCGCCGCGGGCGCGATGATGACGCAGGAACCCCTGATCACCGACGTGACCACGACGATCGCGGCCGAGTTCTCGAAGCTGTACACCGAAAAGTTCAAGGAACTTCCGTCCAGCCCCTGGCCGGTGTACGCGGCCGACGCGCTCTACGCCCTTGTCGGCGCCATCGGCAAGGCGGGCAAGACGGACGGCGCTGCCATCGCCGACGCCATGCGCTCCAAGATGGACGGCATCGAAGGCGTGACCGGCCCGGTGCTCTTCACCGAGCGAGGCGACCGCAAGGATGTTCCGTATAAAATGTACGTGATAGATCCTTCAGGCAAGCTCGCCGTCTCGCAGCGCTGATTCCCGTTCGCCGCCCTCCGGCAGCCTGACAGCCTGCCGGAGGGTTTTCAGCGCTCCACGCAATGCTGTCCAACCCCTGCGTGCCCGAGAGGCGAAAACCGTGACAACATTCATCGAACAATTGGTAAATGGATTGACCATCGGGTCCTTCTACGCCCTGGTGGCCCTGGGTTACTCGATGGTGTACGGCGTGATGAAACTGATAAATTTCGCGCATGGAGACCTTTTCGCCCTCGGCGCCTTTCTCGGCTACGCGATCCTCGGCTCAGGCACCGGCCCGGTGACCGCCGCCCTCGGCGTCTGGGGAGGCATGGCCTTCACCGCGCTCATCGTCGCGGTATTCATAGGCCTGGCGGGCATCCTGGTGGAACGGATCGCCTACCGGCCCGTCTATCCGTCGGGCCGCCTGTCGCTGGTGGTGTCGGCCCTGGGCATGGCCATCTTCATCCAGAACGGCATCATGGCAATCTGGGGCGCGCGTCCCCGCGCCTTTCCCGCGTCGGTGGTGCCGTCGCTGCGCTTCAGGATCGCGGGCATTCCGGTAACCGAACTGCAGGTGGCGATCCTCGCCATAAGCTTCGCCCTCATGCTGGCCATCTGGATAATCGTGGAAAAGACCACCTTCGGCGCCGCGGTGCGCGCCACGGCGCTCGACCGCGAAACGGCGACCCTCATCGGCATCGACGTGCGCAAGGTGATTTTCTTCGTGTTCGCGCTCGGTCCCGCGCTCGGCGGCGCGGCCGGCCTGATGAACGGGATGTACTACCGCGCGATCAATTTCAACATGGGATGGGCCTACGGACTGAAGGCCTTCACCGCGACCATCCTGGGCGGCATAGGCAACATTCCCGGAGCCATGATCGGCGGGCTCCTGCTCGGCATCGTTGAATCGATGATTTCCGGCTACCTCTCGGGCGCATGGAAGGACGTCTTCGTCTTCCTGCTGCTGATCCTCACCCTCATCGTCCGCCCCACGGGCATCCTGGGCGAGAAAACCGCGGAGAAAGTATGAGCGGCATCACCGACGGCATCCTTGCGTACATCAGGGCCGCGGACGGCGGGCACGGAGACGGCGGAGGAAAGAATCGCATAACGCGTTATGCGCCACTGGCCGCGGCGGCCGCCCTTGTCATCTATCCGCTCCTTCCCTTCGTCAGCGATTACTGGATCGATATCGGTTTCTATTTCGGCATCTACGCGCTGCTGGGCATGTCGCTCAACGTGGTGCTGGGAGAGGTCGGGCTGTTCGACCTGGGGCATACCGGTTTCTACGCGATCGGCGCCTACGTTACGGCCATCCTGAACACGCGGTTCGGGATTCCCGTGCTGGCACTGGCGCCCGTGTCGGCCATCGTGGCGGGCCTGTTCGCCTGGCTGGTCACCTCGCCGGTGATCCACCTGAAGGGCGACTATCTGTGCATCGTCACCATCGGCATCGGCGAGATCGTGCGCCTGACGATGATCAACAATCCATTCGGCATGACCGGCGGGCCGAACGGAATCAACGGCATAGACAACCCGGCGCTGCTGTTCCCCATCGAATCGTCGCGACAGTTCTACTACTACATCTGGGCGATAATCGGCATTTCCATCTTCGCGCTGCACCGCCTGCAGCGAAGCCGCACCGGCAGGGCCTGGAACTTTATCCGCGAGGACGAGATCGCCGCGGAAGCCTGCGGCGTCGACGTACGGTCGCACAAGCTCTGGGCCTTCGTGATCGGCGCCGCCTTCGCGGGCCTGGCCGGGAACATCTACGCGTCGAAGCAGATGTCGGTGTCGCCCGAGAGCTTCACGTTCATGGAATCGTCGCTGCTGTTCTGCATCGTGCTGCTCGGCGGCCTGGGATCGATTCCCGGCACGATCCTCGGCGCCCTGGTGATCACGATATTCCCCGAGGTCTTCAGGCCCTTCGCGAATTATCGCCTGCTCTTTTTCGGACTCGCGCTGATGGCGATGATGATCTTCAGGCCGGCGGGCATACTGCCGCGCAAGCGCGGTTCGGATGCTGGAGGAGACGAGGCGACGGCGGAACCTGCGCGATCCGGCAAGCCCGCGCCCGACACCGCCTGCAAGGACCGCTGCGCCGATACCGGGGCAGGAGGGCCGGCCGCGGCCGCAGGCGACCTTCTCGTGGTAGATTCGGCCAAACTTTCGTTCGGAGGCGTCACCGCGGTGGCGGGCATGGAACTCGCCGTGCCCAAGGGAAGGATCACCGCGCTGATCGGACCGAACGGCGCCGGCAAGACGACGGTGTTCAACCTCATCACGGGCATCTACAAGCCGCAATCCGGAAGGATAGTCTTCGATGGCCGCGACATTTCGGGATGGAAGCCGCACCGGATCGTTCAGGCGGGCATCGCGCGGACATTCCAGAACATCAGGATTTTCCCTTCGCTCACCTGCCTGGAAAACGTGCTTTGCGGCCCGCACAGCCACGGAAGGGCCGGCCCCGCCGCGGCGGTGCTCCGCACCCGGGCGCAGCGCGACGAAGAACGCCGCATGCACGAGAAGGCGCTCGCCTGCCTGGCGCGCGTCGGACTTTCAGAACTGCGCGACACGAGCGCGGCCTCGCTCCCGTACGGAAAACGGCGCTACCTGGAAATCGCGCGGGCGCTCGCCTCGGATCCGTCGCTCATCGTGCTGGACGAACCGTCGTCGGGACTGAACGACGCGGAGACCTCGGACCTGGCGCGCCTGCTGGCCGAACTGGCGGCGGACGGCTATACCATCCTGCTGATCGAGCACGACATGAACCTGGTGGACCGCGTGTCCGACGGCGTGGTGGTCATGCAGGCGGGCAGGAAAATCGCCTCGGGCGCGATGTGCGACATCCGCTGCGACCGGCGCGTGATCGAAGCCTATCTGGGCGAAGAAGAGGATTGACGTCATGCCAAGCATCCTTTCGGTGAAGGACCTCTGCCTCGATTACGGCGCGGTGCGAGCGCTCGACAAGGTAAGCGTCGAGGTCGGCGAAAACGAGATCGTGGCGGTGCTGGGCGCGAACGGCGCGGGAAAAACCAGCCTCCTGCGCGCCATTTCCGGCCTGCGGGCGCGGACCTCCGGCGAAATACTCTTCCGCGGCGAGGACATTTCCCGGACGCCGAATTTCGGGCTCGCGTCGATGGGAATCGCGCATGTCCCCGAAGGCCGGCGCGTGTTCGCCACCCTGTCGGTGGCGGAAAACCTTAAATTGGGAGCCTATGGCGTGCGCAAGGCGCGCGATGCGGCCGAGGCGCGCAGGACCGAGGAACGCGTGTACGATCTGTTCCCCATCCTCGCGGAGCGTCGCCGGCAATTGTCGGGCACCCTGTCGGGCGGCGAGCAGCAGATGCTGGCGATCGGCAGGGCACTGGTGGCCAAACCGTCGCTGCTGCTGCTGGACGAGCCGTCGCTCGGCCTTGCGCCCATAATCGTGCAGGAGATTTTCTCCATGATCAGGCGGATACACCAGGAGGAAAAAGTCTCGATCCTCCTGGTGGAGCAGAACGCGCGCAAGGCCCTGAAAGCCGCCTCGCGCGGCTATATCCTCGAACTGGGGCACGTGATGGCCCATGGTCCGGCGCAGGAACTGGCCGGCGACCCGCGCGTCTCGGCGGCCTACCTGGGCCGCGCCGCGCCATCGTGAAAGAGGGTCCGCAAACCCGCGCGGCTTTCGCGCGCCTGGCCCCGCACGTTGCCGCGTATCGGGCGCCGCTCGCCAGCGGCGCCCTCTGCATGACGGTCGCCACGGCCGGGCAGCTTTCCCTGCCCCTCATACTCAAGTCGATGATCGACACCGCGATACCCTCGGGCGACACGGGGCGGATGGCCGCCCTCGCCTTCGCGTACCTGGGCGTCGTGCTCGCGACCGGTGCCGCCGGGTTCGGCCAGAACATCTGGCTCTCCCGCGTGGGCATAGGGGTCGTCAGTTCGCTGAAAAAACAGCTGTTCGAGCACCTGCTCACCCTGCCCGTCTCGTATTTCGACCATCATCCCGTGGGTGAACTGATATCGAGGACTGAAAGCGACACGGAACGGGTGCGGGAACTGTTCTCGCGCACGGGGGTGGGTCTGGTCGCCGGCGCCGCGCTATTCCTGGGAATGGTGGCCGTGTGCATGGCGCTGCAGCCCGCCGTGACGCTCTGGATCGTCCTGCTGGCTCCTCCGCTCATGGCGGCGGTGCTGTGGTCATTCGACCGGCTCATCCCGCGCTACGAAAAGTCCAGATCGCTCAACGCGAAAATATCGGGGCTGATAGCCGAGACGCTGCAGGCATTCGAGGCGGTGAAGGCCTTCGGACGGGAATCCTGGGCAACCGCCCGCCTTGACCGCGCGGCCGCCGAAAAGCGCGACAACGACATCTCCACCATGGTGATGGAACGCCTGGCCATGGGTCTGCTCGGTTTCGCCATCGGGCCGCTGTTCATGGTCGCGGTGATTCTGACATTCGCCCCGCGCATCGCGCAGGGGGCTATGACGATCGGAACCCTGCTGGTGTTCCTGGATTACGGACGGCGCCTGCTTGATCCGCTGATGGAAATCGCCGAAAACGTGCGCGCGCTCCAGGCTTCGCGAGTATCGCTGGGCAGGATTCTCGCGTTGTTCGACCTGAAGCCAGAGGGATCGGGGGGAACGGCCCCCGCCGGCAGGATCGGCTCGATCGAACTGCGCGATGTGTGGTTCGCCTATGGCGATGAATGGGTGCTGCGCGGAGTTTCGTTCACGGTTCGCCCGGGCCGGAAGATCGCCCTGGTCGGCCCGTCGGGATCGGGAAAGTCCACGGTGGTGAACCTCCTGTGCAAATTCCATGCCCCGGGAAAGGGAAGTATCCTGGTCGACGGCAAGGACCTTCAGGAGATCGAAACCGCCGCCTGGCGCCGCAGGCTTGGACTGGTCCTGCAGGAAGCCTACCTGTTTCCCGGTTCGGTGCTGGAAAATGTCCGGGTGTACGATGATTCGGTGCCCGCGCACAAGGTGCGCGAGGCGCTCGCGTCCGCCCAGGCGATGGATCTGGTCGCGCGCCTGCCTGACGGCGAGGATTCGGCGATCAGGGAGAGGGGCGCGAACCTGTCCGCGGGCGAGCGCCAATTGCTGTCATTCGCGCGCGCCATCGCCGCCGATCCGGATGTCATCATCCTCGATGAAGCCACAGCCTCGGTGGACATGCCCACCGAGGCGAAAATCCGCGCCGCGATGGGCGATCTGACATCGGGCAGGACGACGGTCGTCGTGGCGCACCGGCTTTCCAGCGTGCTGGATGCCGACGAGATACTGTTTTTCCGCGAAGGGCGCATCGAGGCGCGGGGCGCGCACAGGGAACTCATGCGCGCATGTCCCGAATACGCGCGCCTGGTGGCGCTGCAATTTCCCGACGCCGCGAACGGCTCGGGCGCGGAGGCCGGTTCGTGAGCGCGGCGCGATCGCCCGTCCCTCCGGATAGCGGGGATTTCGGCGGCCACATGGCGTGGATCTGGAAAATCTGGAAGGAAAAGCTGCCGCTCGTGATCCTCATGGCGGGACTTACCCTTGTGTCCAGCGCGGTGGCGGTGGCCTTTCCCTGGCTCTCGAAATACCTTCTGGATACCCTTCAGGCCAGCGCCGAAAGAAGGGCGCCCCTGGAAGAATCGCTGGCGCTGGCGCGCAGGATCGCATGGCTGTTCATCGCGGTGGGCGCGGGCAATTTCGTGGCCTCGCTGTTTCCCGGCATCCGGGCGGCCACCAACGCGGCTTTCGAGTATCTTCTCCGCACCCGGTATTTTTCCGGCCTGCTCAACCGCGAATTCGGTTTCGTATCCTCGTACAGGACAGGAGACCTGGTGACGCGGCTCTCGGACGACATTTCCTCCGACGGGAGGCTGTCCTGGTTCCTCTGCTCGGGGATATTCCGCGCAATGGAGGCCATGGGGAAGATCGTCCTGTGCCTGGCGGCGATGGCGGGCATGAATTTCAGGCTGACCCTGCTGTCGATAATTCCACTGCCGCTGATGATAGGGATATTCTCCTTCGCCGAGCACCGGATCTACGCGAGCTTCCGGCGCAACCAGGAAGCGATTTCGGAAATCAACAACCAGCTGGAGATGAGTTTTTCCGGCGTGCGCGTGATCAAGGCGCACGCGGCGGAGCGCAAGTACGGAAGGTTTTTCGCGCAGGCGATGGCGCGCCGCGTGCAGACCGAAACCCGCCTGGCGCGATTGGACGCGGTGCTGCTGCTCCTGTACCAGTACATCGACTATTTCGCGCAGATCGCCCTGATTTTCGCAGGCGGGCTGGAGGCGGCGCGCGGAAGGATTTCGATCGGCACGTTTTACGCGTTCTACAATTACCTGGGCATGCTGGTGTACCCGATCCTGGACATTCCCCAGCTCTTCATCTCCGCCAAGCGATCCTGGGCCAACATCGACCGGCTGGAGGAAATCGCGCCCTCCGGAAGACCCGCGGAGCCGGCGGCGGATGACCCCGTCACCGCGAGCGACGTCGCGGCGATCGCCGCCGCCGGTCTTTCATTCCGGTACCCGGGCGCGGCGCAGTTCGCGATCGACGGTATTTCCCTCGAAGTCCGGAAGGGGGAACGCATCGCGCTCATGGGTCCGGTGGGCTGCGGAAAGAGTACCCTGCTGAAGCTGCTCTGCGGCATCCTGCAGCCTGATCGGGGAAGCGTTGCCAGGTGCGGAACGGCATCTGGCACGCACTCGCGCATCGGGTATGTGCCGCAGGAGGCGAACCTGTTTTCGGGTTCGGTGCGGGAAAATGTGGCCTTCGGCGCCCGGGGGGATGGTTTCACGCTTTCCGGCTCGCTCCTCGAACGCGCCCTGTCGATCGCCCAGCTCGAGGCGGAAGTGGAACGGCTGCCCTATGGCGCCGATTCGTCCCTGGAAGCGCGGGGCGCATCGCTGTCCGGCGGCCAGCGCCAGCGGCTGGCCATCGCGCGGGCGGTGGCGGGCGAACCCGACATACTGCTTCTGGACGACATAACGGCGAGCCTGGACGCTGAAAACGAGCAGCGGCTGATGGATTCACTGACGGAATGGTCGGCGGGCCTTGCCTGCGTGGTCGCGTCCCACCGCATGTCCACGGTGAAATTCGCGCACCGCGTGATATTCATGGAGTCGGGCCGAATAACCTGCACGGGCACGCACGAGGAACTGTACGCCTCGACACCTCGATACCGCGCCTTCGTGGAAAGCGCCGATTCGGGAATTCCGGAATCAGCCGAGCGCCACGTCGAGCAGCATCATGGTGGCGAATCCCAGTAGGGCGCCGATCGTGGAAATGTCCGAGTTGCCCGAAGTCTGGGATTCGGGCACGACTTCCTCGATGACGACGTAGATCATGGCGCCCGCGGCGAAGGACAGGGCATAGGGAAGGATGGGCTGCACCGAGGTGACGAGCAGGGCTCCCAGGACGCCCGCGATCGGTTCCACGATGCCGGATGCCTGGCCGTAAAAGAAACTGCGGGTGCGGGAAAGCCCCTCGCGCCGAAGCGGGATGGAAACCGCCGCGCCTTCCGGGAAATTCTGCAGGCCGATGCCCATGGCGAGCGCCATGGCTCCGGAAATCGACAGCGACTCGATCCCGGACGAGAGGGCGCCGAACCCCACGCCCACGGCGAGGCCTTCCGGAATGTTGTGCAGCGTGATCGCGAGCACGAGAAGTATGCTGCGCGTGAGCGAAGTCTTCGGCCCTTCGGCCTGATCCATGCGCAGGCCGAGGTGGAGGTGGGGCAGCACCTTGTCCACCAGCTTGAGGAAAAAACCTCCGGCGAGGAACCCGACGACGGCGGGAAGCCATTCGGGAATGCCGAGTTCCGAAGCCAGTTCGATGCTCGGGGCGAGCAGCGACCAGAAGCTGGCGGCGATCATGACGCCGGCGGCGAAACCGAGCATGCCGTCGAGCACCTTGCGGTTGATGGATTTGAAGAAGAACACCATGCCGGCGCCGAGCGCGGTCATACCCCAGGTGAATATGGTGGCGTACAGGGCCATCAGGACCGGCGGCGTGGATGCTGAAAACAGGTTCATGGGCACAATATAGCCACCCGCGCCGGCGGGGGCAATCGCGGCGGACTTGCGCATCGGGTACAGGCGCGCTAGTGTCGCGTCGGGGGAGCGAACATGGGACCGAACATACGCGGCAGGGACGACCTGAGGGGCAAGAAGGTAACCGTGATGGGTCTGGGCCTGCACGGAGGGGGGCTTGCCGCCGCATCCTTCCTGCACGATTCGGGCGCCGAAGTGACGGTAACCGACCTGCGCGACGAGAATACGCTCGCGCCCTCGATACGGGCCATGGAGGGCAGGCGCGTGCGCTACGTGCTCGGCCGGCACGAGATGGCCGATTTTTCCGGCGCGGATTTCGTGGTGAAAAATCCGGCGGTAAAGCCGGATTCGCCCTACCTGGCCGCCGCGCGCGCCGTGGAGACGGACATCTCGATATTCCTGAAGCTGTCCAGGTCGCCGCTGGTGGCGGTAACCGGATCCAAGGGCAAATCGAGCACCGCAAGCGCGATCCAGCACGGATTCGTCAGTTCCGGCATGGCGTCCCTGCTGGGCGGAAACATCACCGTGTCGCCGCTCGATTTCCTGGAAAGGACGGGGCCGGATCGGCCGGTCGTGCTGGAACTCTCATCCTGGCAACTCGCGGACATCCAGGGCATGGGCGTGCTGAAACCGAAGGTCGCGGTGCTGACCGCGATCATGCCGGACCACATGAACCACTATAAAACCATGGCCGAATACGTCGCGCACAAGCGCCTGATCTACGCCGACCAGGGCCCCGGCGACTATACGATATGCGACACGGACCAGGATTGGGGCCTTTCCTTCGCGAGGGAAACCCGGGCCCTGCCGGTGGGGTACGGCGCGCGCGATCGGGGAGGATTCTGCGGATGGATCCAGGCCGGCCCGCGCGGAATGGAAGTCGCCACAGGCTGGTGCAGGCTGCCCGAGTCGTGCGGGGGATCGGGATCCGCCGAACTGATCGTGCCGGAGGGGCTCCTGGTGCGGGGCATCCACATGCGCAGGAACCTCCTGGCGGCGGGGATCGCGCTGCGCCTCATGGGCTGCGGCGCGGAACAGGTCCGCGCCGCGGCGGCGAGCTTTCCCGGCATAGAACACCGCATGGAGTTTTTCGCCGAAGCGTCGGGCGTCCGCTATTACAACGATTCGGCGGCGACCATTCCGCAGGCCACCGCCGCCGCGCTGGAAAGCTTTTCATCTCCGGTGGTGCTGGTGGCGGGCGGCACGGACAAGAACATCGACTTCGAACCGGTGGCCGACGCCTACGCGCGCGCCCGCAGGATCGTCCTGCTGGCGGGCACCGGCACCGACAAGCTCATTCCCCTGCTGAAGGCGCGCGGGATCGGATTCGACGGTCCCCACGATCGCCTGGAAGCCGCGGTGGACGCGGCGATCCGCATCGCGCAGGGCGGGGATTCGGTGCTGCTCTCGCCGGGCTGCACCTCGTTCGGCATGTTCCTGCACGAATTCGACCGCGGAAGGAAATGGAAGCAGGCGGTGCTGCGGGCGCTCGGGATCGGCGACGGTCAGGCGAAGGCGGCGGCGCAGTAACCCACGAAGGAATCGTCGGGCCGCACATCGCAGGAAAGCGAGCGCCCGAGGATGCGCGCCTCGGTGGCGCCGGACTCCAGGGCGAAGCAGAGCGCGGCCGCGGCCGCGCCGCCCGAGCAGGCCGCGCCGCGCGACACCGCGGCTTCAAGCAGGGCCGTGGGGTTCATGGACTCCAGCGCCGCGACGAAGGCGCGGTCGTTCACGTTGCGCACCCAGGCGCGCGCCTTTTCTCCCGACCCCATGGGCGAAAACCCGTAGGCGGGCCCGTAGTGCGTAAGGTCGGTCGAACCCACGACCGACACGGTCTTTCCGGTTGCGGCGGCGGCGCGCATAAGGGCGGCGCCGAGCTGCCGCGCGATGAAATTCGGCGGGCAGCGGAGCCAGAGCGCCCGGGCGCCCGGCTGCAGGGCCGCGACCAGGGGCAGGAGCGTTTCCACCCCGTTGTCGGCGTAGCGGTCGCGTTCCGGCGCAGGTATGCCGTCTTCGCGGAGTTCCGAGATCAGGGCTTCGAACAGGATGGCGTCGGCGTCGACCAGCCCCTGCACGGTTTCGTAGGACTGTTCGTACGCGGCCAGTAGGGGATCGGCGCAACCCAGGTGCCCGGCCACGATGACGACCGTGTCGCTCGGCCGGAGGGCGGCCACGGAGCGCGCGGCCAGATCGCCGGAAAAAGCCCAGCCCGCGTGCGGCGACACCGAAGCGAACGAGGCGCCTTCCGGCGTGACATCGCCGAGCCAGGCGCCGACCAGGCGCGCCACCTCACCCGCATCGCGCGGATACCAACCGGCCGGCAGGCGCATGGATCTGGTTCCGGATAAGGTCGGCATCGTTCCCTCCTGCGCACGGATCGCAAAAAGAGGCGAAAGGGATCATCGCTCCCTGCCGATAAGAGTATATGTCCAGGATGGAGCCATGAAAAGAACCATACGGATACTCCTCGCCGCGCTGACCCTGCTGGTCGTCGCGCTTTCGCTCGGATCGGTCGCTTTCAGGCTGATCGGCGCCCGCGCTTCGGGCGAACGGCTGGCGGGCGCCGAATACTCGGTGTTGCGCAACGCGCTCGCGCCGGTGCAGGACGAGGCATCGCTCGCCGATCCGTTCATGCGCGAAAGGCTGCAGTCGCTGTATCGCGGCAGCGCGCGCCTCCTGGCCGCCCAGGTGCAGGACTCGGGCGGCCTGTCCGTCTGGCGCCTGCCCGGCGATTCTCCGCTGTTCGCGCCACCCTCGACCCCCGGAGCCCGGGGAGGATTCATCGCGACGGGCCTCGGCAGCGCCCTATTCAGCACCAACCTGGCAGGCGGGATGAAACTGAACGCGCTGTACGTCACGGTGTCGCGTTCCGACCTGTCGGAAGCGGCGGGGCGGGCCGCGCTCTTCCTGGGAGGATGGCTGATTCTCGCGGGGATCGCGGCGTTCCTGCTCGCCCGTCCCGAACCGGCGCTGTCCGGAGAAATTCCCGCCGATGTCCGGGACGAGGTTCGCGCGATGCCCGACAGGTCCGAGCTGCCCGAGGCGCCTGCGCAGGATCTCGAACCGGAAAGCCCGGATGAATTCCTGGAAGAGCTCTCCGAAGAAGAACCTGAAAACGTCGATGCCGGCGATTCAGCCGATGTCGACGATGTCGCCGAGATCGACGATGTCGACGAAGGCATGGCCGAACCAGAACTGTGGGACGAGGAGGTCGAGGAGGTCGAGGCGTCGGATCGTCCGCGGGAGAAAACGGACGAACTCGAGGCGGTTCCCGAACCCGAAGCGGAATTCGAACCGGAGCCCGAACCGGAATTCGAACCGGAACCGATTCAGGCCGGCCCCCTGGCGGCGCCCGCGCGTCCGCCCGAATCGGCCGCCCGCTCCGGATCGGGCATCATCGCGGCCCGCGTGGATGAAAACCTTTCACGGGCCGAGCTTCAGGACCTCTGCGTGATGCTGCTGCACTGCGATTCCGCAGGCCAGCAGGATCCGGCCCTGCCCGCCATCGGCGCATCGGTCCGGGATTATTTCGGCGCGAAGGACCTCGTGTTCGAACGGGGCACCGGGGCCTTTGCCCTGATCTTGCCGGGCATGGATCTGGGCAAGGCCATCAGGATGGCGGAGGACCTGGTCGACGTGCTGGGCGCCACCATCAGCCTGTACCGTGATCTGGACGGCCCTCCGCCGGTCTACGTAGGCATGAGCGCGCGCGCGGGCAGGGCAGGCTTGGAAAGCGACATTATCCTGCACGAAGCCGAAGCGGCGCTCGCCCGGGCGCGTTCGGGCTCACCCTCGAGGATTCTGGCCTTCAGGGCCGACCCGGCGAAGTACGAGCGCGCGAAAGCCAGTCGAGGATCCTGAGCGCGAACTCGGGGTTGGCCCGCGAGCCGGTGTCCTCGATCAGCGAGGAGACAAAGTCAACCGAACCGATCACCGCGAGCCTGCCGGAGCCCCGCGTTTCCAGGGCGACTCCGAGCGCCGTTTCCGGCGCCGACCTTCCCCTGCCCGCTGCAAACCAGCGCGCCACATCGGGAGGATCCAGCGTCCACCCTGCATCCATGATCCTCGCCGAGGCGGAAGCGCGCAGAATCGTGTCCGCCCCGGTTCCGGCCCTGACGGGGCTTGGCCAGAATAGCCGAGCAGCCTGCGCACTCGCGCCCTGACCCGTGCCGCCGGATGCGGAAAACCAATGATGATACGCATGGATCGAGGGTCCGCCGCCCGGCGCGGATTCGAAGGGAGCAGGGAGGGCGGCGGCGTCCAGCACGAGGCTTCGTTCGATCGATACGCCCGATCCGGCAAGAAGACGGTCCAGCGCGTCGGGAGCGCGGGGCTGGGCGGACAGGCGTTCGGCGGCCAGTATGTCCACGCCTCCGGCCATGATCAGAAGCCCCCCGCCGGCGGCACGGTAATCCGCGATGCGCGCCGCATCCCCGGAACTCAGCAAGGCTCCACCGAATATCGCGAGGACGGTGCTGCCGGGCGGGATGGCCTGGCCTGGCTGTATCGTGAGAACGTTCCAGCCGGTTTCGCGGGCAATTTCGGCGAAGAGATGGTAGTCGGCTTCCAGGCTGCGGTGGGGGTCGGCGACGAGCAGGGACAGGACGCCGCGAACGGCACCGGCGCTTGCGCTGGCGCCGGGGTTGGTGGTGTCGGTGCTGCCGGCGGTTCCGGTGCCGCTGGCGGTGCCGCCTGAGTTCGCGGGCTGCCGTGCCGCGCGACCGGCGGGCGGGCGCGACAGGAGCCAGGCGCCGGCCGCGGCCAGGACGAGCGCCAGCGCGAGGAATCCGAGCGCGAACCAGGGAGGCGCGCCGGAATCGGGCGCGGGATCGCGTGCACGGTCTTCGGGCGCGGCTGCGCGGGCTTCGGGGGTCGGGCCGCCGGACCCTCGATCCGGAATATCCGGCATGCGCCCTCAGTCCACGTATTCGATCGGAAACTGCATCCGGTCGCGCGTGAGCACGGTGCCGGGGAAGACTTCGCGCGCTTCGTCCAGCAGGATCTTGAGGTCGCGCTCGGTATAGCGCGGGCTGTAGTGGATCAGGCCGAGGGTCTTCACGCCGCCTGCGTCGCGCGCGATCGTGGCGGCCTGTCGCGCGGTCATGTGCTTTTTTTCCACGGCAGATGAAAGCAGCGCCGATTCGAACATGCCCTCGCAGATGAAAAGGTCAGAGCCGGAGGCTTCCCTGGCGGCTTCGGGAAAATACAGGCTGTCGGTCAGGTAGGTGAACTTGCGCCCGAGGCGCGGCGGGCCCATGACATCGCCCGGATGCACGACGCGCCCGTCGGCCAGCGTCACGTCCTTGCCGCCCTGCAGATCCGACCAGCGGGGTCCGCGCGGAACGCCCAGTTCCATGGCCCGTTCGGGGTGGAAGGCGCCGGGGCGGGGTTTTTCCTCCATCGTATAGCCGTAGCAGGTCTTGGTATGGCGCAGCGGGAAGGCGCGGATCGTGAAGTCGTCCTGCTCCCAGACGATGCCCGGTTCGGTGATTTCACGTACGATGATGTCGTAGTTGATGTACATGTCGAGGGATCGGCGCGTCTGTTCGATGTAGTCGGCCAGGCGCGGCGGGCCGTAGATGTACAGCGGGATGTCGCGGTCGACCTGCGCGGAAAGCATCAGGATTCCGGGCAGTCCGGTGACGTGATCCGCGTGCATGTGCGACACGAAAATCGCGGTTATGTTTTTCCAGCGGAGGTTGAGGCGCCGGATCGAGATTTGCGTGCCCTCGCCGCCGTCGAACAGGAATAGCTCGCCCTCGCGCCGGAGGAGGACGGAGGTGAGGTGACGATGCGGCAGCGGCATCATGCCGCCCGAGCCGAGTACGAAGGCTTCCAGATTCATCGCAGGCGACTATATACGAAAACCCGCCCGGCATGCCACTATCCGCACATGCTTCCATTTTCCGGACTCGGACTCGATCCGCGCATCGCCGACGCCATGGCCGCGCTGGGCTTCGCCGAACCCACGGCGGTTCAGCGCGCCTCGATCCCCCTGATCGCCGAGGGCAAAGACCTGTACATGCAGTCGGAGACGGGTACGGGCAAGACGCTGGCGTACCTGGCGCCGGCGTTTTCGCGCGCGCTATCGCAGACAGGCGGCGGCAAGCCCGGCGCGACGGAAGCCGGCAAAGCAACGCCGGCGGCCGACTTTTCGCGGGGGCCGGCGCTGCTGGTGCTGTCGCCCACGCAGGAGCTCGCGGTGCAGGTGGCAGGGCAGGCCCAGCGCCTGGCCGATGCCGCGGGGCTTTCCTGGAATATGGTGACGATCCTGGGCGGCAGCCCCGTGTCGCGGCAGGTTACCGTTCTGGGCAAGCGCGCCGCGGTGGTGATCGGCACGCCGGGACGCGTGGCCGACCTGGTCAGGATGGGGGCGATCCGCACGGCCAACCTGCGCACCCTGGTGCTGGACGAGGCCGACCGCCTTTTCGCGCCGGAAACCGAAGATACCGTGCACGCGATCGCCGCCGCCGTACCGGGAGGCTGCGCGCGCGTCCTGGCGTCCGCCACGCTGACTGAACGCACCCGCAGGCTCGCCCTGCCCTTCATGCGCAATCCCGAATCGGCGCGCATCGGATCCGAAGGCGTGCTGGCCGAACGGATCGAGCACTGGGCGTTCTACGCGGACCACCGCAAGCGCATCGATTTCATCAGGCGCCTGGACGCGGCCATCCGCCCCGAGCGCTGCCTGGTGTTCGCGTCGAGATCGGACCGGGTGGCCTGGGCCACCGAACGCCTGCAACAGGCCGGCCTTCCGGCCGACTCTGTCATGGCCAGCCAGGACAAGGAACACCGCCGCGTGGCGCTGGAACGCTTTGCGCAGGGCAGGCTGCGCTACCTGGTCACCTCCGACCTGGGCGCGCGCGGACTGGACATCGCCGGAATAACCCATATCGTATCCCTCGACCTGCCGGACGAGGCGCCGGTGTACATCCACCGCGCGGGCAGGACCGGGCGCGCCGGCGCGAACGGCATCAGCATCGTGCTCGCCGACGGCGTTGAACTGAAACGCGCGGCGCGCATCGCCGTGGCTGAAAACTTCGTGTTCCGCTGCAAGTTCCTGGAGGCGGGGGCGATTCTGGAACCCATGCCCGAGGAATTCTTCGCCCGGGCCGGGCGCGCGGAAACCGAAAAGGAAAAGCACCGCGCGCAGAGGCGCGAAGGATTCGCGGCGCGGGAGGTACAAGATGGGCGCGGACGCCCTGCCCCGCGCGATCGCCAGCCCCCGCGCGATCGCCAGCCCCCGCGTGATCGCCAGCCCCCGCGCGATCGACCCATCCCACGGGATACGCGAGGCAGGCGCGGTGAATGACGGCGCCGCGGCGCACCGGTCCGACGGGGTGCCGCCTTCCGGCTTGGATCCGCTGAACCTGCCGCCCCTGCGCGAGGGCGCGATCGTGCTGCCGGAGACGGCGCGCGACATGGCCAACCCCGCGTGGGATCGGGCGGACGCCCGCATCCTCGTGGTAAGGCTCTCGACCTGGAGCGACGTGGACATTTCCACCCCCCACGCCGTCCTGTTCGCCGAAACGCGCGCCGCGATGCCGGACGCCTACATCGATTTCGCCTTCCTGCCGGTCGCGGCAGATCGCGCCGCGCTGGACCGCGCGGGCCTGCCCTGGTTTTTCGGCCGCGCTTCGGGCAGACCGCTGGCCGCATTCGACCTGGCGCTCGTGTCCAACGCCTTCGCGCTGGAACTGGTGAACCTTCCGCAGCTCTTCGCGCGTTCCGGATTGCCGGTAAGGGCGAGCGCGCGCGCCGCTATGGAACGCTGCCCCATCGTCATCATGGGAGGCTCGAACGCCTCCTGCGCAGGATCGCTGGTCGTGCGCGGGGCGGGGCCCGATGCGCCCGCGACCGAGTCCATTCCCGACGGCATCTTTTTCGGCGAGGGCGAGGGCGCCATCGGCGAACTTGCGCGGATATTGTGCGGTTCGGCCAATT
>CAYRXK010000032.1:16462-28021 GCA_964428265.1 uncultured Treponemataceae bacterium
GGCCGGGCGCGCGCGCAGGCTCCGCGCCGCCGCGGCGGTGGAAGGGTTCTGGCCCTGCCTGCATGCGGCCGGGGCGCGGCGGCGCGTGCCGTCTCCGGCGGTGCAGCCGCTTCTGCGCTACCCGGTGCTGAACGGGGATTCGGCGTCCACGGCGCGGCTCTCGATCACGCAGGGCTGTCCCGGCTTCTGCTCCTTCTGCCTGGAAGGATGGGACCGCCGCCCCTACCGCGAACTGCCGCTCGAATCAGCCCTGTCCGCCGCCCGCCAACTGAAACGCGAAAGCGGCGCGGACAACCTCGACATCTACTCCTTCAACTTCAACACCCACGAACAGGTCGACGACCTCATCTTCGAACTGAACCGCATCTTCGACCGCGTCTCGTTCATGAGCCAGCGCCTGGACATCCTGGCGCGCAGCCCCGGCCTGGCCGCCCTGGAGATGGCCGGCGGCAAGAAAAGCTTCACCCTCGGCATAGAGGGCATTTCGGAACGCATGCGGGCCTATTACCGCAAGGGCTTGTCGCAGGCCGACCTGGACGCCTGCCTGGAAGCCCTGGTAGTGCCCGGCGTCAAGGAAATCAAGCTCTTCTACATCATCTCGGGGTTCGAGGCCGAAGACGACCTGGCCGAGTTCGCCCAATTCTGCGCCCGGGTCGACACTCTGCGCGCCGCGCGCGCGCCCGGCCTCAGGGTGATCGCGTCGGCGGGCTTTCTGGTCAGGTTGCCCTTCACGCCCCTGCAGTTCGCCCCCCTGGCGCTGGACGAATCCGCGCTCAAGCCCATTTCCGCCGCCCTGCGCGCCGCCTGCGGGGCGAGGGGGATCGAGTACCGCGAGGCCGCCGATTTCGGCGAATACTATGTCGACCAGGTGCTCGCCCTTGACACCGGAACCTTGTTGCCCTGGCTCGAGGACCTGGCGGAAAGCCGCCAGGTCTATGAAACGTCGCTGCCGCGCCCCGTGGAGGCCTCGCTGCGCGCGTTCAGGCTGCGGCACGGCCTTTCCGACGCGGCGATCGCGCGCGAAAAGGATGCCGCCTGGAGACCTCCCCTCGAATTCATCGAGGACGAATCGCGCCACGCCGTCCTGCGCGCGCACTACGAGGCTTCGCGCGCCTGGGTCGACCGGCCCGGTTGCCTGGGCGCCTCCTGTTCCGACTGCGGCGCCTGCGACGACGGCGCGGCGCGGGTGCGCATGGTCCGGCACCGGTCAGCGCACGCGAGCCCCTACGGCATGGCCGAACGGACCGCGAAGCTCCTGGCCGCCAAGGCGAAATTCGCCGAGCGCGTGGTGGATGTCGATTTGCCGGAAGGTATCGCGCGGGCTGCCGATGCCTACCGAGCGGCCTGGCTCCTGCGGACCCTGTTCCGGGAATGGCCCGAGGCGGCAGCCTTCGTGTTTTCGGCGAAGGAACTGCTGTTCGCCAAGGATAGGCCTTTCGCGGGCACGCTCGGCCCGCATGCGGGCAGGTGGGGCCGCACGCGGTTCGCGCTGCGCGGCCCGGATGCGGTCCTTCTGGAAAAGGCGGCCGCACGGCTGGCCGGGATGGGCCTGTCGCCGGCCGCGGCGGTCGCCGTGGGTGCCCCGGCCGCCACGCTCGCCCCGGCGGCGCCGCGCTGGGCAGACCTGGAATTTTCAGGCAGCGCAGCCCGGGCGCTCGCCGCGGAACTCGGCGCCTGGATGGAAGCATCGGGCATCGCCCACACCCTCAGGCAAGGTAACGGGGAATCGACCTGCGAAATTAGCAAGGCATCCCTGGGAAAGAAAGTTATCGAACGCGCCTCGTGGTCGGACCGGACTCCCGGTGGGGACGGCACGGATTACCGTTACGGCGACGCGTTCATGCTGCGCATTTCCATCGGTGAGCGCGCAAGGCTCGCCACCCTGCTCGGGAACGCGGGCGCGCCCGCCGCGCGGATCATTTGTTTTCGCTGACTTCAGCCGGTTTCCGCTGATCGGCCCTATAGCGCGCCATGCTGGTCTCGGTCTCGTAGACATCGACCGCTGAAACCGGCAGCCCCTCGTTTTCCGCCATGATCTGCGTGAAAATCCAGCGCGCGATGCGTTCGGCGCTGGGGTCGCCGTCGAATTCGGCGATGTCGTTCAGGTCCGAATGGTCCAGCCGCGCCAGCACGCCGTTCATGGCCTGCTTCAGGACACCGAAATCGACGAGCATGCCGCCCTCGCCCAGCGAATCCCCCTCGGCCCAGACATGCACCCGGTAGTTGTGGCCGTGGAACCGCTCGCATTTGCCGTGATAATGCTCCAGGTGGTGCGCCGCGGCGAACCACCCCTCGACCCGGACCTGGTACATATGCATGCCCTCCGCGCGGTTATCCGCCGGCACGATTGTGCCGTGGATCGAGGGTGGCTGTCATCCGCCGCGCCGGGACCCGGGCCACGGTCTTCCGATCCGGTTGCCGCACCCGGCCCCGGGATGCTACGCTCGTCCGCGCAATGACATGTCCACTCTCCCGGATCGAAAAGGCGCTTGCCGTCACGGCGCGGCGGGGTCCGTCCGATGTCGATATACGGGGCATCAGCTACGACTCGCGGGCCGTGAAACCGGGCTGGCTTTTTGCCGCGCTGCCCGGCATCCACACCGACGGCCACCGCTACATCGCTTCCGCGATCCGCTCAGGCGCCGCCGCCGTGCTCTGCGAGCGCATGCCGGCCTCCGGCCCCGGCCCCGAACTCGACCCGGATCCCGAAAACCGCGTCGCCTTCCTTCAGGTCGAGGATTCGCGCACCGCGATGTCGCGCGCCTCGGCCGAGTTCTTCGGCCATCCTTCCGATTCCCTGGCGGTGATCGGCGTGACCGGTACCGAAGGCAAGAGCACCACGGTCTATTTCACCTGGCAGCTCCTGAACCTGTCGGGACGCAGGGCGGGCTTTTTTTCCACCGTGATGTCGGACACCGGATCGGGCGAACGGCCCAATCCCGAGCACCAGACCACGCCGGAATCCTGCGCCGTGCAGGGCATGCTGGCCGCCATGCGCGATTCTGGTTGCGAGTTCGCGGTGGTCGAGGCGTCCAGCCATGGCCTTTCGCCCCGAACCGCCCGCCTGGCCGACCTGCGCTTCGATGTCGGCGTGATGACGAACGTCACGCACGAGCATCTGGAGTTCCACGGTACCTGGGAGCAGTACCGCTCCGACAAGGCCAACCTGTTCCGCGCGCTGGACGCGCACGACCACCGCAAGACCATCTCGGGCGCGCGGCGGATCGCCGGGCCCTGCGGCATCGCGAACGCCGACGATCCATCGGCCGCGTACTTCGCCGATGCAGCCGCAGCCCCGTTCTGGAGCTTTTCGACGCGCGCGGCCGCAGTCGGCGCGACCGCTGCCGGCGATCACGCCGACATACCCGCCCGCTGCGCCCTGCACCTGCAGGCCGGCGATATCGTCGCGGCGCCGGACGGCATTTCGTTCACGATTCGCGAATTCCGCGCCGGCGCGCAAGGTTCGGGCTACGGCGCCGCACCGACCGGCGTCGTTGTTCCGGCCCGCCTCCCGGTGCCCGGCGAGTTCAACGTCGCCAATGCGCTGGCCGCCTGCCTGGCCGCCTCCGCCGCGTCGGGCGCGCCCTGGACGGAGTTCGCCGCGCTGCTTCCCGGGTTGCGTCCGGTGCGGGGGCGCATGTCCCGGGTCGACGCGGGCCAGGGCTTCGACCTCATCATCGATTACGCGCACACCCCCTCGTCCTTTCAGACCGTGCTGCCGCCCCTGCGCGCCTCGGTAAAGGGCAGGCTCATCTGCGTGTTCGGCTCGGGCGGCGAGCGCGACCGCGAAAAGCGGCCCGCGCAGGGCAGGATCGCCGCCGACCACTGCGACATCGTCATCCTGGCGGACGAGGACCCCCGCGGCGAGGACTCCATGGCCCTGCTGGAGGAAATCGCCGCAGGCTGCCCCGAATTGCCGCGCGGCGAGCGCCTGTACCTCATACCCGACCGGCACCAGGCCATAGCCCGCGCCGTATCGCTCGCCCGGCCCGGCGACACCGTCATACTCCTGGGCAAGGGCCACGAGAACTCGATCATCCACGCCGACCGCGTCGAACCCTATGACGAGGAAAGCGCCGCCCGGCGGGCCCTGGCCGCGCTCGGCTTCGATTCATGAACGACAAAGGAAATCACCCATGACCACCGTCGCCATCCTGTACGGCGGCAAGTCCGGCGAGCACGAAGTCTCGCTGGTCTCCGCCGCGAGCATCCTCTCCCATATCGACCGCGCCCGCTACGACGCGATCCCCATCGGCATCGCGAAAAACGGTGTCTGGTATCTGCAGGAGGAGCTGCAGGGGTACCTGCGCGGAACGGCCGCCGGCGCTGCCTTGTCCGCCGCGCCCGCCGATCCCGCCCCCTCCATGCGTCCCCTGCCCCCCGTGAAACCCGGCAGGCGCGTGATTGCCGCCCCGGGTGCCGGCCTTCTGGCCGAAACCGCACCCGGGTCCGGCCGATTCGAGCCCATGGCCTGCGACGTGGTCTTTCCCGTGCTGCACGGCACCTTCGGCGAGGATGGCACCGTGCAGGGCCTCCTTGAAACGGCGGACCTTCCCTATGCCGGCGCCGGCGTCCTGGGCTCGGCCCTCGGCATGGACAAGGAAAAAGCCAAGGAACTCTGGAAAAGCGCGGGCTTGCCGGTGGTGGACTTCATTACCGTGCGCCGCGCCGACCTGACGCCCGAGCGCCTCGCCCACATCGCGCGCAAGATCGAGGCCCGCTTCGGCTGGCCCGCATTCGCGAAACCCGCCTGCGCGGGCTCCTCGGTGGGCGCATCGAAGATCGCCGACGCCTCTGGACTGGAAAAAGCCCTGCGCGAAGCCCTGGAATGGGACGAAAAGGCGCTGATCGAGCCGTTCGTCGACGCGCGCGAAATCGAGTGCGCGGTGCTGGGCAACGAGGATCCGCGGGCCTTCACGCCCGGCGAGATCGCGCCGACCCATGAATTCTACGATTACGAAGCCAAGTACATGGATCCGGACGGCGCGCGGCTTCTGGTGCCGGCGCCCCTTGGCGCCGCCACGGAGACGCGCGTCCGAGAGATCGCCGTAGCCGCCTACCGCGCCTGCGAGATGTCCGGCATGGCCAGGATCGATTTCTTCCTGGAGCGCCGCACCGGCGAGCTGTACCTGAACGAGGCGAACACGATTCCAGGTTTTACCGGAATATCCATGTACCCGCGCATGTGCGCCGCGGGGGGCCTCGCCTACCCCGACCTGATCGACGAACTCATCACGCTGGCGCTGCGGCGGCACCGGGCGCGCGCCTCGATCCGCTATGATTTTGCATGAGCCCGGACTCCCGAAGTGAGCGAAGCCTGCATCATTATGCAGGCTTTTTTCTATATTTATTGATATGATAAATCATTAGACGCGCCCACTGGCGCGCCGCGAAACACTCCTGCTATACTCGAAAAACTCCGGAGGCCGAGCCATCGCGCCGCGCTCCGGAAAATCCCCCAGGAGGTCGCTACATGAGGTCCCAGGACTACATCGCCCTGGATGAGCGGTATGGAGCCCACAACTACCATCCGCTGCCCGTCGTCATCGCGCAAGGCAAAGGCTGCATGGTCTACGACCCGGAAGGCAAGCCGTACTACGACTTCCTCTCGGCGTATTCCGCGGTGAACCAGGGCCACCTCCACCCGCGTGTCGTCAATGCCGCCAAGGAGCAGCTCGACCGGGTCACGCTGACCTCGCGCGCCTTCCACAACGACCGCATGGGGCTCTTCCTGAAAAAGCTCTGCGAATACACCGGGTACGAAGCCGCGCTGCCGATGAACACGGGCGCGGAAGCGGTCGAAACCGCGCTGAAGGCCGCGCGCCGCTGGGGCGCCGAAATCAAGAAGGTGCCCAACGGCCGGCAGGAAATCATCTGCGCCGAGGGCAATTTCCACGGCCGCACCCTGGCCGCCATCTCCATGTCGTCCGATCCCGATTCGCTGGTGAACTACGGCCCCTACGTGCCCGGTTTCGTTCGCGTGGCCTATGGCGACGCCGCGGCGATCGAAGCGGCGATCACGCCCGACACGGTCGCGGTCATCATCGAACCCATCCAGGGCGAGGCGGGCGTGGTCGTGCCGAGCGAAGGCTACCTTTCGGCGGTACGCGGCATCTGCACCAAGCACAACGTCCTGTTCATCGCCGACGAAATCCAGACCGGATTCTGCCGCACCGGCAAGCGCTTCGCCTGGCAGCACGAAAACGCGCGGCCGGACATCATGTGCCTGGGCAAGGCCCTGGGCGGCGGCATCATGCCGATCTCCGCCATAGTGGCCGACCACCGCGTGATGGACGTCTTCACCCCCGGCACGCACGGGTCAACCTTTGGCGGCAACCCGCTGGCCGGCGCCATCGGCACGGCCGCGCTGGAAGTGCTGGAGGACGAAAAGCTGGACGAAAACGCCGAGCGCCTGGGCGAAATTTTCCGCAGGGAAGTCGCGGGAATCCGCTGCCCGAGGATGAAGCTGGTGCGCGGAAAGGGCCTTCTGAACGCGGTGGTGTTCGAACAGGGGTTCGAAGCCTGGAACGCCTGCGTCGCCCTGAAGGAAGCCGGCCTGCTTGCCAAGCAGACCCACGGCAACATCATCCGCTTCGCCCCGCCGCTGGTGATCACCGAGGCGGAACTGCGCGCGGCCATCGCCATCATAAAAAAGGTCTTCGAGGCGCTCTGACGGTTCAGCGGGCGCGGGGCAGGACCATGGAAAACGAACTGCCGCCCTCGGGCAGCGGTTCGTAGACCAGCCTGCCGCCCGCCGCCTCGGTGATCCTGCGCACCAGCGCAAGGCCTATTCCCGAACCCTTTTCCTTGGTGGTGAAGAACGGCTCGAACATGCGCTCGCGCACTTCGGGCGTTATGCCGGCGCCGGAATCGAGAACGGAAATGCGCCATTCCCTGCCCGCGGCCGAAAGCCGCAGCCAGACCGCCTCGTCGCGCCGAAGGGCCTGGGCGTTGGCCTCGCGCGCGTTGCGCACCAGGTTGTCCAGCGCCAGGGTGCAACGCTCGGGGTCTATCCGCACCTTCGCGTCTTCGGCGTCGGAATCGATCAGGAGCGTCAGGTCGCCCGAATCCCCGCCGCGATAGCGTTCCGCGAATCGCTGAAGGAAGCCCGGAAGCGCCACGGCCTGCGGCACCCCCTCGCCTCCTTTCAGGAATTCCCGGATACGGTCGGCCAGTTCGGAAAGCCGTGATATTTCCGCATCGATTATGTGCGCCGATCGGGCTATTGCGTCGGCGGCCACGCCCGGTGCCGCTTCTGGAAGCGCGCCGGGCGCCGCTTCGGGCAATGCGTCGGGCGCCGCGTCGCGTGCGTTCGGGATGGCCGCCAAGCGCTTGCGGATGCTGGCGGTATGGATGCGCATGATGCCCAGCGGATTCTTTATTTCATGCACGAGGGTGCGGGCCGCTTCGCCCAGCTGCACCAGTTCGCGGGTCTGGAGTTCGCGCCCGCGCAGCCTCTCGTTGCGGTTGAACAGGACGATCAGGAAAGCGTACAGGGCTCCGACCGCCAGCGTCACGGCGACCGCTATGCCGAGATAGACGGCGCGTTCGAGGTAGGCGGTGCCCGCGTCGTACTGCATCCATAAAAGGCGCGCGAAGGGGATTTCCGCGCCGCTTGCCGCCATGCCCGGGCCGCCGGGATAGCCGGTGCTGCCGGAATTGCCGGGACTGCCGGGCGCGGATTCGGTTTCGCGGCGCCTGCCCTGGTTTCGCATCCACTGGCCCTGCTGCATCATCTGCCGCGCCGCGCTCTGGTTGCCCAGGAAGCGCAGAAGGATCACGCGCGAACCGTCATGCTGTATGCGCGTATCGAAGGCGCCCGGAACGCCGCCGGAGCCGTAGCCCGACCGCTGCATTCCCTGCAGGGCGCTCCGGTCCAGCGCGGCGGGCGCGGAGCCGTACAGGCGCAGGGGGCTGCCGGTCATGTCGTACAGCCCGAACGCGGTAATGTCGAGGCCCGCGGGGGCGGGCGCGGAGGGGTCGCGCCTGAGTTCCTCGGCGAGCGCAGACGAGGCGCGAAACGCGTCGTATTCCACGATCAGGCCGCGGCGCTCGCCCTCGCGCAACGCCATGATCCAGACCAGGGCCACGACCAGGGCCAGGATGACGCCCGAGACGAGGGAAAGGGCGCCGGGAATCTTGCGCGATGACCGCATGCGATGAATGTAGCCGCGCCGGCGGGCACCTGTCCACACCGATGCCGCCTGGCGCTTCCGATGCCGCCTGGCGCTTCCGATGCCGCCTGGCGCGCCCGCTTGATTACGCCGCCCAGCTTTGCCACACTGGCCCGGAATGGTAAGCCTGTCCAAGCGTCTGTTCGCGTTCGCGGTCGCCCTCGCCATCATACTCATCCTCGGACTCGGCGCGCGCCGTATCCTTCGCTCGCGCGAGGCGTCGGTGCCGATTTCCAGCCGCACCGTCATGGCCGTTCCCGCCGCCCGGCCCGCGGATCGGGCTTCCGAAGGGGCCGCGCCGAACGCGCGCATTCCTGCGGGGCCGGACAAGGTCGTGCTCGATACGGTCGACCTCAACCTCGATACCGACGAGGACCTGGAACAGGTGGTCGTGGTGCGCGACACGATCGAACCCTACGCGCCGATAGAAATCCTGATCGCGGACTTCAGGGGCGAAATCGGGCTGTGGCTGCGCCAGTGGAGCGTCCGGACCGAGGCGGTGAATCCGGTGTCCTTCGCCATCCAGGTCAAGGACCTCCGCGGCGACGGCGGCGCCACCCTGGTCTGCTTCGGCCTCGACGCGAAAAACCGCCAGACCATCGGGGTCTTCGGCGCCCTTGGTCCGGCCTACACGACCCTCTTTTCCGGCAGCGCCGAGCGCATCGAATTGGTGGAACCCACGCAGGCCGCGGCGGCTGCCATCGTGGCCGACCGCGCCATGCCGACAGAATCGGATCCCTTCGCCATGCTGCGCACGATCTACCGGCAGGATCCGCGTTCGGGCCGCTTCGAACCCGAATCCGAATCGCTGCTGCCCGGTCAGGAGATAGGGCTCGACCTGGCCTCGCGGGTGCTGACCGGCGACGTGGCAGTGTTCGAAACCTACCTTGGCGGGCTCTGGGAGCATGCGGAGCCCGGTCGCGAGGATACGCTGATCGATTTCGATGTCGAGGGAAGGCGGATCCTGTGCAACGATCCCTCTTCCACCCAGGTCTTTGTCTGGAAGGCATCCAGTCCTGCATCGATGGGCATGCTGGCCGCCACCGTGAACGAAACCCTGCCGGACCTGGTCAGGCTGGTCGAGGTCCGCCTTGCGGGCACCGACCGCATTTCAGTGCGCGTGCTCGACGCGCAGGTACTGCGCATTTCATCCGCGCAACCGCTGAACGGGGAATACCGCCGCGTGCGCGGAAACCGCGGCCAGGTCGGAGCGATGCACCGCCTGGAACCTCTGGCCACGCGGCCGGTTCAGGGTACCTGGATCGCCGATTCGGGCTTTCTCCTGTCGGTCGAGGGAGACCGTTTCCGCGCTCGGGGCCTGCCCGACCGCGAGGATATGGCCGGGGCGGTTTCGCTGTTCAGGCTCGATGGGGCCGAGGTGCTCGATCTGCATCCCCTGCGCAGCGACGGCACCATCCGGCAGCCCCTGCGGTTCCACCCGCGCCTGGCATGGTCCGGAGATCCGCGGCCCGTGGCTTCGCACCTGGCCGCAGCCGGCGAGCCGGACCTTCTCTTCCTGATTCCCGTCGAGGTCAGCGCATCGGGCGTGGGACCGCGCTACACGGAATCCATGCGGCTGCGAAGGGCGCAGGAGGATCGCGCCGAGAAGGCGGGCAGGGTCAGTCGGTAGGATAGGATTCGTAGCCCGCATCCTTCAGGCGGGCCTGCGTTTTTGTCCAGTCGCCGTCGGGTTCCACGAGCACCGCCCAGCGGGTTTCGCCGGTTTTGGTTTTCTGCGTTTCAACCCTCGCGGCAAAGCCTTTTTTCTTCAGCACCGTGGCCAGGTTGTCGGCGTTTTCCTTTCGGGAAAACCAGCCCGCCTGAAGGCTGGTGCTGCCGTTCGCCCCGGTTCCGGCGGCCGATGCGGCGGGCGTTGCGGCCGCCTGCCCTGGCGCAGGCCTGTCCGGCCCCTGCGCGCCGGGACTTTTCGCGGTGCCTGCCGGTTTTGTCGCGGATTCTTCAGGTCGAGGGTAGATGCCCAGGACGAGCCAGGCTACCGATTCGGGCCGTATTTTTCCGGATACCAGCGCGGCTTCGGCGGAACCGGAAAATTCCGCCAGAAGGGCGGCGCGCGGAACCCGCGGATCTCCGGGCGCGCCGATATCCGTCAGGACCATGGCGAGCGCCGAATCGGGTGCCGAAGCCGCCATCCACTGCAGGAACAGGGCTTCGCGGCGAACCGCGGAGCCCGAACCGAGCGCGGATGCGGCTTCCTTCCATGCCGCGTCCACGGCGCCCTCGAGCAGGGCTGCCCAGGACCGTACGAGGGCGGCTTCCGCCGCGCTCGTGGCGGAAATCGCGGCGGCGAGGGTGCGCGCGGCCTTGAACTCGCCCGCCGCGATCCTGCAGCGTGCGGCGGTCATCCGCCATTCGGGCAGGCCGGAGCGCTCGAAGGCGGCGGCCGCCTCGCGGTAGCGTCCAATCGCCAGATAGAGGGATCCCGCGCGAGCCAGGAGCGAGGGCCTGTCGGCCTCCCTGGCCTTGGGCGCCAATTCGGCGATGAGCGTCGCGGCCTCGGCGGCCCCCAGGGCTTCGGCATGCGCCACCAGCCAATCGGCGTACCGTGCGCCCGCGGGCGCCTTTGCCATCGCCTGGCGCGCCTGCGCCAAGGTCATGCTGCCGTATTTTACGGTGGGTATCGCGGGCGCTGATGGTGTCGACGCGGGCGCCGACGCGGGCGCCGCAACCGCCACGGCTCCGCCGGGAAAGGCCGGCCGGAGCAGCGCCGCAGCCAGCGCGGCGATCAGGACGGCGGCGCGCCGCACTCCACCGCCCTGAAGGTGTTGCCCGAAAGACGTTCCAGGCGCAGCGTCGCGAAATCCCCGACGCGCGACGCATCGGCCTCGAACACGACCATCTCGTCGCGCTGCGTGCGCGCCAGCACCTCGCGCTTCGACCGGCGCGACGGCCCCTCGATCAGCACCTCGTCGATCTGCCCGATCCGCGCCTCCATCTGCGCCTTCGTGATCTCCTTCTGCAGTTCGATCACGCGGGCGAGCCGCGCCTTTTTAGTCTTGTCGGGCACCTTTCCCGGCAGTTTCACCGCCGGCGTGCCCTCTCGCGGGTTGAAGTAGTACATAAAAGAATACACAAATCCCACCTGACGCATCAGATCGAGGGTATCCTCCAGGTCTTCCTCGGTTTCTCCCGGAAAACCGACCAGGATGTCGGTGGACAGCGAAAGACCCGGAATGGCCGCCTTCATGCGCTCCACCAGGGAAAGGTACCAGGTACGGTCGTACTTGCGGTTCATGGCTTGCAGGATCGCGTCGGATCCGGACTGCACGCAGAGGTGCACGTGACGGCAATAGATCGGTTCGGAGGCCAGCACGGCGATCAGGTCGTCGGACAGGTCCTTCGGGTGGCTGGTCAGGAAGCGCACCCA
>CAYRXK010000033.1:0-18343 GCA_964428265.1 uncultured Treponemataceae bacterium
GCGATCCTTTCAGCACCCCGGCGTAGACCGTCCTTTCATCGAAGTCGAACCGGGACGGGAAGAAGAGCGAACGCATGAGGTCGCAGCCGGCAAGGGATGAAACGAACGCCAATCCGATCAGGAAAAAGGGAGCGCGATTGCTTTTACCCATGATTCTTCCCCTTCTATGATCGTTCGAGGCTTTTTTCGCGGCATCGCCATCGCGTCGATCCGAGGTTTACTTGTCCTCCCTCATGTACGACACGCCCAGCGCCGCGGGGCCGCCCAGGCGCTTGGACAGGGTTTCGTACCAGGTGATCAGCACCAGCACCAGGATCGTGGCCAGGTAGGGCATCATGTTCAGGAAACCGGCGGGGATGTGCGTGCCGGATGCCTGCAGGCGGAACTGCACCGCGTTTATCCCGCCGAACAGCAGGGCGCCCCAGATGGCGCGCGCCGGATTCCACATGGAGAAAATGACCAGCGCGATCACGATCCAGCCGCGGCCGCCGGTGATGTTCTCGGTCCAGCCGGGGGTGTAGGACAGCGACAGGTGGGCGCCGCCCAGGGCCACCAGCATGCCGCCGAGCACCGTGTACAGGTACTTGGTTTTCAGCACGTCGACGCCCATGGCGTCGGCGGTCTGCGGGTCGTCGCCCACCGAGCGCAGCCACAGTCCGGGGCGGGTCTTGTACAGGAAAAACCAGGCCAGCGGCACCAGCAGGTAGACCGCGTAGGTCATGATGTCCTGGCTCACGAAGGCGCCCAGAATCGGAACCTGGCCCAGGCCCTCGACCTTGAAGGGCGTGAACTTGGCGCCGGACATGCCCACCAGCCGGAAATTGTTGGACTGGGGGCCCAGGCGCTGGCCCAGGAAGGCCGCGAACCCCTGGCCGAACAGGGTGATCGACAGGCCGGACACCACCTGGTTGGCGCGCATCGTGACCGTGTTGAAGGCGTGCAGCATCGCGAGGATGCCCCCGACGCAGGCAGCCACGACCAGCGACAGCACCAGGTTGCCCGTGTAGTACGAGGTGGCGAAAGCCGAAAGCGCGCCCATCAGCATCATGCCCTCGACCCCGAGATTCATGATGCCCGAGCGCTGGGTCAGGATTTCGCCCACGGTCGCGAACACCAGGCTGGTGCCCGCGCGCAGGGTAATGGTAAGGATCGAGGTGACCATGTCCATCATGCCCCTCCTTCGACGCAGGCGGCCTTGGCCTTCCTGCGGGGGCCGGGCACGAGCTTGACCCGGTATTCGGTGAACAGGGAGCCTGCGAGCATGGGGAAGAGGATCAGCCCCTGCATGACCAGGCCCATGGCCGCGGGCAGTCCCATCATCATCTGCACCTGGTCGCCGCCGACCAGGAGGCCCGCCATCAGGATGGCCACGAAGGGCACGGCCGCGGGGTTCAGCTGCGACATCCAGGCCACGATGATGGCCGTGTTGCCGTAGCCGATCGAAAGCCCCTGCTGCAGCCGCCGCGAGATCGCCGTGACCTCGCCCGCGCCGGCGAGACCAGACAACGCGCCGGACAGGAGCAGCGCCAGTACGATGTTCGTCTTCACGGAGATGCCCTGGTAGCGGGCGGCCTTGGGGCTGGACCCTATGATGGACAGTTCGAAGCCCCAGCGCGTGCGCTTCAGGACCACCCAGAGGAGGGCCGCCAAAATGAGGGCAAAGAACAGGCCCGCGTGGGCGCGGCCCAGGATGCGCGGCAGCCAGGCCGCTTCGGGAAAGGCGCGCGTGCCCGGGAAGCCGAAGCCCTTCGGATCGCGCCAGGGGCCGTAAAACAGGAACTCGGAAAACATGATGGCCACGTAGTTCATCATCAGCGTGACCAGGGTTTCGTCGACCTTCATGCCGGTTTTCAGCAGGGCGGGGATGCCCGCCCAGGCCGCCCCGGCAAGCATGCCCGCGATCAGGGCCGCCGGCAGGAGCAGGGGGGCGGGAATGAAGTCCGCGGCGAAGAGCGCCACGCCGGTTGCCGCCACGCCGCCCGCGGTGAGCTGGCCTTCGGCGCCGATGTTCCAGAACCTGAGCTTGAACGCGAGCGCCACACCCAGTCCGGTGAGCATGAGGGGGATCGCCTTCACGAGGGTTTCGGAAAAGGCCATCTTCGATCCGAATGCGCCCTTGAACATTGCGGCGAAGGTGGCGAAGGGGTCGGCGTCGAATATCGCCAGCACGATTCCGGTCAGGACCAGGGCGGCCAGAAAGGAAACCGCGGGCACGGCCACCAGCGCCGCCGCTGAGAACGACTTTCGTTTCTCGAACACGACCCTCATGGTGTGACCTCCACGCCCGACATCAGGAGCCCCACGCGCTCCGGATCTGCATCCTTCGCGTCCAGGATGCCCATGATCCGCCCCTCGAACAAAACGGCGATCCGGTCGGAAACCTGCGCGAGCTCGTCGATGTCCTCGGATACGAACAGCACCGCCAGGCCATCGTCGCGCTGGGCGACCAGGCGGCTGCGCACCGCCTCCGTGGCGCCCACGTCCAGGCCGCGCGAGGGGTAGACCGCGACCAGCAGGGATTTGCAGGATCCGATTTCGCGGGCCAGGATGGTTTTCTGGATGTTGCCGCCGGACAGGAACTTCACGCGCGTTTCGGGGCCGGGGGTGGCGATCCTGAAGGCGGCGATCATTTCCTTCGCCTTGGCCAGGATGCGGCGCGGCAGGATGAAGGCACCGAAGGACAGGGGCCGGTGCCGGTATTCCTTCATGGCCAGGTTCGAGGCCACGCTCATGTCGCCCACGGCGCCGACCGAGGAGCGGTCCTGCGGGATGTGGCTGACCCCCGCCTTTATCAGGTCGAGGGGGCTGCCGTTGGTGGTGTCCGTACAGTTGACCGACACCGAGCCGGAGCTGGCGCTGCGCAGGCCGGTGATCACTTCGGCCAGTTCGCGCTGGCCGTTGCCCGCCACGCCCGCGATGCCCAGGATCTCGCCCGAGCGCACCGAAAAGCTCACCTTGTTCAGGGCGGGCAGGCCGCGGTCGTCCAGCGCGCAGACATCGCGCAGTTCCAGGATCGTCGCGCCCGGCGAAAAGGGTTTCTTGGGAATGTCGTACAGGACCTCGCGGCCCACCATGAGGCGCGCCAGGTCGCGCGGGTCGGTTTCCGAGGTGGGCTTTTCGGCGACCACCTTGCCCTTGCGCAGCACCATCACCCGGTCGGAGAAGCTGATCACTTCCTCCATTTTATGGGTGATGAAGATGGCCGACTTGCCTTCCGAGCGCATCAGGTGCACCACGCCGGCCAGTTCGTCGGATTCCTGCGGGGTCAGCACCGCGGTGGGTTCGTCCAGGATGAGGATTTCGGCCTTGCGATACAGCAGTTTCAGGATCTCGACCCGCTGCTGCTCGCCCACCGAGAGCTGCCAGATGAAGGCGTCCGGATCCACCTTCAGGTTGTAGCGCCCGGCCAGGGCGAGCAGGTCCCTGCGCACCGCCTTCAGGTCGGGCACGAAGCTCTGGTCGCGCAGGCCCAAAATGATGTTTTCGGTGACGGTCATGGAGTCCACCAGCTTGAAGTTCTGGTGCACCATGCCGATGCCCAGGCGCTGGGCGTCCCGGGGCGAGGTGATGGAGACTTCCTGTCCCCGCAGGAGAATGCTGCCCTCGTCGGGCCGGTACAGCCCGCAGAGGATGTTCATCAGCGTGCTCTTGCCGGCGCCGTTCTCTCCCAGCAGGGCGAGCACCTCGCCCTGACCGAGGACGAGATCGACGCAGTCGTTGGCCAGGACGCCCGGAAAGCTCTTGGTGACGGCACGCATTTCGACCATGGGTGCGCTCATCGCATGTTTCTCCTGGGAATCGGGTACGGGGAACGTATTCGCCGAGGAATCGCGCGGGCAAAAAACCGGCGGACCATGGCTCCCTGGCCCTGATCCGCCGGCTTCAGCATGCGGTTACTGGACCTTGCCGACCACGCCTTCTACGAACCAGTCCATGCCGGCGCGCTTGTCGACGGAAATTTCGGTGCCGGCGGGGATGACCACCTTGCCGGCCTGGTCCTTGATCGGGCCCTTGAACACGTTGAGCTTGCCGGAAACGATGTCGGCCTTGGCCTTGTCGACCAGCGCCACCACATCCTTCGGGACCTTGGGAGAAATCGGCGCGAGGCCCACGACGCCCGCCTTCAGGCCTTCCCAGTAGTTGTGCGATTTCCAGGTGCCGTTCATGGCGTCCTGCACGGTCTTGACGTAGTAGGCGCCCCAGTTCCAGATCGGGCTGGTCAGGACGCTGTCGCCCACGAACTTGCCCATGTCGGAATCGTAGCCGATGGAAAGCTTGCCGCGTTCCTTGGCCGCCTTCTGCGGTTCGGTGGTGTCCTGGTGCTGGGCGATGACGTCGACGCCGGAATCCAGCAGGGCGACGGCGGCTTCGCGTTCCTTGACCGGGTCGTACCAGGTGTTGGTCCAGACGACGTTGACGGTGGCCTTCGGGTTGACCGAGCGCACGCCGAGGGTGAACCAGTTGATGCCGCGCACGACTTCGGGGATGGGGAAGGCGGCGACGTAGCCGAGCTTGTTGGCCTTGGTCATCTTGCCCGCGATGATGCCGGAGAGGTAGCGGGGTTCTTCTATCCAGCCGAAGTAGACGGACATGTTGTCCGCGGTCTTGTAGCCGGAGCAGTGCTCGAACTTCACGTTCGGGAATTCCTTGGCCACGTTGAGGGTGGGATCCATGTAGCCGTAGGAAGTGGTGAAGATCATGTCGAAGCCCTGCATGGCGTACTGCCGGATGATGCGCTCGGCGTCCGGGCCTTCGGGCACGTTTTCGATGTAGACGGTCTGGACCTTGTCGCCCAGCGCCTGGTTGACGGCCAGGCGTCCGCGGTCATGCTCGTAGGTCCAGCCGAGATCTCCGGGCGGGCCGATGTAGACGAAGGCCACCTTGAAGGGTTTCTTGGCCTGCGCGAGTACGGGCGACGCGGCGGCGAGGGCCAGCGCGACAACCAGGATTCCCAGGATGATTTTCTTCATGCATGCCTCCTCAGACATAGCGCGATCGGTTCGTTGCCCGGACCACGAGGGATCCGGACAAGCGATCATACTAGACGGGAGGCAGGCGGAAGTCAAACAAAAAGGAACGAATCAATTGGTGACGAAGGCTTCCTTGGCGGCGCCCGGCACGGCGCGGATGGTGGGCAGCCAGCCCTTGGCTTCGTCGCGCGAGGCGTAGGGGCCGGCCTTCACCTGGTAGTAGCTCTTGCCGTCGATGTCCTTGACGGTGATGGCGGCTTCGATGCCGCGGGCGGCGAAGGCGGCCTTCAGTTCGTCGGCCCTGGCGCGGGTCGAGAAGCTGCCCGCCTGGATCCAGGCGCGGGTCGAGGTGGAGGCTTTGGCGGAAGCCGCGGGAACGACGGGTTTTACCGTGGTCGTGGTGGCCTTGGCGGTTTTCGCCGCCGCGGGCGCGGGCGCCGCCGCGGGTGCGGGAGCCGGTGCGGGTGCGGGAGCCGGTGCGGCTGAGGGCGCCGCCGCGGGGGCGCTCGCGGTTGGCGCGGCGATGCGGACGGTGGTCGGCGTTCCGGGCGAAGGGGTCGGGGCGGGTGCCGGTGCCTGACTGCCCAGGTCGGGCTTGTCGCCGTACACGATGATGACGTCGCCGGAACGGCCCGAATCCTGCGCAGCCGCGGGCGCGGGGGCTTCGGTCACGTAGTCCTGCGGGTTTTCGGTCCGCGCGGTTTCCCTGGAAAGCCCGAGGGCGGCGTCGTTGCCCGAAGGACTCGGCCTGAACAGGAAAAACGCCGCCAGAAGGACGACGAGGACGAAGGTTCCCGCGGAAATTGAAATCCAGACGAATTTTTTTGCATCACCGGGCATTTGTGCACCCCCGATGCGATTATCGGCCGGTAGCGCTCCGGAATGAAGCGATTTCGCGACCGATGCGGTCCAGCGCCTCGTCCATGCGGCGTTCGAGGAGTTCCGGCGAGCCCGGGTTGCGCAGGATCATGACAAAGGGAGGGTGGCCCGGAGCGGGGCGGGGCCGTAATCTCCATAGCGGGCGCTGCCGGACGATGCGTCTGAGCGCCTGCGGCGCGGAGAGCCCGTCGCGTTTGCGGGCACGCGCAAGGCGTGCGGCCAGAGGGGCGCGCAGTTCGATGATGCCGTCGCAGCCGGCGGCCTGCGGGAACCGATACAGGAGGGCGGCGTCTATGCAGGCGTCGCGCTCCGCTCCGGCCGCGGCGGCCAGCGACTCGTCCAGGAGTTCGAGCATGCGGGGGTGCACGATGGCTTCGTGGTCGGCCAGGGCCCGAGGATCGGCGAACACGATGGCCGCGAGCCGTTTGCGGTCCAGATTGCCGGAAGAGTCCAGCACGCCGGGACCGAAGCGCGCCGCCACGCGATCCGCCACATCCGCGAGGGCGCGGTGCCCGAGGCGGTCCACGTCGATCACCAGGAAGCCGCGCGCCTCCAGGAGCCGCGCGGCGCTGCTTTTGCCGGCGCAGTAGCCGCCGGTCAGTCCCAGGAGCATCAGTGCAGGTCTCCCCAGGAGACGGCGGCCTCGACACTGACGCGCAGGGGCACCGACAGCGACACCGCGGCTTCCATCTCGCGGGCAAGGAGTGCCCGCGCAGCCTCGACATCGCGCTCCGGCGCCTCGAGGAGGAGTTCGTCGTGCACCTGCAGGAGCAGTTTCACGTCGGGAAGCTCGGCGCGCAGGGCGCGATTCACCCTTAGCATGGCCAGCTTGACGATGTCGGCGGCCGAGCCCTGGATGGGCGTGTTCACGGCCACGCGCTGGGCTGCCTGGGCTTCGTTGCGGTTGCGCGAATTGATCGCGGGGATGAGGCGCTTGCGGCCCAGCAGGGTGCTGGTGTAGCCGAGGCGCTCGGTGTCCTCGACCGTGCGGCGGATAAAGTCGGCCAGGCCGGAGTAGGTGGTGAAATACGCGTCGATGAAGGCCTGCGCCTGGGCGCGGGGGATCTTCAGTTCATTGGAGAGCCTGAAGGCCGACATGCCGTAGATGACGCCGAAATTGATTGTCTTGGCGATGCGCCGCTGGTCGGCGCCCACCTGGTCGATCGGAATGCCGAAAATGAGCGAGGCGGTGCGGCGGTGCACGTCGGTGCCCTCGCGGAAGGCGCTCGCGAGGTTTTCGTCGCCGGAGAGGTGCGCCATTACCACCAGCTCGATCTGCGAATAATCCGCGGATACCAGAAGGTGCCCGGGCGCGGCGATGAACGCGTGGCGGATGCGCCGGCCTTCCTCGTCGCGGATGGGGATGTTCTGGAGGTTGGGATCGCGGCTGGCGAGGCGCCCCGTGGCCGCGCCGGTCTGCAGGAAGGTGGTGTGCACGCGGCCGAAGCGCCCCGGGCGGGGATCGTCCACGGGAGCGAGGTCGGCCAGATCGGCCAGGGTATCCACATAGGTGCTTTTCAGCTTGGCCAGGCTGCGGTGCCGCAGGATCAGGTCGGGCACGGGATCGAGGGGGGCCAGTTCCTCGAGCACCGCGGTGTCGGTGGAAAAGCCGGTCTTGGTGCGTTTCTGAACGGGCAGCTTGCGCTCGACGAAGAGCACTTCCTGCAGTTGCTTGGTGCTGGCGATGTTGAATTCGTGGCCGACCAGGTTCCATATTTCGGCCTGGATCGAGGCCAGGCGCGATTCGAGTTCGATGCCGAAGGAGCGCAGTTCGCCCGCGTTCACCTCGATGCCGGCGGCTTCCATGCGCTGCAGCACGGGCAGGAGGGGCATCTCGACGTCGCGGAACAGGCCTTCGAGCCCTTCGCGCGCGAGCTCCTCGCCGAAGAGGCGGCGCAGGCGCAGGGTGAAGTCGGCGTCCTCGCAGGCGTAGCGCGCGGCTTTTTCTACGCCCACGTCGGCGAAGGTGGCCCCGCGCGGCACGATGTCCGCGAAGCTGGCGCCGCGCAGGCCGAGCCTGCGCTCGGAGAGGGCCTCGAGCGAGAACGATGAGGATTCCGCGTCGAGCACCCAGGCGGCGATCATCGTGTCGAACAACGCGGGCCCGTCGGGCGGATCGGGCATGGGCGCGCCGAAGGTTGCCAGGGCGTGGCGGTCGAACTTGATGTTGTGGCCCGTTATTTCACGCGCGCCGTTCGCGCCGAACAGGCGGGCCAGCTCCGCGCGCGCGGTTTCGGCCGTCACGACCGTCGAGTCGGGCGATATGAGCGGCACGTAGGCCGCCTTGCCAGGCGCCCAGGCCAGGGAAAAACCGACCATGCGCGCGGTCAGGGGATTCAGCGAGTCGGTTTCGCAGTCGAAGGCGCATGCGCCAGCGGCGATGCAGGCGTCGATGACGCTTCGCAGGGCGCCTGGGTCGGAGGCCGTCAGGTATTCCGAGTCATGCGATGAGGATGCGGCGGGCGATGCGCTTGCGATGGGCGATCCGGGCAGCGGTTCCGGCGCGACCGCGGCGAAAAGGTCGTCCTGCAGGGGAGCGGTTTTTTGCGATGGGCGATTCGGCGCGCGCCCGGTACCGCGATCTGTCGAATCGAATGACGCGTTGGCCGATCCTGAAACGAGGCTCCGCATGCCCTCGCGGAGGAAAAGGGGATTTGCGGCCTCGCGGTCCAGGCGGTCCACGCGCAGGGCGTCCAGGTCGGCGATGCCCAGGTCGATGCCGTCGGCCAGGGTGATCAGGGTGCGGGAAAGCTCGGCGTCGCGGCGGCCCTCCTCGAGCTTGCGCCTGAGCGATTCGGGAGACACCCGCGAAAGGTCGGCGTAGATCGCGTCCAGGCTGCCGAATTCGGTCAGCAGCTTCAGGGCGGTCTTGTCGCCGATGCCGCGCACCCCGGGAATGTTGTCGGACGCGTCGCCGGTGAGCGAGAGATAATCGAGGATGCGTTCGGGGCCGACTCCCCATTCCGATTTCACCTCGTCGGGCCCGAATGACCTGAAGGCGAAACCCTCGCCGGGGCGCAGCGCCTTGACCGGGCCGCCCACCAGCTGCAGAAGGTCCTTGTCGCCCGAAACGATCCAGCATTCGCGGCCCTCGCGCGCGCAGCGGCGGGCCAGGGTGGCGATCACGTCGTCGGCCTCGTAGCCTTCGGCGCGCAACAGGGGTATGCCGAGGGCTGCGGTGATTTCCTCGACCAGGGGCACCTGCGCGATGAGTTCCTCGGGAGTTTTCTGCCGCGTGGCCTTGTAGCCGTCGTAGAGGCGGTGGCGGAAAGTTTCTCCCTTCGAATCGAATACCGCGGCGAATGCTCCGGGATTGCGTTCGGCGAACAGCGCGAAGACAAAGCGGAAAAATCCGAAGGCGGCCGAGATATTGACCCCGGCGGGATTGCGAAGGGGCCGGTTCACGAAGGCGAAATGCGAGCGGTAGATGAAGGCGTATGAATCGAGGAGGTAAAGCGGGGCGGGGGCGTCCTGGTTCATGGCGCCTTCCTCCGGGTTTCCTCCCAGGCTTCTATGAGCTGGTAGGCGGCGTTGATGCGGGCGCTGCGCTCCGTGGCGGCCTTGAGCGCTTCCGGCGTCTGGCTGTTGCGGTCAGGGTGGTGGGCGAGGAGCAGCTTCTTGTACGCGCGCTTGACGTCGGCGAAGGGAGCGTTTTCGGGCAGGCCGAGGTAGCGGTAGGCTTCGGCGAGCGCGCGGGCCTGCTCCTGGCCCGAAGGGTGCCAGCCGTCGCCGCCATAGCTGCCGTAGCCGCCCTGGCCCGTTCCGGCGCGGCGACGTGTTTCATCGTTCCGGCGCCGCGCTTCTTCTTCCCGACGCCGGGCGTCGGCGGCTTCGCGACGTTCCGTTTCGGTTTTGGAAAGGTCGAGGAAATCGTCCAGTTCGGCCATCGCCGCGTCGAGGTCGGGATCTCCCGATGACGCGGCGCGCCTGCGGGATTCGCCGGGGCGGGTGCGGGGTTCGGATGCCTGCGCGCCGCCATCCACGGCCGAATTCACCCAGGAACGGATGAGCCTCTCGAAACGATCGAATATCTGGTCCACGACGATGCATCCCCATGCGCCGGAATTCCGTGCCGCTGCACGATGGAACCTCTGCCGGCGAATATGGTACTGTAGCCCAAGGGGCCGCCGGCGGCAATGGATCGCCCGGTCCGGGAGGTACGCCCATGAACACCTATCTGGAACTGTCGCCCGAAGTACGGGATGCCCTTGCCTCCGGAACGCCGGTGGTCGCTCTCGAATCCACCATCATCAGCCACGGCATGCCCTGGCCGGAAAACTATCGCACCGCCTGCGCGGTCGAGGACGAAGTGCGCGATTCGGGTGCGGTGCCGGCCACGATCGCCATCATGAACGGAAAACTCATGGCGGGCCTCTCCAAACCCGACCTGGAAACCCTGGCGCGCACGGGCCTGGCCGTGACCAAGGCATCGCGGCGCGACATTCCCCGCCTGCTGGCCACAAGGGGCATCGGCGCCACCACGGTAGCGGCCACGATGATCGTCGCCGAAATGGCGGGCATCAGGGTCTTCGCCACGGGCGGCATCGGGGGCGTGCACCGCGGCGCGGAGCGCTCTTGGGACGTGTCGGCGGATCTCGAGGAGCTGGCGCGCACCTCGGTCGCCGTAGTCTGCGCGGGAGCGAAGGCCATCCTCGACCTGCCCATGACCCTGGAATATCTGGAAACGCGCGGCGTGCCGGTCATCGGCTACGGCACCGGCGAGCTGCCGGCGTTCTACACCAGCCGCTCCGGCCTGCCGCTCGAGGAACGCGCCGACGATCCCCGCCAGGCCGCTTCGCTCCTGCACGCGAAATGGGCCTGCGGACTCGCGGGCGGCGCGGTGATCGCCAATCCCATTCCGACCGAATGGTCCATGGATCCCGCGGTCATCGGCACGGCGATAGAGCAGGCACTGTCGGAGGCGAACGCCGCCGGCGTCAAGGGCAAGGAAGTCACGCCCTTCCTGCTGGCCAAGGTGGCGGAAATCACCGGCGGCGACAGCCTGGCTTCCAACATCGCCCTGGTGCGCAACAACGCGCGCCTGGCCGCGAAGATAGCCGCGGAACTGGCCGCGATCGAACGCGAGGTGAACGCGGCCGGCGCGGACCGGCCCGGTACCGGCGCGCGCGGCAGGAGGGACCTGTGAAGATCGCCCGGGTTTCCGCGGGAGGACGAATTTCCTACGCTCTGGTCGAGGGCGGCTCGCTGCGCCTGATCGATGGCGATCCCTTCTCCGGCCAGGGCATAAGGCCCACCGATACGACCATGAATCTGGAAGGCGCGGCGCTGCTCGCGCCCTGCCTGCCGACCAAGGCCCTCTGCGTGGGATTGAACTACCGCGATCACGCCGAGGAAATGGACCTGCCCATCCCTTCGTCGCCGGTGGTATTCATGAAGCCGGCGTCCTCGGTCATCGGACCGGGCGTTGCGATTCCGCGGCCCGCGATGTCGCGCCGCGTGGATTACGAAGCCGAGCTCGCGATCGTGATCGGACGGCGCGCGCGCAACGTAAAGGCGGCGGACGCGGCCGCCTGCATCCTCGGCTACACCTGCGCCAACGACGTGACCGCGCGCGACCTGCAGCCGAAGGACGGCCAGTGGACGATCAGCAAGTCCTTCGACGGATTCCTGCCGCTGGGACCCTGGATCGTGACCGACCTCGATCCGTCGGCGCTCTCCGTGCGGGCGCGCCTGGCGGGCGCGGTGAAACAGTCGTCGAACACCTCGAACCTGATATTTTCCGTGCCCTACCTGATCGAGTACCTGTCGGCGGTCATGACCCTGGAACCCGGCGACCTTATCCTTACCGGCACGCCTTCGGGCGTCGGGCCCATGGCTCCGGGCGAACGGATAGAGATAGAGATCGAGGGCATCGGCGCCCTCGCCAACCGCATGTCGTGATCGCCCAACGCATCCTCTCTTTTTTCGTCATCATGGGCCTCGGCTATGCCGCCCGCAAGGCGCGCGTCGTGGACGCGGCCTTTTCGCGAAGGCTGTCCGGGTTCATCATGGATTTCGCGCTTCCCTTCGCCATCGTGGCCAGCCTGGACCGGAGCATTCCGCGCGACGCGCTTCCCGAACTCGGTTTCATGCTGCTGCTCTCCATCGCGGTGCACGGCGGCATGATCCTTTTCGCGAATTTCGCCTTCACGCGCGTGCCGGAGGCGGAACGGCGCGTCCTCATGTTCCTGACGGTATTCACCAACTGCGCCTTCATGGGATTTCCCATCACGCAGACCGTGCTCGGCGCCAAAGGGCTCATGTTCGCCTCGATGTACAACCTGGTGTTCGTCCTGCTGGTGCGGAGCTGGGGCGCCGCGGTGTTCAGGCCCGGGGCGGCGCGCCTCGATATCAAGGGCCTGCTCCTGAATCCCATAAATGTGGCGGTGGCGGCCGGCCTGGCGATCTGGCTCGCGCCGTGGGAACTGCCCGCGTTCGCGCGCGAGGCGATCCAGCTGATGTCGGCCCTGCAGACGCCGCTTTCCATGTTCGTGGTCGGAGCGGCCATCGCGGGCGTGCCGTTGCGCGGCATGTTCCGCGGACGCTGGTTGTGGTTCTCGGTGCCGCTGCGCCTGCTGGTACTGCCCGCGGCGCTGTTCGGATTGTTCAGGCTCGCCGGATTCACCGGAACCGCGCCTGCCGTGACGGTGCTGCTGCTGGCCATGCCCGCCGGGTCGCTCACGGTGGTGCAGGCGGAACTCGGCGGGGGCGACGTGGAATTCGCCTCCAGAACGGTATTCGTATCGACGGTATTGTCGATTTTCACCATACCCATTTTCGCGACCCTGGTCGCATGACGCACAAGGAGAATCCCATGATCGCAGACCATATCGAACGTTCGGAAATGTACGATGGAATGAGCGAGCGCTTCGCTGCCGCCTTCGCCTTCCTGCGCTCCGGCGCGTACCGCGGGCTTCCGGCCGGGCGCCACCAGGTGCGCGGCGACGAGGTCGTCGCCCTGGTGCAGGAGTACGAAACCGCCGACGCATCCGGCAAGCGCTGGGAATCCCACAGGAAATACGCGGACATCCAGTTCGTCGAGTCCGGCGAGGAAATCATCGGCTGGACCCGCACGGAATCGCTTTCCATCGTCGAGGATGCCTTCGCCGACAAGGATATCGCCTTTTTCGCCGCGGCCGGCGCGCACGCGAGGATCAGGCTGGAGCCCGGCATGTTCGCCGTGTTTCTTCCCGCCGACGCGCACATGCCCGGATGCGCCGCGGATTTTCCGGCCAAGGTCAGGAAGATCGTGATGAAGGTCGCGCTGTAAGGCCGCGGCCGGGCATCGGCAGGGGAGGGCGGGCGTGATCCTGGACAAGATACTCGCGATTTTCCTCATCATGGGCGTCGGATTCGCCGCGCGGAAGGCTAAGGCCATCGACGGCGAATTCGTGCGCGCCCTGTCGTCGTTCATGATCAACCTCGCCCTGCCGTTCGCGCTTCTGGGCAGCTTCGACCGGAGCATCCCGCGATCCACCCTGCCGGAACTGGGCGTCATGCTGCTCTGGTCCGCGGGCGCGCACGCGTTCTCGATCGGATTTGCGTCGCTGCTGTACCGGAAATTCCCCGACAACCAGCGCAAGGTCCTGACCTTCATCACGGTGTTCACGAATTCGGCCTTCATGGGCCTGCCCATCGCGCAGAGCGTGGCGGGCGCGAAGGGCTTCATGTTCGCCGCCGTGTACAATGTCGTCTACGGATTTCTTTTTTATTCGTACGGCGTGCAGCTGTTCCGGAAGACCGCCGGAAGCGGCTGGTGGAAAAAGGCGCTGGTGAATCCCGGCAACTTCGCGCTCGCCATCGGGCTCGCGCTCTGGCTTCTTCCTTTCGCGCCGCCCGGGTTCTTCCGGGATGCTGTCGCCCTGATGTCGAAATTGCAGACCCCGCTGGCCATGTTCGTGGTCGGGGCGAATATCGCGATGATCGATCTGCGGCGGCTGAGCACCGGCAAGGCCCTGCTCGCGGCGGTGGCCGTGCGGCTGGCGGTCATGCCGCTCCTGGTGTACGCCGCGACGCGCCTTTTGGGAGCGGCGGGGCTCGCGCCCGCTATCGTTACCCTGATGGTGGCCATGCCCGCGGGCGCGCAGACCGTGATCGTGGCTGAATCGCAGGGCGGCGACTCGGGCTTCGCCGCCGAAGTCGTGTTCGCCACCACGATCCTCTCGGTAATCTCGATTCCCCTGTTCGCGGGCCTGGTGGCCTGAGCCGCCTGCTGCGGCCAGGAAAAGAAAAGCCGCGCGGGCAGGCGCCCGCGCGGCTTCTCCTCGACCCGGAATAATTATCTTCCGGTGATCAGTTGCACGAGCCCTATGCTCGTGACAGGGAAATACACGACGATCATCAGCGCGACGAACATCGCGATGATGAAGGGCCATGCCTTTTTCACGATCTTGTCCAGTGGTATTCCCGTCATGCCTGCGGCCACGAAGAGGTTCGCGGCGACCGGCGGCGTGACGAACCCTATTGCCAGGTTGATCGTCATGATGATGCCGAAATGCACCGGATCGATGCCGTAGGGTCTGAGCGCGGCCAGCAGGATCGGGGAGAAGATGATGTTCGCCGAGGTGGTGTCCATCACCATGCCCACGAAAAGCAGGAACACGTTTACGATCAGCAGCACGACGATCTTGTTCTGCGAAATGCCGAACAGGAACTCGGTGATGCCCTGGGGAATCTGCAGCAGCGACAGCACCGCGCCCATGGCCGCGGCCGGCGCAAAGGTCAGCATGATGCCGCCCACGAAGGACGTGTTGTCGACCAGCATCTTCCAGCAGGCCTTCCAGGTCAGTTCCTTGTAGACGAACAGGCCGATGACGATGCCGTAGAAGGTGGCCGCGACAGCCGCCTCGGTCGGGGTGAAGATGCCGCCGTAGATGCCGCCCAGGATCATGACCGGCATGAAAAGCGCCCACTTGGCGTCCCAGGTGGCCTTGAACAATTCCTTGACGCTGAATTTTTCGCCGTTCCCGTGGTAGCCGAGCTTCGTCGCCTTGAACACGTTCATGCCGATCAGGAAGAGCGCGACGACCACCGCGGGGCCGATGCCAGCCAGGAACAGGTCCCCGATCGAGGTGTTGGTGGCGACGCCGTACACCACGAGCGGAATGCTCGGGGGCATGATGACGCCCAGGCCGCCCGCGACCGCCGAAAGGCCGGTGGCGTAGGTGCGGTCGTAGTTGGCCTTCACCATGTAGGGAATCATGATGCCGCCGATGGCGGCCACGGTGGCGGGGCCGGAACCGGAAATGGCGCCGAAGAACAGGCAGGCCACCACGGTGACCGTACCCAGTCCGCCGGTCGTATTGCCGAACATCTTGTCGGCCACATTGACCAGCCGCTTGGACAGTCCGCCAGTTTCCATGACCGCGCCGGCCAGCATGAAGCAGGGAATGGCGGTCAGCGGCAGCGATTCGAAGCCCGAATACATGGACTGCGCGAGGAATCCGAGGTTGGTGGTTCCGAATCCGAGGGCTACGGCGATCATGCCCATGCCCAGCGAGATTCCGACCGGTACGCCGATCGCGAGGAACACCACCGCGATGAGGGCCAGTGTCAACGATGCCATCTCAAGCCCCCTTCCTGGCGTGGTATTCCCTGATCCGCGCCGCGCTGTCCTGGATCAGCCTGAACACCATGAGCGTGAACATCGTCGGCAGCATCGCGTAATTGATCCATTTCGGGATCGAGAGCACCGCGGTGGAAACGCCCGAGTTCACGAGCCTCTGGACCAGCGGCACGATGCCGAACATGGTGATGACGCAGAATGCCGCGAACACCACGTTGGCGATCAGGTCGAAGACCAGCCGCATGGGCGGCTTCAGCTTGTCCAGCACGATCTCAAGGCGCAGGTGCTGGTGGCGGCGGATCGCTGCGGTGGCGCCAAGGTAGATCGACCAGACGAACAGGATGAGCGCGAGCTCCTCGGACCACGAGAACGCGGCGTTGAACACGTAGCGCGACACCACCTGCAGGAACAGCACGATGAACATCGCGCCGGAGATGACCGCGCCGAGATACAGCTCGATTTGATTCAGGAAGTCCTTCAGCTTCATTCTTGCCTTCCTTGGAAACGCCGGACGCGCCACGGTGGAGTGCGCGCCCGGCGTTCGCCGTGAGAGATTCGCGCGATCAGTAACCCATCTTCTGGATGGCGTCCTTGATGCTGTTGAAATAGTCCACGCCGATGCGCTTGGCCGCTTCGTTCCAGGTTTCCTCGGAAAGCTTGCGGAACTTGGCGAACTCCTCGGGGGAAAGTTCGTTCATCGTCATGCGTTCCTTGAGCTTTTCGATCATCTTGGCTTCGGTCTTCACGAGTTCGGGGCCGGAGTAATCCTGCGCGATCTTGGCGCTGTCCAGGATGGCTTTCTGCACATCGGCCGAAAGGCCCTTGAACCACTTGTCGTTCACGAGCAGGCCGCCGGCGGTGTACAGGTGGTTCGTGAAGGTCAGGTACTTCTGCACTTCGGCGAAGTTCTGCGCGAAGATGTTGGCGATCGGGTTTTCCTGACCGTCGATGACCTTCTGCTGCAGCGCGGTGAAGAGTTCGGCATAGGAGATGGGGGTGGCCGCGGCGCCGAGTTTGTTGACCGCGAGGATGTGCAGGGGGTTGTTCTGGGTGCGGATCTTCAGGCCCTTGATGTCGGATACCTGGTCGATCGGCCGCTTGGAGTTGGTCATGTGGCGCATGCCGATGGCGCCGAGGACGAGATTGCGCAGGCCGGTGTCCTTCAGCGCGCGTTCGTTCATCAGGCGTCCGGGTTCGCCGGCGACGATCTTGTAGCCCGCTTCCAGGTTGGGTACGAGGAACATGACGTCCAGCGGCATGTAGGCCTTGGTGTATTCGGCCATGGCGCCGACATTGTAGGAGTAGCTTTCGAAGTTCCTGTTCTGCAGGCCGCCGAGGATCTGGTCGGAGGAAGTGCCGAGCGAACCGTTGTAAAACATCTGGAACTCGACCTTGTCCCCGAGCCTGCGCTTCAGTTCGATAAAGAACTGGCGGTTGCCGCGCACCGACGGGGAGTCGATCATGTTGCCCACCACTTCGCCGTGGCGCCATACGATCTTGCTCGGGTTGGACGATTTCGCGTCGATGGTTTTCCAGATCGCCTCGTCGGCGGCGGACAGCGGGGTGGCGATGGACAGCGCGAAGGCGGTCACGTCCACTTTCTGGGCAGCTGCGTTGGACACGAGGCCTGCCAGGCCGAGGATCGCCACGAGGGCGACGGCAAGAATCCTGCTTCTCTTCATTTGGGTTCCTCCTGTGGAACGGATCACTGGATTACGACGACCTGGGCCTGGTCGTAGGCTGCCTTGGAAATTTCGTTGCCGATGCCGGGACCGTCCGGCACCTTGAACTTGCCGTTTACCGGCTGCGGGTTGTGCACCGAGAGGTTGCCGTTCCAGGTGGAGCGGTTGGCCACGTGGTGCTCGTGGATCACGAAATTGGGAATGACCGATTCGAGGTGAAGGGCCACGTTGGTGGACAGCGGCGACGCGCAGACGTGCGCCTGCACGGCCACGTCGTAGGTGTAGGCCATGTCGCAGATCTTCTTGGCTTCGGTCAGGCCGCCGCAGTTTCCGATATCCGGCTGGATAACCTGCAGGGACTTGTTCTCGAAGTAGGGCGCGTACTGCCAGCGGCTGTAGATGCGCTCGCCGGAGGCCTGGGGAATGTTCACCTTGTCCGCGATGTATTTCTGCATCCACGCCGAGGGCGAATTAGGTTCCTCGAAATACATGATGCGGTATTTTTCCGCCATCTGGCCGATCTGCACCGCGCCCTGCGCGTCCAGGAAGGAGTGGTTCTCGATGATGATGTCGAGGTCGTTGCCGCATTCCTTGCGGATCGCCTTCAGGCGCGATTCGATCATGTTGATGTACTTCGGCAGGATGAGACGGGTGCGCTCCTCCTCGCCGAAGAAGTAGCCGTCCTCGCCGAAGGTGAAGAAGTCGATTTTCACCGCGTCGAATCCTTCGTTCATGGCCTTGCGGCAGACTTCCGCGTATTCCGCCGCGGTCTTGCGGGGGAAATTCATTTCGGAATAGTTCATCTCCCAGCCGAACTGGAGCTGGCTGGCGTAGGTGCGCAGGTTGTCGCGGCGCTTGCCGCCCAGGAGTTCGTGCAGGGGGGCGCGGTAGTGCTTGCCCTTGATGTCCCAGAGGGCGATGTCCAGCGCGCTGATGCCTGCGAAAACGATCGGGCCGCCATTCTGTCCCCAGAAGGTGGTCTTGTACATCTTGTCCCAGATCACCTCGTTCTTGAGGGGATCCATGCCGATGATGATTTTCGCGAGGTCCTGGATCATGCCGAAGGCCGCGGTCTGGCCGGAGATGTACGCGACCGCCGCCTCGCCGTCGCCGTAGATGCCTTCGTCGGTGTGGATGCGGCACAAGATCGGCCGCCAGATGGGGTTGGGGCTCTTTACGAGCAGCACGTCTACCTTGGTGATTTTCATGGGTACTCCTTCTTGCGCGGGATCAGGCCCAGCGGTTGG
>CAYRXK010000033.1:18443-27667 GCA_964428265.1 uncultured Treponemataceae bacterium
CCTTGGTGATTTTCATGGGTACTCCTTCTTGCGCGGGATCAGGCCCAGCGGTTGGTGGTGATGGTGACGACTTCGGATTTCGCGATCGTCTCGTCGGTCAGTTCCTGGCCGATGCCGGGTCGCTCGGGCGTGGTGAAGAAGCCGTTCACGGGCTGGTAGTCCCACTTGCAGAGATTGATGTTCGCGTCGAGCAGGGCTGCTTCGTGGTGCTCGTGGATCACGAAATTGGGAATGACCGCTTCGAGCTGCAGGGCCGCTGCCGTGGAGATCGGGCCGCCGCATACGTGGATCTGCACGCCGACGTCATAGACGTGTGCCATGTCGCAGATCTTCTTGCCCTCGGAAATGCCGCCGGTGTTGCAGAGATCCGGTTGGATGATGCCGACCGAGCCTTCCTCGAAAAATTCGCGGAAACCCCAGCGGGAATAGCTGCGCTCGCCCGTGGCCATGGGGATCTTCACCTCGTTGGCGATTTCGCGGAACAGGCGCTGGTTCAGGGGCTGGGTGGGCTCCTCGTAGTAGAAGCAGTGCAGGCCCTCGAGTTCCCGGCCGAACTGGATGGCGGTCTTCTTGTCCGTCAGGGAATGCAGTTCGATGATGATGTCCATGCCCGGGCCGCCGGCTTCGCGGATGGCGCGCACGCGGTCGGCGCCGACCTTGAGCTGGTCGTGCTGCAGGATGCCGTAGTTGCTCCATCCCATCCACTTGCCCTTCAGGTCGAATCCGACGGGGTCGACCTTCACGCAGTTGTAGCCGTCGGCCATGGCCTTTCGGGTGGCTTCGGCGTATTCCTCGGGCTTCACCAGGGCGCGGCACTGCTTGCCCCAGTCGAACTGGATCTGGCTGGCGTAGGTGCGCAGCTTGTCGTTGGTCTTGCCGCCCAGGAGCTGGTAGACCGGCACGCCCAGGGCCTTGCCCTTGATGTCCCACAGCGCGATGTCGATGGCGGAAATGCCGGAGAAGATGACGCCGCCGCCGCCCATGCCCCAGAAGGTCATGCGATGCAGCTTGTTCCAGACGGCTTCGATGTTCATCGGGTCCATGCCGATGATGAGTTCGCCGAAATCCCTGCAGATGCCGAAGGCGGCGTGGTTCGCGTTGCCGTAGGCGAGGCCCGCTTCTCCGAAGCCGGAAATGCCCTCATCGGTGTTGACGCGCACGCAGATGGGATTCCACGGCGTTCCCTTCACGCTCGGCTGGCCGGTCATTACCTTGATGACATCCACGCTCGTGATTTTCATCGTTCCTCTCCTTGCGATATGTGATTCGTGAAAATACCCGTTTTCATTGTGCGCGCGCGGCTTCCTGCGCTTCGTATACCGCCACGAGCTGTTCGAACAGCCCGGTGCATGCGGCTACCGCGGCCGGCATGTTGCGCGCCTTGATCGCGGCCAGCACAATCGCGTGCTCGTCGGTGTCGATCGTGGTGGCTCCATAAGTCTTGATGTACATCTCCGCGTTTTCGTCGATGTGCAGGAAAAAGAGTTCGTGCATGGACTCGTAGATTTCGATGAACAGGCTGTTTTTCGACATGAGGAAGAGCTGGTGGTGGAAGCGGTAGTCGTTCGTCAGGCGCCTGTCGTGGTCTTTCGCCTGCATGGCCGCCCAGTAATCGCGGAAAATCGATTCGAGCGCCGAGATGTCCTGGTCGGTGGCGCGCTTTATCGCGAGCTTCAGGCACTCGATCTCCAGCGCCTTGCGGAATTCCAGCATCTCCAGGGCGTTTTTCGGCTTGGAGAATATGGGGCCGAGGCCCTTGATGAACACCGAAGGCTGGAATTCGATGACGAAGGTTCCTTCTCCCATCCTGGTTTCCACCAGGCCGAAGGTTTCCAGTTTCTTGAGCGCGGCGCGCACGGAAAGCCGGCTGGCGCCGAATTCCTCCGCCAGCTGCTTTTCCGACGGCAGGCAATCGCCGGGGTTCCACACCCCGGCGATGATGGAATCCTTGAGCTGGTTGAACACCTGGTCGGGAACGCTGGTTCGTTCGATCTTGCGGTAATTAGTCATCGGCCAGGGCTCCCATCGCGATGCAGGAGTGGGCCATGGCGGCGCCCGCGTTCATGGCCACCGACACGAAGACCGCTTCGGCGATTTCGCGGCCGGTTGCGCCGGCCTTCCTGGCGCGGGCGGTGTGCGCGTCGATGCACCAGGGACAGCGGGTAACATGGGCGCAGGCGACGGCGATCAGTTCCTTGGTTTTCAGGTCGAGGTCGCCCGGGGCGAAGGCGGCCGCGTCGAATTGGCTGAAGGCGGCGAAGGCCTGGTCATCCAGCTGCCGGAGCCTGCGGAGATCGGCGATCCGCCCTTTTTCGTAGAACGCTTCACCCATTGCTTTACCGCTCCCTTATGCGCACCAGTCTATATGTTTGACTATTGATATAGTCGCTTGTTAGCTGTTAGGTTGTTCGCTAGGTAGATGGTAAAGCAGGTTTCCTGATCTGTCAAACAAAATCCGGCGGCCGCAGACGTCGAGCGAAATCCGTGCTATACAGGGAATTGACGACGAACATCATCCCGGAGCGATTACATGAGAATCAAAAAAACCTCGTTGCCCGAAGAAGTAGCCCTGCAGGTCAAGCTGTCCATCAAGGCGGGCGACTGGAAGCCGGGGGAAAAGCTGCCCTCGGAAGCGGAACTGGCCGAATCGTTCGGCGTAAACCGGCTCACGGTCCGGATGGCCCTGCAGAAGCTCAATACCCTCGGCCTGGTTGAAACCAGGGTGGGCGAGGGCACCTATGTGAGGGATTTCGACCTGGGGCGCTACCTGGCCGAGGTTTCGGATTTCTACCTTACGCCCGAGATGATCCGCAGCGTCGAGGAATTCCGCAAGATCATCGAGGTGGAGAGCGTGCGTCTGGCGCTCGAACGGGCGACGCCCGAAGAACTGGACGCGCTCGGCGCCCATTGCGACCAGTACGACGCGCTGGTGAGGCGGGCCTTCGCCCGGCCCGAATTCGATCCCGCCGAGATCGATGAGATGGTCCAGGCCGACTGCGAGTTCCACCACGCGGTGGTCCGCATGTCCAAGAATCCCCTGTACGTATACGCCTACGCGGTCGCCCGCGAGTCGATCATCCGGTACCTGCACCAGATTTTCGAGCATCGCCTGGCGATGACGGCGAACCACCGGGACCTGCTGCTGAAGGGTACCGCGCAGCATCGCCTGATCTACGAAGCCCTGCGCGCCCGGGATTTCGAGACCTGCCGGAGCGCATTCATGATCATGATCGACTACGGATCGGAAGCCTGGAAAAAGTCGGTGGAGTGACAGGGGTCAGCGCGGCGCCCTGCAGGGCGCCGCGCCCTCGATCCGGAAGCAATCGCGTCAGCCCCTGGTGACCATGGGCGTCAGCCCTTGGTGACCATGGGCGTCAGCCCCTGGTGAGCACCTGCACGATGGCGATGACCATGCCGGTCACGCCCTCGCCCCCGAGGAACCCGGATGCGGCGAGCTGCGCGTCGTCGTCGCGTTTGGGCGCGAACTTCGAAACCGCCAGCTTGATGATGCCGCCGAGGGCCGCCGCGGTGGTGATGATCATGGGCAGGTACATGCCGATGCCGAGGGTCATCGCGGGGATGCCGATCAGGTAGAGGATGAATCCCAGGCCCAGGCCGCCGTAGAAGGCGCCGGGGTTGGGAAGGCCTGCGACCATGAGCGACACGCCGTAGGCCTGCGGGGCCAGGAGGTCGGTGCCGGGGCCCATCTTGCCGTAGGCTTCCTTCATGATGAAGAACGCGCCCACCGACACGAAGGCGCCCACGATGCCGCCCATGGCTTCGCCGATGAATTGGGCCTTCGGGTCGGTTTTCAGGAGGGCGCCGGCCTTGAAGTCCTGCAGGGCGTCGCCCGCGATCGCCGCCGCGATGGCCGCGACCGCCGCGACGTACACGCCCGCGGGCGATCCTGGGTCGGCGAACATCTTGACGAAGAGCAAGACGATGATGCCGAAAATCTCCATCGGGTCGATGCCCGTCTGGCCGGTTATGGCCGCCGCCATGGAGGTGACCACCCAGACGCCCAGGATGAGGAGGATGGACGGCACGAGGGGGATGCCCGCAATGCCCACCAGGGCGGCCACGATCACCGCGGCCGTCATGCCCAGCCAGGGCAGGCGCACGCGCACGTCGCCGGTGGCGCCCGAGAACACGGGGCCGAAGATGTCCCTGGCGCGGGGCAGGATGCTCTTGACCAGGATGCCTATGCCGGCGCCGATGATCATGCCTATGCCGGCCGAGTTCTTGAAAGCTTCGGCGGCGCCCAGGTCGGCGAACCAGCCCTGCGCGACTCCCACGGGGATGAGGAAGAAGTAGGAGAGGATGCCGCCCGCGAGCCAGGTGCCCATGTACAGCGGCCCGATGATGTACCCGATGCCGACCGCCATGGGCGACATCCAGATGCCGAAGAAGATGTTTTTTGCCGCGAGCCCCGCGCTGGACAGGACGGGCGGGATAAGGCCCCACTGGTCGCGCAGGGCGGTGAATAGGGCCGCCAGGCCGGTGGGTATGAATATCTTCGCGGCCTTGCCGCCGCCCTCGAGTCCGGCCTGCACGGTCTGCGCCGCGGCCTGGCCCATGGGAAAGGGCAGTTTCTGCACGTCGATGAAGTAGTGCCGGATGAGCACGGTGAATACCAGGCCCAGGATGGTGCCCGAAAGTGTGACCGCGAAAAGGGCGGGCAGGTTTGCCGTGGCGTCCGGATTGAGCATCCAGATGGCGGGGATGGTGAAGGCCACGCCGCCGGCGACCAGGCCGCCGGTGGACATGGCGGTATGGGTGACGGTGATCTCGCCCGCGTTGGTGTTGCCCAGGGCGCGCAGGATGACCATTGAAAGGATGGCCACGAAGATGGTGGGCCAGGGCAGGGCGCCCAACCTGAGGGCCACGTAGGTGGAGCTCATCGTGATCACGACCGAGCCGGCCATTCCTATGATGAAGCCGCGAAGGCTCAAGTGCTTCCGTTCCGTCGCCATGGTCTGCCTCCCTGGTTACGCGGGGTACGTCTGGGATCGAGACAAAACCGTACAGTATTGTCACGGGGTTGGCAAGGCAGGCCGTGCCGGAGCCGTCGCGCCGGAGTCATCGCGCCGGACGCGCCGCGCGTGCTTCCACGTCGGCGGGGCGGCGTGCTAGCATCGTCTTCGTGGCAGTCTCACGTTCGGCGAATACTCCCGTCTACGACGAATCCAAGGTAAAGACCCTTTCTTCCCTGGAACACATCCGCCTGCGCACCGGCATGTACATCGGCCGGTTGGGCGACGGCTCCAACCCCGACGACGGCATCTACATCCTGGTCAAGGAAGTCGTCGACAACTCGGTGGACGAGTTCATCATGGGGGCGGGGTCGCGCATCTCGGTGAAGGTCGAGGGCGGCACCGTCAAGATCCGCGACTGGGGCCGGGGCATACCGCTGGGCAAGGTGGTCGACTGCGTGTCCACCATCAATACCGGCGCCAAGTACAACGACGACGTCTTCCAGTTTTCCGTGGGCCTGAACGGCGTCGGCACCAAGGCGGTGAACGCGCTGTCCTCGGCCTTCCGCGTGGTGTCCTACCGCGACGGCAGGCTCTTCGAGGCGAAGTTCGAGCGCGGCCGCCTGATCGCCCAACGCGAGGATTCCGCGGGCCGCGAGAAAAACGGGCTGTACGTGGAATTCACGCCCGACCCGGAAATATTCGGCGAGTATTCCTTCAACATGGAATTCCTTGAAAAGCGCATGTGGATCTACGCATGCCTGAATTCCGGCCTTGTCGTGTCGCTCAACGGAAGGGATTTCAAGGCGGACAAGGGCCTGTACGACATGCTGTCGTCGGAAGTGGGCGAAGCCGCGCTGTACGATATAGGCTGGTGGCGCGGCGACCGCATAGAATTCGCCTTCACGCACACCGCCAATTACGGCGAGGAGCATTTTTCCTTCGTGAACGGGCAGTTCACCTCCGACGGCGGCACGCACCTGTCCGCGTTCCGAGAGGGATTCCTGAAGGCGATCAACGAATTCTACCAGGCGTCCTGGCGTGGCGAGGACGTGCGCGAGGGCGTGGCCGCCTCCATCGCGGTGAAGATCAAGAACCCGCTGTTCGAAAGCCAGACGAAGAACAAGCTGGGCAACGCGGAAATCCGGCCATGGATCCTGCAGGAAGTCAAGCGCGGCGTGGACGATTTCCTGCGCCGCAACCCGCAGGCCGCGAAAAAGCTGCAGGAAAAGATCGTCGCTTCGGAAAAACTCCGCACCGAACTGAATATCGTGAAAAAGGAAGCCAAGGAAGCGGCGCGCAAGATAGAGCTGAAAATACCCAAGCTGAAGGACTGCAAATACCACCTGGGCGACGGCGACAGGGGAGACCTTTCCACCGTGTTCCTTACCGAGGGCCAGTCGGCGGCCGGGTCCATGGTCAGCTCGCGCGACGTGTACACGCAGGCGGTGTTTTCGCTGCGCGGCAAGGTCGAGAACATGCAGGGCAAGCGCCGCACCGCCATCTACAAGAACGAGGAACTCTACAACCTCATGATGGCGCTCGGCATCGAAAACGACATCGAGAACCTGCGCTACGCGCGCATCGTGATCGCCACCGACGCCGACTACGACGGCTTCCACATCCGCAACCTGCTGCTGACCTTTTTCCTGACCTATTTCGAGGAACTGGTCACGCAGGGGCGCATCTATATCCTGGAGACGCCGCTGTTCCGCGTGCGCACCAAGTCCGCCACGAAGTACTGCTATTCCGCGCGCGAGCGCGACGAGGCGCTCGCCGCCCTGGGGCGAGGCGCGGAGGTCACGCGGTTCAAGGGCCTGGGCGAAATAAGCCCGAACGAGTTCGGCCAGTTCATCGGCGAGGACATGCGCCTGGTGCGCGTGGACGTGCAGGCCATCGGCAAGGTGCCCGAACTCCTCGAATTCTACATGGGCAAGAACACGCCCGAGCGCCGGGACTACATCATGCAAAACCTCGTGAACGAGCTCTGACATGGCATACGTACGCAAGATATTCGAGGACAATTTCATCCACTACGCGTCCTACGTGATAAAGGACCGCGCGATACCCGACATGGCCGACGGCCTGAAGCCCGTGCAGCGCCGCATCCTGCATTCGCTGTTCGAGATGGACGACGGAAAGTTCCACAAGGTGGCCAACGTGGTGGGCCACTGCATGAAGTACCATCCGCACGGCGACGCGAGCATCGGATCGGCCCTGGTGGTGCTGGCCAACAAGGACCTGTTCATAGACAAGCAGGGCAATTACGGCAATATCTATACCGGAGACGAGGCGTCGGCCGCGCGCTACATCGAGTGCAAGGCCTCGCCGCTCGCCAAGGAAATATTCCACAACCCGAAGATCACGGAATTCATCGATTCGTACGACGGGCGCAACCGCGAACCGGTGGCGTTTCCCGCGAAATTGCCCGTGGTGCTCCTGATGGGCGCCGAGGGCATCGCGGTCGGCATGAGCACGAAAATTCTGCCGCACAATCCGGTCGAGGTGATAAAAGCGGAAATCGCCTTCCTGCAGGGAAAGCCCTTCGCGCTCGCGCCCGATTTTCCCACCGGCGGCATCGCGGACCTCTCCGATTACCGCGACGGAGCGGGCAAGGTGCGCGTGCGCGCGAAACTGGACACCTCGGATCCCAAGCGCATCGTCATACGCGAAGTGCCCTTCGGCAGCACCACCGAAAGCCTCATCGCCAGCGTCGAGGCCGCTTCGCGCGCAGGCTCCATCAAAATCGCCTCGATATCGGATTTCACCACGGAAAAGGTGGAAATAGAAATAAAGCTGCAGCGCGGCGTGTACACCGACGAGGTGATCGACGCGTTGTACGCGTTCACGGAGTGCGAGCAGTCGATTTCCTGCAATTGCCTGGTGATCAAGGACGGCAAGCCCCTGGTGACCACGGTGTCCGACATCGTGCGCGCGCACTCAGGCAGCCTGCTTTCGATCCTGCGCCGCGAACTCGAACTGGAACGCTCGGAACTCCTGGACGATCTGCACGCCCGCACGCTGGAGCGCATTTTCATAGAAGAGCGCGTCTACAAGAAAATCGAGGACAAGAAGACCCAGGAATCGGTGGCGGGCGCCGTGCGCACGGGACTTGCGCCCTACGCCGCGGAAATCGGCCGGCCCGTCACGCCGGAAGACATCGAACGACTCCTGAAAATCCCGATCCGCCGCATCTCGCTGTACGACATCAACAAGGCGCGCGACGAGATGGACCGCATACGCGCGCGACTGGCCGAGGTCGAGGCGCACCTGGCCGCGCTGGTCGAGTACGCGATCGGCTTCCTGAAGGATCTGGCCAGGCGCCTAGAGGGCGACTGGAAGCGCCGCACCGAAATCCGCGGGTTCGGCAAGGTGGACGCCCGCGAAGCGGCGCGCCGGGACCTGGGCCTGCGCTACGACGCGCAGACCGGGTACATCGGCACCGCCGTGTCATCAGGCGACCGCATCCTCGACGTGTCGGCCTTCGACAAGATCCTGGTGGTGCGCCGCACGGGCATCTACACGGTCGTGCCCGTACCTGAAAAAATGTACGTGGACCAGGGGCTCCTGTGGTGCGCGATCGCCGAAAAGGACGAGGTGTCGTCCACTGTCCTGACGATCGTCTACCGTTCGCCGGAGGGCGGGCACCCCTACATCAAGCGAACCTCGATCCCCTCGTGGATCATGGGCAAGGACTATCCGCTGGTGCCCGACGGGGCGCGCATCCTCCTTTTTTCGGTGGAGGAGGATTTCGAGTTCCTGCTGCGCTACGCGCCGGCGCCGCGAACCCGCATCCACGAGGCGAGGTTCCGCACGAAAAACTACCCGCCCAAGGGCATCAAGGCCGCGGGCGTGCGTCTGGCCACCCGCGACGCGCTGAGCGCCGAGTCGCCGGCTGCCCGGCACGCTCCGACCGGGCCGGACGCGCCCGAACTGAGTCAGGACATCGGGTCTGCGGGCGCGAACGGTAGTGCGCCGGCTGCTTCGCCCGGCGCCGCGTCCGATGCAGCCGCCAAGGCGAGGAGTACCGCGACACCCTCGACCAGGGCGAAGGCGTCCGCAAAAGCAAAGCCAACCGCGAAAGCAACGGCACCCGTCAAGGAATCGGTGAAGGCACCGGCGAAACCGAAGTCGAAAGCGCCGGCGAAGGTGAAGGCGCCCGAGGCACCCTCGACCTCGAAGGCACCGGCAAAAATCGATGAACCGACCCGCGAGGGAGGGCTCCTGGCCGCCCTGGCGCGCAAGAAAGCG
>CAYRXK010000034.1:0-21006 GCA_964428265.1 uncultured Treponemataceae bacterium
TAGTGAAGGCGCTCCGCGAAGCCCTTACCAAGCGCCCGCTCTGGATGATCCTTCGCCACGGGCTGGAAGTGCGCGGGAACGAGCTCAAGCTCTTTTCGCCCCTGGCGCGGTCCAGGGAAGCGCTTGGAACTTCCACATGGGGGCTGAATCGCTGGGCTGTCCTGCCCCACTTTCGTTTCGGCGCCACCTACCGGGAGATCGATCTCGTCATCTATCTGAACGGTCTGCCCATCGTCACCGTGGAGCTGAAGCACGAAGCCGCGGGGCAGACCTGGGCGAACGCGGTTGCCCAGTATATCGGGCGCGATCACGGCGAGCCGATCTTCCGCCTGCCCTTCCTGCATATCGCCGCCGACACGACCCAGGTCAAGATGGCTACCGATCCGCGGGCTGAAGCGAATTTCCGCTGGCTCAACGCGGAGATGGAGAACCGCGCCGAAACAGATGGCGAGTACCCCGTGGAACACCTCTACCGCGACGTGCTCTCGCCCCGCGAACTCACCGAGGATCTTTCCTTCTTTCTCATCCACGTGCCTGCGCGCGAAGCGTCGCCCGGCATATCCTCCCGCCCCGCCTATTCCATCTTCCCCCGATACCACCAGAGCCGCATGGTGCGGAAGGTCGCCGAGAAAGCCCGCGCTCAATTCACAACGACAGGCACTATCGGCGGGAAATATCTGATCGACCATTCGGCGGGAAGCGGCAAGACGCTTTCCATATGCTGGCTGGCCGATCGCATCCACGGCCTTTATGACACGGCGATCGGAAAGAAGCTCACCGATCTGGTATTTGTCCTCACCGACCGCCGTTCCCTCGACAAGAACATCCGAGACGAAATCGAAAATTTCATCCACCTCAAGGATGTGGCCGGCATCGCCCGCCGCTCGCGCGAGCTCGTGGATTTTCTCGGGAAGCGCCGCCCGATCATCGTCACAACCCAGCAGAAATTCGCCTGGATTCTCGAGACGATTGAGCGCGACTCAAGCCTGCGCGAACTCCGGGTAGCATTCCTCATCGACGAGGCGCATCGGTCCCAGGAGGGAAAGCTGGGACTCGCCATCAGGAAGCCCTTCCGTAACTCCACGGATGCCTACGCTGAAGATGAGGTGGTGGATGAGGATGAGGGAGTCGACGAGGAAGCTATCGCCGCGGCTATTCGCCGCTTCGACCGCAACCAGCTTTTCGTCGCCTTCACGGCGACGCCCTCGCCCGCCACGATTCAGCTCTTCGGGGCGCCTTTCGACCGCTACAGCGAAGACCAAGCCATCGCCGAAGGGTATGTCGTGGATGTTGCGAAAAGCATCATTTCCTACTCGACACTCTACAACCTCCGCTCCACGGCCGCGCTCCGCGACGACACCCTCTATCCCAAAGGGCTCATCGCCCGCGCCCTCCAGAGGGTCGCCTATGAGGACGATGAGCTGATCCAGTACAAGGCGGAGGTCATGCTTCGCCACTATGAGGAAAGCGTGCGGCATCTGATCGGCGGCCGGGCGAAGGCCATGATCGTCGCGAGCTCCCGGGTGGCCGGCCTCCGTTACCATCGCATCCTCGCCGAAAAGCTCCGTGAGCGCGGAGCCCCATACAAGACGCTCTACGCCTTTTCCGACTTCGAATACCGCGAAACGCCGGAATCCCAAGCCATATCGATTACCGAACACGACCTCAACAGGCTCAAAGACGGTGAAGCCATCGAGGATCGCTTTGAATCGGACGAATACCGGATCATGGTGGTGGCGAACAAATTCCAGACGGGTTACAGCCAACCCCTACTTGCGGCGATGTTCCTCGACAAGACGGTTTCGGGCCGCAACGCGATCCAGACAGTCTCGCGACTGAACCGCGCGGCTCCGGGGAAGGATACGGTCCTTGTCGTCGACTTCACGAATAACGCCCTCGACATTCTCAAGGCGTTCAGAAGCTATCGGAGCGGCGGTGCTGCAGAGCCCCGCGAACCGGAAGCCTCCGATTGCGTCGATCTCTACAGGGAACTCATCGCCCGTGCGGCGTTTGCGCCTGCCGACGTCATCACATTCGAAGCGCTGCGATCGCCACGAGGGAATCCAAGGAGTCAGAGCTACATCCAGGATTTCCGCTTTCGCTTCGAGAAACGCTTTCCCGCACTCCGGGAGCGCAGGGATCTTGTCACCCTCATGGCCACTTTTGTCGAGCGCTTCGGTTTTCTTTCATGTTTTTTCGATTTTTCTCCCAAAATCGTCGCTGCGGCCCGTTTCGCCGAGCAACTCGGCCCACAGCTCCTTCGCGTTTCAACCGCAACCGAATTCGCATCCCAAATCTCGGGTATCCGGGGCGACCGCGCTACGGTGCATGACCACGGCAACATCGACATGCCGGACGGAAAGGGACGGCAGGGACCTCGTCGCGGCGGCGGCCACGGCTCTCCTCCACCCCGCGTGACGATTGCCGAACTCATCAATGAGTTGCGCACTCGTTTCCCGATCAGCGAAGAGGAAGCGCTCTGCATCCGCGAAGTAACCGAGGAAAAGCTGGCCGACGAAGTAATCGCCTCCGAAGTCAAGGCGAACCGCGACAACAGAGACTTCTTGGATACCCGTTACAAAAGTAACCTCAACAGTGACATTCAGCTCGCCTACACGGAGCGCGGCAGGCTCCTGGAACTCGTTGACCCGAAGTACATAGGGGCGGGCGGTATCTTCGACTTCATGGCGTATACGGTCATCGATTTCTTTCTATACCGAGAAGCGGTCTGAGGGGGCGACGGAAGCAGGGAGCGGCGAAGCTGGAATTGGTGGAGATGGGAAACACCGTAATCATCACTGTTTCCCGAGCCTCACCACGGTTTTTTCCATGGCAACGTATGGCGGGAAATCCTGCAAGCGGCTATATTTATCAGTTACAGCCAATAGCTATACCGCAATGGATGGATTCTACATACCTGCGGGATTGTTCGCCTCGGGAGCAACTAAGGTATTCCCCTGTCTTTCAAGGAGTAACACAACCATGCCGCTAACCTTCGATTTTCCGTTCGAAACACTGCAGCGCTATCAGGGCGTGAATCCCCGCCCCGCCGATTTCGACGCCTACTGGGACCGCGCCCTGGCCGAAATGCGCGACGTGGATCCCCGGGTCGAACTCCAGCCCGCGGAGATCGAAACACCATTCGCCGAGTGCTTCCACCTCTGGTTCACCGGGGTGGGAGGCGCGCGCGTGCACGCCAAGTTCCTGCGGCCGAAGGCTTCGTCCGGCCCGCATCCCGCCCTGCTGATGTTCCACGGCTATTCGGGCAACTCGGGCGACTTCTTCGACAAGCTGCCCTACGCCGCGGCCGGCTATACGGTCGCCGCCCTCGACTGCAGGGGCCAGGGCGGCCTCTCCGAGGACTCCGGCGGCACCGGCGGCAACACCCTGAACGGCCACATCATCCGCGGCCTCGGCGACGCGCTGCGCGGAAACCCCGACAAGCTGCTCTACCGCCAGATATTCCTGGATACGGCGCAACTGGCGCGCATTGTCATGGCCATGCCGGACGTCGATCCCGGCCGGGTGGGCGCCACGGGCCCCAGCCAGGGAGGCGCGCTGACCGTCGCCTGCGCCGCGCTGGAGCCGCGGATCAGGCTGGCCGCCCCGGTATTCCCCTTCCTCTCGGACTACCGGAGGGTATGGGAGATGGACCAGGCCAAGGACGCCTATGTGGAACTGAAGGATTATTTCCGCCGCTTCGACCCCACGCACGAAACCGAAGACCGCGTGTTCGAACAGCTCGGCTACATCGACATCCAGCACCTGGCGCCGCGCATAAGGGCCACCGTGCTCTGGACGGTCTGCCTGATGGATACCGTGTGCCCGCCATCCAGCCAGTTCGCGGCCTACAACAAGATCAGCTCCCCCAAGGACCTGGTCGTGTACCCGGACTTCGCGCACGAGGTGAACCTGCCCGGCCTTTTCGACCGGACCTTCCACTTCATGAAGGGGCTCTGAGGCCCAGGTCCGGTAGCATGAAGTGTACGGCGGTGCTCATCCTGGCGGCGTTGCTGCTTGCCGGCTGCGCCTCCACCGCCGATCTTGAACGTACCCGGGCGCTCCAAGCAGCGGTGAATCCCGCGCACCCCTTTCCCGAAAGCGCCTTCGAGGTGTCGCAGGGCCTGACGCTGCATTACCGGCATTGGGCGCTGCGGGAAAATCACGATGCCGCGCCGGCCCGCGTGCCGGTTTCAGGGCCTGTCGGCCGCATCCTCCTCATCCACGGATTCGGCGCCTCGACCTTCAGCTTCCGGTTCATGGCTCCCCATCTCGCGGAACAGGGCTGGGAGGTCGCGGCGGTCGATGTCCCGCCGTTCGGATACTCGGACAAATCGGCGCAGCGTCTGGCGGTGCCGGCGGACCGCGGACGCCTGCTCTGGGCGGTGCCCGACGCGCTCGGCTGGGAGGGTCCGATCGTGCTTCTGGGGCACTCCATGGGCGGCCTTTATGCAGCCACGATGGCCGAAGCGTTTCCCGAACGTACGCGCGCGCTGGTCCTGCTCGCCGGCGCGGTACCGGCGGACGGAAAAGCACCTGCCGGAGCGCCCTGGTTCGCCGGCCTTTTCCGCGGATTCCTGGAAAGCTCGCTGCGCGACTGGTCGTCCGTAAAAGCCATGCTGGTCCGCTTCGCGGGCAAGGGCGCATCGATCCCCGACGACATGGTGGATGGTTACGCCGCGCCATTCCAGATGCCGGGCGGGGTAGAAGCGCTGTTCGCCTGGTCGCGCGCGGGCGGCCAGGCGCCCGTGCATCCCGAACGCCTGCGGATGCCCGCCCTCCTGGTCTATGGCGAAAAGGATTCGGTAGTTCCGCCCAAAACCGGCCGCGCGCTCGCCGAGGTCATGCCTGACGGCGAACTGGCGCTCCTGCCCGGCCTGGGACACCTTGCGCACGAACTGCAGCCGGATCGGGTGCACCGGACAATCGATGCGTTCCTTCTGGAACGCGCGCGCCCGGAGCATTAGGATGAATTAAGGGGGCACCATGCGCGCAATGACGTTCGCCTGCCTATGCCTCGCGTTCGCCGCAGCCCTGGCCGGCGCGGCGCCGACCTCCGCCGCCGGACCGTTGCCGGAATCCATGACCGGTTCGCTCGTCACCGTGCGCACCGCCGGCGGCGGCATGTTCCGCGGCACCTTGTTTGCGGTACAACCCGACCGCGTGGAATTGGCCGGCCCCGAAGGCGTCATCACTCCGATCGCGCGCAGCTCCATCATTGCGATGGAGCAGGTGCGTCCCGACCAGGACCGCGCCGAGTACTTCCTGGATTCAGCCTCGAACCGGCTCATCCTGATGCCCACCGCCTACGGGATGGATCCGGGCGAGTTCCACGTGGCCGCCCAGGAAATCATCCTGATCACCGGAAGCTACGGCATCACTGACCGGATATCCGCGTGGGCGGCGGTCAGCTTCCCGGGCGCGGTCGCCAACCTTCGCTGGTCATCCCATGCGGCAGGGCCCTTCGCGGTTTCGGCGGGAGCCCTGGCCGGCCTGGTCTGGACCGATCCGGCTGGACTGGTCATGCCCTACGCCATCGCCAGTTTCGGCCACGAAAACCGCAACATCACCGCCGGTCTCGGGGTGCCCTTCGCCTGGTGGTCGGGGGCGTCCATCCAGCCGGTCGGCATCGCGGCAACCCTGGCGGGCAAGATCATCGTCTCGCCCACCAGTTCGGTGGTTACCGAAAACTGGGTGGTGTTCCCGTCCGGGGTATGGTCCGATGGTCGGGTCGAGGCCACGATCATGCCGGCAGCCGTGTTCCGCATCGCGGGAGAGCGCTTTTCCTGGGATATCGGCGCGGTGGTGCCGCTCTTCGTGAACCGCGCCGGCCGCGCCATCGTGGAAGGACTGCTGGACGGCACCGTGATTCCGATACCGATCCTCTCGGTCACCTACCGGATCGACTGAATCACGTCATCCAGGAACCGTACCACCGCGGCCGCATCGGGCGGGCATCCGGGAATCCAGCGCGCGGCGCCCTTCGTGCAGACTCCGCAGCCCAGACCCGGCATCGCGCCGCCACGGAAATCCCGCCCGATCGCGATCCTGTCCGCGCCTGCGACCGCGAGCGCCCGCCCGAGCGCCTTCAGGCCGCCCCGCTCGTCCAGCCGCGCCAGGCCGTGCAGCAGGGCCGCGTAGCATGCGGAACAGGCCGACCGCTCGTCCGTCATCGCGGCCAGCTTCCCGGTTTTTCCGGATCGAGGCGGGATCGCGGGAGCCGCCCTGACGTCGCCGCGTTCGACGATTTCGGCGCGTGCGAGATCCCCGCTGCCCACCCCGAGGGATTCCGCGATCCCGATGTACGGGACCTCGGCGGGATCGTGCCCGAGCAGGCGGCACACGTAGCTGTCCAGCAGCACCGGATCCGTGCCCGCCACGATGCGGTCCATGCGCACGGGGTTGCCGCCTTCCTCGAAATCCAGGTCGCCGCAGATGCCGTCGGCGATGATGAATCCGGGCCTGACCAGGGTATTCAGGCGCGCTATCGGCTCGTGCAGGCCCTCGGAATGGAAGCGGCTCTTTTCGTCGTCCGGCATGCAACCTTTCAGATTTTTCAGGGCGCAGGTGACCAGGGTCTGACAATGCCCCTTGATCACCGGCAGGTTGATGATGAAATCCGCGGCGAGCACGCGTTCGCACACCGCGATGCGCCAGCCTCCGCCCGCATCCAGGCGCCGCCACCCGTCATACTGCAGATCGGTCAGGGGCACGCCGAGCCGCGCGGATAGGTCGGCATAGCCCGCCGCCACGAAGGCGCGCCTGGTGGCGTCGCCCACCCAGGATCCTTCCATTATTGCAAAACGTTCGAATCCATGATCGCGGAGGTATCCGATCACCGCCTCGGCAATTTCCGGATGCGTGGTGGCTCCCGATGCCGCGTCCTTCGCGACCACGAGGTTAGGCTTCAGGGCCACCAGGGCTCCCCGGGGTATCAGCCGTTCCAGGCCCGACGCTTCGCAGACATCTCGCACCATGGCGCGGATATCGTTTCCATAGGCTACCTGCAGGATTCCCGATCGTTCCATCGGCGCATCATACACATTCCGGCGCATTTTGCGAGGGGCAATACCTGCGCCGGCAGGGCTCTTTTTTCCCGTCCTCGACGATGCGCGATGATGCTCCGGAGGCGGGAGTGCGCTGAAATGTACACGCCCTATCGTGATTTGCTTCCGGTTCACGCGATTTTATGGTATGATTTCTCGATTTAACAATTGGCACGGTTCTTGCTTTAATCCTACCAGGAGGATTCCATGACGAGGAAACTGAACAGGATACAATTGCTGCGCAGGATCGTGCTGGGCGCCATGCTCGCGGTGATCACGGGGCTCACCATCGCCCACCAGAAAATCGCTTCCATGCCATCCATCGACGCGCTCTGCCCCTTCGGAGGTATCGAAGCCGCGTACAAGTTCATCGCCGGCGGCGAACTCCTGAAAAAGCTCACGCCGTCCAACATCGTCCTGCTCGTCGCCACCGTGGCGCTCGCCGTGGTGCTTTCGCGCTTCTTCTGCGGCTGGCTCTGCGCCTTCGGCGCCCTTCAGGGCGCATTCGGCTGGATGGGCAAGAAAATCTTCAAGCGCAGCTTCACCGTCCCCGAAAAGCTCGACCGCTACCTGCGCATGATCAAGTATCCCCTCCTGGCCGCCATCCTGTATTTCACCTGGCGCATGGGCACCCTGGTCATCCGCCCCTACGATCCCTTCGCCGCATACGGGCACCTCTCCGCGGGCCTGGGCGAAGTCTGGGGCGAATTCGCCGTCGGATTGGTGATCCTCGTCGCCTCGATGCTGCTGTCGATGCTGTACGAGCGGGCTTTCTGCAAGTACCTCTGCCCGCTCGGCGCGTTCAACGCCATTCTCGGCCGCATCCCCCTTTTCCGCATCAAGCGCAAGACCGCCACCTGCATTTCCTGCTCCAAGTGCGACAGGGTCTGCCCGATGAACATCGACGTCTCGCATCCCGGCGAGGTGAAATCGATGGAGTGCATCGGCTGCCTGGAATGCGTCACGGTCTGCCCCACCAAGGTAAAGAGTCTTGAGACCACCCTCGCCGGAAAGCCGGTGAAGATCGGCATCATCGTCGCCATCGGCTTCGCGATCTACTTCGGCGCGCTGGGCATCGGCCGCCTGACCGGCTACGCTGAATTTTCCGCCCCCACCCTCTCGCAGCTGGCCGAGCACGGAAAGCTCAAGGTCGAGGATATCAAGGGTTCGAGCACCTGGGGCCAGGTGGCCGAATCCTTCGGCGTGGAGCTCGCCCTGCTCTACAAGGAGGCCGGCGTCGACGCGTCCAAGGTGCCGCCCGAGACGAAACTCAAGGATACCGGAGCCCTGATCGGCAAGGATTTCGAGGCCGATGAAGCGCGTGTCGCGGTGGCGAAAATTCTCGGAATCCCGTATTCCGGCGAAGACGGCGAGGCGAAGCCCGCCGAAACCGCTTCAGCGCCGGTGATGTCCGCCGGGCCCGCGCCCGCCGCGTCGTCGGTACCGGCGACTGCGCCTGTCACGCTACCGGCTGCGGCACCCGCAGCGGTTCCCGCAACGGCCAAGGTAGCCACCGCGGTCGCCGCCCTGAAGGTACCCGAAGGCTTCGCCCTGGAGGGCACCATGACCGTCGCCGACGTCGCCGCCGCGCTGAAGGCCAGCCCCGCGGCCGTGATCGAAAAACTGGGCCTTCCCGCCGACCTGCCGCAGGACAAGCCCCTTCGCGACATGAAAGACCTGTACGGCTATACCATGCCGGCCCTGAAGGAACGCTTCGCGAAGTAACGCGACACGGCCGGGACCTGCTTCCGCCGATCCATACGGCACCGTTCCGCCGCGCGCGGGACGGTGCTTTTTTTATCCACAAATCCTGAAATACGGACTATGATGGTTGAAACACGGCATCGCCCGAACAATTCCTCAAGGAGCAATCATGAAAGCGCCCGCGTACGTACACCATTCCCACCTGAAGGAATGGGTAGCCTCGATGGCGGAACTCTGCAGCCCCGACCGCATCCACTGGTGCGACGGTTCGGAACGCGAGGACCGCGCGGTCAAGGACTTGCTGGTCGCGTCGGGCACCTTCATCCCCCTCGATCCGGAAAAACGCCCCGGCTGCTACCTGTCCCGATCCGATCCGGGAGACGTGGCGCGGGTCGAAGACCGGACCTTCATCTGCTCGCGCCGAAAATCCGACGCGGGCCCCACCAACAACTGGATGGATCCCAAGGAGATGAAGGGAGTCCTGACGGATTTGTTCCGCGGATGCATGCGCGGGCGCACCATGTACGTGATTCCCTTCAGCATGGGGCCGATCGGATCACCGCTTTCGCACATCGGCATCGAGATCACGGATTCGGGCTACGTGGTCGCGAACATGCGCATCATGACGCGCATGGGCCGGGCCGTCCTCGACGCGCTGGGTGACGACGGAGAATTCGTGCCCTGCATGCACTCGGTCGGCGCTCCGCTGGAGCCCGGACAGGCCGACCTGCCCTGGCCCTGCGACCGCGAGCGCAAGTACATCGTGCATTTCCCGGAAGAGCGCGCCATCTGGTCCTATGGCTCCGGCTACGGCGGCAACGCCCTGCTGGGCAAAAAGTGCTTCGCGCTCCGGATCGCGTCGGTCATTGCGCGCGACCAGGGCTGGCTGGCCGAGCACATGCTGATCCTCGGCGTCGAATCGCCGGAAAAGGAAAAAACCTACGTGGCCGCCGCCTTCCCCTCGGCCTGCGGCAAGACCAATTTCGCCATGCTCATTCCGCCCAAGGCCTTCGACGGGTGGAAAGTAACCACCGTGGGCGATGACATCGCCTGGATCAAACCGGGTCCGGACCGGCGGCTGTACGCCATCAACCCCGAGGCGGGGTATTTCGGCGTCGCGCCCGGCACTTCCGAAAAGTCCAATCCCAACGCCATGGCCACCATCCGGGCCAACACCATCTTCACCAACGTGGCGCTCACCCCGGACGGCGATGTCTGGTGGGAGGGCATGACCAAAGTGCCGCCCGCGGGCCTCATCGACTGGCAGGGCAGGCCCTGGGATCCTACTTCCGGCAAGCCGGCCGCCCATCCGAACGCTCGTTTCACCGCGCCGGCCAGCCAGTGCCCCAGCATAGATCCCGAATGGGAATCCCCGCAGGGGGTGCCGATAAAGGCATTCGTGTTCGGCGGCAGGCGGTCCAACCTGTTGCCATTGGTCTATCAGTCCTTCAACTGGAACTACGGCGTCTACCTGGCGTCGACGCTCGGATCGGAAACGACCGCCGCCTCGACCTCCAACGTGGGCCAGATCAGGCGCGACCCTTTCGCGATGCTGCCGTTCTGCGGCTACAACATGGCCGCGTACTTCAACCACTGGTTCCAGTTCGGGCGCAACATCTACAGCCCGCCGCGCATTTTCTGCGTGAACTGGTTCCGCAAGGACAAGGACGGCAATTTCATCTGGCCGGGTTTTGGCGAAAACATCCGCGTGCTGAAGTGGATCGTGGAACGCGCGAACAACCACGGCAAGGCCATAGAAAGCCCCATCGGATGGATGCCCAGTTACACCGACATCTGCTGGAAGGGCCTGGAGGATTTCGGCGAAGAGCGGTTCAATGAATTGATGGCGGTTGACCGGACGCAGTGGATGGCGGAGATCCTCTCGCACGAGGAGCTCTTCATGAAGCTCTACGAGCGATTGCCAAAGGAATTGATCTTCATAAAGGAACTTACGGTTTCAGGTCTCTGGCGCTCGCCCGAACACTGGGAATTCTCGCGCGTGGGCCTAGAGCCCACGGAAGACTGACGGCAAGATCGCGGAGAAGGCTCGTTCGCCCCGCGCGCCCCGCTTCCCGACCTGGATGCGTCAGGCCGGAAACGGGGCGCGGGGCAGCCGGTCGGTCGCGCCTGTCGCGACGCGCCGACCGGTGGATGGTCAGGTCAGGTTCAGTTCAGGGTCCGCCCTGGATATAGCGTTCAAGTTGGCCGATCTGGAAAGCCTGCTGGCTGATCACTGTTTCCTGGGTTTTCAGGATGGCCTTTACGACATCGCCGATGGACACGATGCCCACCGCCTTGCCGTTTTCCATGACTGGCAGGTGGCGTACGCGTTTTTCGGTCATCAGGTTCATGCAATCGGCGATCGTGGTGGCAGGCTCGACGTACAGGACGTTGGTGGTCATTATCTCCTTCACCTTGGTGGCTTCGCCCGAACGCCCTTTGATGATGATCTTGCGGACAAAATCACGTTCCGAGAATATGCCCAGGATCCCGCCCTTTCCGTCCGACACGAGGATGGCGCCGATATTGCGGTCGGCCATGATCTCGAGCGCCTCGTAGAGGGTCGCATCGGGATTGACGCTGTACACGACGGCGCCCTTGGACGCGAGGATATCTTTTACAGTTTCCATAGTCCGCCTCCTTACCGTATCTGGAGTATAGGTTCACCGCGCCCTGTCCACAACCGTGTGCGTGCCTTGATCCCGAGAAATTTCCGGTCATTCGCAGCGTGCCCCGAATCAGGTTTCTGGACATAATGGTTTTTTTCGAGAACCGGGGGTACACTGAATATTGCATCATCATGAATCCCAGGAGACGCACATGGGCGGTACGGTGGCTGCGGCGGGTTATCGCTGGTCTTTCGCGCGCATAGGCGGTGTGGACCAGGTCGTTCTGCGGCATGGCGACGATATCGTCAACATACCTTCGCTGGACAGGAAACTGTGGGCGGCGCTATCCATGCCCGTCGCCAATTCCGGCGCGATCAGGGAAACTCTTGACTTGCTCGACGCCGACCGGGACGGCCGTATCCGCGACCGCGATGTGGTCGATGCGATCGGCTTCGCCGCGAAGCACCTGTCTTCATTGGATGAATTCCTGTTCGCCGGTCAGGCGGTAAGGATTGCCGATATCCGCCAGGGTCCGATGAAGGACGCCGCCGAACAAACCCTCGAACTGGCAGGCAATAAAAAGGCGCAGGAAATTTCCCTCACCGATATCGTCACCGCGCTGGAGCGTCTGAACGCCAGCCCCGCCAATGGCGATGGCATCGTACCCGCGGAAGCAGTCCAGGACCCGGAAATCGCCTCGGCCATCACCGACCTCGCAGCCGCAGGGTATGCGGTGCCGGACCTGAACGGAGCCCCCGGGATCGGATCCAAAAGCCTGGAAACCTTCATGGCGGATTCGGCGGCAGTCCTTGCCTGGCATGATCAGGCGCAGTCGGCCAAGCCCGCGACCCCCGGGCCCTTCGATGCCGAAGCAGCCTGGGCGGCATACACCCCGGTGCGCGACAAGGTCGAGGACTGGTTCCTCAGATCGCGGTTGCTGGCCAATCCGGCGCATGCCCGGATTTCCGGAAGCGAATCCGAGGCCGGTCCGCGCCTGGTTTCGGCGCTTTCCGATCCGCTGCTTTCCATCGGCTCCGCGATCCTGGTGGGCTTGCCGCTCGCCGATCCGGATCCTGCCTGCGTGCTCGCACCCGACGGAATCATCAACCCCGCCTGGGAAGCCGCATACCGGGAGATGCTCAGGCAGTGCGCGCCGCTGGTCGGTGCCGATCCGGATGCCGCCGGATTCACCCTGGATGCCGCCACGTGGCGGAGCATGCGCGACGCCATGGACCGCTACGGCGCCTGGGTGGGCGCTCGCCCGTCGAATCCGGCCGCGAAGATCGGCGCGGAGCGGTTGGCGCAGTTGCGTGAAATTGCCGGCGGCGAGGCGCTGGCAGCATTGATCCGCCAGGACGAGGAAGCGGCCGCGCTCAGGAATACGACCATGGATTTGCGTACCCTGGTGAATCTCAGGCGCGACCTGGTGCGGATCCTCAGGAATTTCGTGAATTTTACCGATTTCTACGACCGGCGTGACGGCATTTTCCAGTCGGGCAGGCTCTTCATGGATGGCAGGGAATGCGAACTCTGCCTCGACGTGGCCGATGTGGCTTCGCATGCGGCGCTCGCGTCCATGTCGGGGATATACCTCGCCTACTGCGCCTGTTCACGCAAGGATGGCGCTTCGCGCACCATCGTGGCGGCATTCACCGCGGGCGATGCCGACCAGCTTTTCGTGGGGCGCAACGGGATCTTCTACGACCGCGACGGCATCGACTGGGATGCGCGTATCGTGCGGATCGCCGTGCAGCCCATCAGCATCAGGGAAGCCTTTTTCAGTCCGTACAAATGGCTGGTGAAGTCGATCGAAGACGCGGTGCAGAAACGCGCTGCCGCGGCGGATTCCAGCGCGAAGGGCATGATCAAGTCGAGCTCGGAGACCGCGGTTTCCGCGGCGGCGGGCGACCGCGAGGCGTCGAAAAAATCCGAGGGTCCGAAAAAGATGGATGTGGGCACGGTCGCAGCGATCGGCGTGGCCCTTGGCAGTATCGGCGCCATGGTCACCGGCATCCTAGGCACCTTCATGGGAATGGGCATCTGGATGCCCATTGGGCTGGTTTCCGTGGTTCTTCTGATTTCCGGGCCTTCCATGATCCTCGCCTACATGAAATTGCGCCGCAGGAACCTTGGTCCGCTCCTGGACGCGCAAGGATGGGCGATCAACGGGCGGCTCAAGATCAACGTGCCGTTCGGAGGTACGCTTACCCATCTCGCCGTCTTGCCCGCAGGCACGGAACGAACCCTCAAGGATCCGTTCGGAGAAAAGAAGCGTCCATGGAAGCTGTACATCACCGTCGCGGCGATCGTGGCCTTGCTGCTCCTGTGGGTATTCGGCGCCCTGGACGGACTCTTGCCCGCGGCGGCCCGGTACTCCACGATCATCGGGGGTTGAGGTCACGGCCGGCATTTGACCCTTCGACCGACGGATCGGTATAGTATGCATACGGGAGCGCATCTGTTTCATCCGTGCGTTCACCAGCCCCACGCCGCCTGAGGAGAGACCATGAGCGCCGAGATCACCGTCACATCGCAGAACTTCCAGTCCGAAGTGCTGGATTCATCCATCCCGGTGCTCATAGATTTCTGGGCCGAGTGGTGCATGCCCTGCAAGATGATCGGCCCTTCCGTCGCCCAGCTGGCGGAAACCTGGAAGGGCAAGGTAAAAGTGGGCAAGGTCAACGTCGATGACGAAGGCCAGCTCGCGTCCAACTACGGAATCATCTCCATTCCCAGCCTTATCGTGTTCAAGGATGGCCAGCCGGTCCGCCAGAAGGTGGGCGCCCTTCCGAAACATGAAATAGAGGCCATGTTCAAGGATTTGGCCTAGCATCGAGGCCGCCGGCCGATCGGGATCGTTTGCCGCTCCGTGTTGGCGGATCGGCCGGGGCCGCCCGGCCGGGGCTCTGCGTACCGGATTCCCCCGTCACCCATGCCTCGGCTCCGGTTATTCCAGCGGTCCTTTTCCTGTGCAGTGGCCTCGAACTCGACGGTTTCCACTGGAACGCGTCTTCCCACACGGGATTGGCAGAAATCCGCCACAACGAACGCTCCGCCATCGCGGCAAGCCTGAGCGTGATCCTGTCCGCATCGACCGTGCCGCCCTTTCCGGCTTCCGCGTAAAACATGCCGTCCATCGCTACCGCTCCTGCGGCGGCGCGCAGGAGCAGCAATCCGGAAGCATCGGGCAGTCCGCCCCCGGGGCACCAGAAATCCCTGCCGGAGGGATGGGCGTCCACCCCTCCCGAGAGCGCGGTGTCCATCTCCGTTTCGTTTTTTTCCGCGGGAATTCCCTCGGGCGCGCAGTGCAGGACGACCAGATCGCCAGAGCGCACTTCGGCCGGGGGAAAGGCGTAGACGACATCTTTCACGGTGCTTGCGTATTCCACGAGGACACCGCCGATATTTCCGCCCGATATCACCTCAAGCTCGATGTAATCCCTGTGAGGGCTGGTCGTCGAGCTGTTTTTGCCCGTCTGAACCTCGTTGATGCGGAGTTCGGGCGGGCGTCCGTTCCATCCCGTGAACGAGAAAAGGAACCTGGTGACGTTGCCCGCGCGATCTTTCGCCTCGCCGGCGATCCGGTACGGCATTCCCGGTTCCTGTTCGATGGGCAGATTGATCCTCAGGGCCGATCCGGATTCCACGGCATCCGCGGTCAGGCCGCCCGGCTCGACGAGATAGCTGCCTCCCACGGGCAGGATGTCTTCGTCGAAAAGCAGCGTGAATTCAGTGGGAGCGCTGGGCCCCGCATCGACAATGCCCGGTGGCCTCAAATCACCGCCGAACGGAGTGACGCCCGCCACGGGCGCTCCGCAGGAAATCATGCCGCCCGCGACCAGCGACGCGGCCAATGCCACGGCCCTGGCACGGAAAAACGCGGCGGCTGAATCCGACGCATGTCGAGCCATACGATGATGATGCATCCGATCATCCCTCCCACCATATAGAGCGCGTGGGAGGGCTTTCCGATTCAATGTTCCGCGCGGTTCCAGGAGGTTCTTCATAAATCCGCGCCGATCGGGTAGTATCCAAGACCATGAAAATACTGATCGCGAACGACCACGGGGCGGTGGCGCTGAAATTCAGGCTGAAGGAATGGCTCGAAGGAGCCGGCCACGAGGTTCGGAACCTCGGCATCGACTCCGAGGACCGCGTGGACTATCCCGACATGGCCGCGCTTGCCGTCGCCGAATTCCGCAAAGGAGGCTCGGACCTGGGCATCCTGCTCTGCGGCACCGGAATCGGCATTTCCATCGCGGCGAACCGGCATAAGGGAATCCGTTGCGCCCTCGTGCACGACGAATTCACCGCGCGCATGGCGCGCGCGCACAACAACGCCAATTTCGTGGCCATGGGAGGCCGTGTCGAGTACGCGCTGCCGCCGGAGCGGATTCTGGCCGCATTTCTCGGCGAACGGTTCGAGGGCGGCCGGCACGCGGAGCGCGTGGCCAAGATCGACAGCGCCGCGTCAGACTGAAAACGCCCGTCCGGCCAGCCTGAACAAGGCTTCGCCGCCGATCCGGCCGCGCGCGCCGAACAGGGCGGCGCCCACCAGGCCCGCCTCGTGTCCGCACGCGGCCGCCTCGAATCGCGTACCGCGATAGGCGCTTTCGTACACCAGACCTCTGGTGCGCCGCGCCACTTCCGCGGGCAGATGGGCCGCCCCGCGCATGACACCGCCGCCGAGCACGACGCAGTCGGGGGCGAACAACGCGATGCCCGTCGCGCACAGGCGCGCCAGAGTTTCTATGACCATGCCGTCCACGGCCAAGGCCAGCGAATCGCCCGACGCGAAGGCTTCGTAGACATGCTTGGCTTCGATGGCGATGCCCGACCGGATGTTCCGCGCGAGCGCCGAATCGTCGAATCGACCCTCCATCGCGCGTTCCGAGGCGATCCGTGCGATCGACGGCCCCGAGGCATACGCCTCTCCGCAGCCGCGCACGCCGCAGGCGCAGGGCCTGCCATCGGGAAACACGACGACATGCCCGATTTCCACGGCCATGTCGTCCCGCCCCGACAAAATGCTGCCCCGCTCCACGAATCCGCCGCCTATGCCCGTACCCATGCCGATGAACAGAAGGCATTCCGAAGCGGCGCCCCGGATCGCCCATTCGGCGTAGGCGGCGAGATTGCCGTCGTTCCTGATCTCGATTGGAATGTCCGCGCGGGCGAAACCCGCGAGCGCGGCGCGCAGGTCGGTGCCTATCCAGCCGGGGATGTTCGCCGCATCGCCCGAGATCCTGCCGTCCTGCCCGACGCCTCCGGGGGTGCCTGCCCCGATCGCGGCCACGGGCCCAGGTTCCATCAACCCGGCCACGAGGTCGCCCAGCGCCGCGAGCACCGCGCCGGCCCCGCCTGCCGCAGGCGTGGGAACCGAACGCCTGAGCGAAATCCGCCCGTCGCCTTCGAGCCTGATGCCCTTCAGCGAGAGGCCGCCGATATCGATTCCGAGATACGCCTCGCCTTTCACGACCGCTCCCATGCCAGATCGTATATCGCGCCGCGTTCGACGATCGTCACCTCGCGCGCGCCTGAATCGCGCAGGTGGCCGCGCATCCCTTCGAGCGCTTCGGGTTCCCCGTGCACCAGGAAAATCCTCCGTATGCGGGAAATATCGCTGCCTCGCAGCCATTCGACGGTTTCCGCCCAGTCGGCGTGCGCGGAAAACGCGGCGAGTTCCTCGACACGCGCGCGCACCGGGTAGAAATCGCCGTGGATGCGCACGTTTGCGGCGCCGTCGCGGATGCGCCTGCCCAGCGTACCCTCGGCCATGTACCCCACGATCAGTATCGTGTTGCGCCCGTCGCCGATCGTGTGGATAAGGTGGTGCTGTATCCGGCCGGCTTCGCACATTCCGTCGGCGGAGATGATGATCATGGGGCCCGGCGCATCGTTGAGCCGCTTGGAATCCTCAACCGTTCGCGAAAAATGCAGGGCCGCGAAACCGAAGGGATTTCCGGAATGCTTGCCGAACAGCTCCCATGTCTCGCGGTCATAGCATTCGGGATGCACCTTGAATATCGAGGTGGCATCGACCGCCATAGGCGAATCGACCCAGACGGGGATGTCGGGAATCTCTCCGCGATCCTGCAGGAGGTGCAGGTGGAAAATGAGTTCCTGCGTCCTCTCCACCGCGAACGCGGGTATCACGACCTTTCCACCCCGCAGGGCGGTTTCCCGGACAATCGCCGCCAGGCGGGCAAGGCTTTCCGGGGCGGGTTCGTGCAGGCGGTTTCCATAGGTCGAGTCGAGCACCAGGTAATCCAGGCCTTCAAGCGGTTCCGGATCGCGGATGATGGGTTTGTCCTTCCGCCCGAGGTCGCCCGAAAAGCCGATTACCGCGCGGGCACCGTCGCGGGCGGTCACCGTCATCCGCACCAGGGCCGAACCGAGGATATGGCCTGCATCCAGAAATTCGATTTCCGCCGCTTCCGCGATCCGGCGTTTTCGCCCGTAACCCAGCGTGACAAAATGGCCGACCGCGCGGGTCACGTCCCCTTCGTCGTACAGCGGCACCCAATCGAACCGCTCGCCGCGCCGGGCGGCCTGCCTGGCAAGGTAATCCGCGTCACGGGCCTGGATGCGCGCCGAATCCGCCATGACCAACTGGGCAAGATCCCTCGTGGCGGGAGTGGCGATGATGTCGCCGGAAAATCCCCTTTTCACGAGCAGGGGGAGCAGACCGCAGTGATCGTAGTGCGCGTGGGTAAGCACCACCGTTTCCAATGACTCCGGATCCCGGACCGGCGCGCGGTTTTTGGCGTCGGTTTCCTTGCGTCGTCCCTGGAAGGCGCCGCAATCCACAAGGATGCGCCTGCCGTCCACGGCCACGAAATGCCGGGAGCCGGTCACCTCGGCGACGGCGCCTTCAGAATACAGGCTGATGCTCATGCCCGATAGTCTACCACCCGGAACCTCGGTTTCACAGCAGGAAGAAGAGCGCCGCGCCCGAGACCGCGATGCAGGCGCCGGCGATCTCGAGGGGCCGGACTTTCTGCTTAAGGATCAGCACGGAAGGAACGATGATGAGGACGGGGGTCAGCGCGATGAGGGTACTCGCCGCTCCGGCCCCGGTATTCTGCAGCGCGACCAGCGAGAGCGTGACGCCCAGGAAGGGCCCCAGCACCGCGCCGGCGGCGGTGGCGCGCAGGGCGCGGGGCTCGGCCGGCAGGCGGACGAACACCGTCGCGGCCTGCCGCATCACGAGCGCCTGCACCGCGAATCCGATCATGCCCACCAGCACGCGTATCTGCGTGCCGGATATCGCGTCATACGATCCGAGCCCTATCTTGGACGTGATCATGCCGAATGCCTGGAACAGCGCCGAAAGCAGCGCGTACACGTAGCCCCTGAACGGAGGGGCGGCCGCGGGAGCGCCGTTGCCGGTGCCGTCGCCGGTGCCGTTGCCGGTGCCGCCAGCGCCCGGGGCGGCCGCGCCCTTCGCCGCCGAGTTCCGCGCAAGCACGGTAACCAGGATCCCGGTTACGACGACGCACATCGCGATGACCGATCCGGAGCGCATCGCCTCGCCCAGGAAAATATAGGCGAGCGCCGCGGTGAAGATGGGCTGCAGCGCGTTGAAAATCACGGTGATGCGCGACCCGATGAGCCTGTAGGCGTTGAACAGGAAATTATCGGCGATGATGAAGCCGAAACCTCCCGAAACCGCCAGGTAGAACCAGGCTTTCGGCGAGGCGTCGAGTGGAAGGGGCATGCCGCGCGTCAGAAGCCCCGCGAGCGCGAGCAGGAAGAACGCGAGGAACACCTTCCAGAAATTGACGGCGAGAGCCCCCGCCCTGCGTATCGCGGCTTCGAACATCACCGCCGACATGGACCAGAGAACTGCAGTCGAGAACGCGGCGAGCGCGCCCAGCTTTTCCATGCGCCCCACTATACCGGCAGGCCCTCGGAGTTACAATCGCGAAAGATCGCGCAGGATCGCGGGCGATAGACGCATATCCGCCCCCTTTCCGTTTGACAAGGCGCAAGGCCGAACCTATCTTGAAAGTATCCTGAACGAGATAAGGAGGGAACCATCATGGCCATACTCGCCATCGCCCGCGAGCTCGCGTCCCTCGGCGAAGAGACGGCGCAGGAGCTCGCCCGCATCACGGGGTACAGGTACCTCGACAAGGAGTACCTCGAACGCCGTCTCTCGGGGATGAACCCGGAAAAACGCGAAAAGTACGACGAAAAGAATCCTGGATTCTGGGCATCGCTTTCGCAGCAGCGCGACGATTACCTGCACTACCTGAAGTCAGCGATACTCGAAGGCGCCGCGGAGGGGAATTGCATCATAATCGGACGCGGTGCCAGCTCTATCCTGAAAGGCGTACAGAGCATGCTCTCCATCAAGATCACCGCGCCGGTGTCCGTACGGGTGGATCGCATCCGCGCCCTCCATGCCTGCGACAGCCGCCGGGCCCTGCAGATCATCGAACAGAGCGACCACGATCGCGCGGGTTTCCACAAGTATTTCTTTTCCTCCAACTGGACCGATCCGCGGGAATTCGACCTCACGATCAACACCGCCGGCACCGATCCGGCGCATGCGGCGGTCGCCATCGATTCCCTGCGCAAGGTGCTGATAGACAAGGAAAAGGAAGCCGCGGGCGCCGCCAGGGTCGCGGATCTGGTGCTCGCGCAGAAGGTGGTCACCGAAATCGTCTACAACCGCAAGACGCCGATCCACTTCCTGGAAGCCACGGTCGAACGCGGCGCGGTAACCCTGCATGGCGTCTCCAACACGCAGGCCGCCATAGATTCAGCCCTGGCCATCGCACGCACGGTTCCCGGAGTATCCTCGGTGGAAAGCGCGGTTCAGCTCGTGCACGAATTCACGGTCATGCCGTGACCTATCTTTCCGGTTTCCACGCGATGCTCGAGGCGCTGCGCGCGCATGGCGGCGCTTCGGGCTTGCGCGTGCTCGTCGCCCGTTCCGACCGCAAGCAAGGCCCCCGCGTGCGCGACATACTCGACGCGGCCAGGCGCGGCGGCGTGCCCGTCTCCACCACCGACGAATCCGAACTCGACCGGCTCGCCCCGGGCCATCGGGGCCTGGCGCTGGAGATCGCCGCTCCCGAGCGGTCCGTCAGCACCGAAACCCGGATAGAGGATTTCCTGGCCGAGCCCAGGGATGAAGGCTTCGTGATCATCCTCGATCATCTGGAGGACCCGCAGAATTTCGGCGCCATACTCCGGTCGGCCGACGCTTTTCGCGCCGACCTCGTCGTAACCGGCGCGCGCAGATCGGCTCCGCTCTCCGACGCGGCGGTCCGGGCTTCGGCGGGTGCCGCGGCCTGGGTACCGCTGGCGGTCGTGAACAACCTGGGAGATGCCGTGCGCCGCCTGAAAGCCGCGGGATTCTGGGTGTATGCGGCGGATATGGGCGGCGAAAAGGCCGACAATGCCGACCTGCCGGCAAAATGCGCGATCGTGCTGGGCAACGAAGGCGCGGGCGTTTCGCGCCTGGTGGCCGACCTCTGCGACGGCGCCCTGTCCATACCCATGGCGGGGCACGTGGATTCGCTGAATGTGTCCGCCGCCGCCGCCGTGCTCATGTACGAGTACCGCCGGCGACGTCCCGCGTGATGCGGGAGTTTTCCGAAGGAAAACTCCGATGATTGGCGGGGGCCCATGGC
>CAYRXK010000034.1:21106-27044 GCA_964428265.1 uncultured Treponemataceae bacterium
CTTGCGGGGAGTTTTCCGAAGGAAAACTCCGATGATTGGCGGGGGCCCATGGCCCCCGCCAATCAGACGTCCCAAATATCCCGGAACGCGTGCTCGCGTTCGCAATACCGGCACACGAAGGTCGAACCCGATTTGCGCAGGAACTCCGTGGTCACGCCCTCGTTGTGCTTCGGGCCCGACACGCAGTTTTCGTTCTTGCAGGAGATTTCGTCGAAGCCGTAGATGCGCGGCGGCATTTCGAGCCGGTACTTGCGCGCCACGTTGGATCCGCGGATGAGGTTGAGGGTGCAGCCCGGGGCGATCGCGGCGAGTTTCTTCAGGTCCTTGCCCCCGAAACTGATCACGTCCGGCAGCGAAATGATGCCCTTGTAAATGTCCTGTCCGCGCGCGGAATGATATACCCCGTGGCTCGAACGCACGTTGAGCTTCAGGATCTTCCTGATCGCGTCTATGTGGCTCCAGATTTCCTCGACCGGGCGGCCGGTGGCGATGTGGTCGATCACGATGCCTTCCTCGACCGGCTTGATGCCCACCTTGTATTCGGGCTTGGAATGCGCCGAGGGGTGCGCTTCCTCCACGAAATCCTCTTCGTAGTCCTGCTTTGCGGCGAATTCTCCCTCGAAATCCCGGCCCAGGAGGCCTGACACCATGCCGATCTCGACGATGCGGGTCCAGTAGCCATTGGCGGACTGGCCGTCCCATCCGTTCAGCGGCAGCTGGTCCAGGAAGAAGGGATTGGTGGGATTGTCGCGGTCGCGGGGCAGGGGATGGTAGAACCGCGCCCCCTCCGGCAACAGTCCCAGCATGTCCTTGCGGAAGGTGACCGCCCTGCGCAGGCCCGGCGTGCGCTCCAGCACCGCGTCGCCCATGCGTTCCAGCTGCAGGCGCGTAAAGTACCAGATCGGCGCCACGTCGCCCGCGGCCAGGTACTGGTCCAGGCTTTCGAACACGCGCACCTCGAAACCGTTGGCGCGCATCTTTTCCACGTAATATTCGGGCATGCGCAGCAGTTCCGGCGCGACCAGGTCCACCTTGACCTGCCGGAACACGCGCAGGCCATCGGCCTTGGAATGCACCGTCCTGCCATGGTACAGGTCGCCGGTCAGCGCTATATGGATATGGCTGTCGTCCCAGCCGAGCTGTTCCATGAAGGAAAATTCGTCCAGGAATTCCTGGGTCGGGTGCTCGTGCTTTCCGTCGCCGCCGTTGATGAAGGCCGGGCGCGGCCCGCCGGTGCGGTCGGCGTAATCGCCGAGCGCGCCTTCCAGCCAGCGGCAGACGCCCTCGAGCTTGGTGCGCAGGATGAAACAGGAATCGCCCGAATAGCCGTACAGCATCCTGATGGCGTCGGTGATGGATTCGTTCTTGTTGAAGGAACTGGTTGCGGTGTCGAACACGTTGGTGCGGCAACCGAGAAATTTCGCCGCGTTGCGGAACGATTCGCGCGTGCGGGTCGAGTCCTCCATGAAAATCAGGTAGGCCTGGTAATTCGGATCGGCGATGCGGAAGGGGCTGAGGTCGCCGCCGGACCGGACCGCTTCCTTCAGTTCCTTCGTCTTGCGGTACAGGTAGCGCTGCTCGTCCAGCGAGAGGTCGTTCACGACCGTGATGGACCTGCCCTTGAAGGGGCCGTTTCTCGTCATGTCATCCTCCTGTGCATCCGCGCGAGCGCCTCGAAATGGCCGGTCTGCGGATAGAAATCGTACAGCGCGAGGGAATCGAGTTCATATCCCGATTCCGAAAGTTCGCCGATATCCCTGGCCAGCGTCGCCGGATCGCAGGAAACGTAGGAAAGGCCCCCAACGTCCGCCTGAGCGAGCCATTGCCTGATGCCCGCCGAAAGGCCCTGCCGCGGAGGATCCGCCACCACCCAGTCGAATCGCACATCGCGATATGCGCCACGACCCGACGCCCATTTTTCCACCGCCTCCGGGAAAAAGCGCGCCTTCGCGGATCCGAGGTTGCCGCGCGCCGCCTCGAGCGAGACGGCGTCGCTTTCGACGCAGTGGAGCTCTCCGAAGGACTTCGAAAGCAGCTTCGCGAAGAGGCCCGCGCCGCAGTAGAGGTCGGCCGCGCGTTCCCCGGAAAGGCCGGCGGCGGCGTCGCGCGCGATGACCGACGCCATTTCGAGGTTGGACTGGAAAAAATGCCCCACGGGAAAGCGGTACCGTTCGCCCGCGACATCGGCCTCGGCGGAAGGATCGCGTCCTTCGATGTACAGGCGGCTATCCTGCGCGAATACCACGAAGCGATCGCGTTCGCCGTAGGCGGCCGCAAGTTCCCTGGCGGGCCTGGATTTGCGGTTGGTAGAGGAAAGCCAGGCGTCGGCGGCGGGCGCGGCGACGGGGCACCCTTTGGCCCTGATGGCCTCCGTTCCGCTGGCGGGCATGAAGCCGATGCCGCCGTCCGCGCAGACATGCGCCTGCAGGCGGTTCCGGTACCCGTAGGCCTCGCCTGAAACGACAGGTATCTGCCCGGGATCGAATCCGGCGAACTGGCGGAACATTTCGCGCGCGGCGCGGGATTTTTCGCGCAGCTGGGCTTCGTGGGAGATATGCTGCAGGGTGCAGCCGCCGCAGCGGCCGTACAGGGGGCAGCGCGGCGACACCCGGTCGGGCGACGCGGTTACCACCTCGGTCACACGGGCGCGGTCATACCCGCGATGGGTTTCCTCGATCCGGACCTTGACGATCTCTCCGGGGATGGCGCCCGGGACGAAAAGCACCCTGCCGCGATCGAATGCGACGCCATCGCCTCCGGAGGCGAGCTTTTCGATCGTGAGCGTCGGGGGTTGTTCCATCGGGTCGTACCTGCGCGATACTAGCCCGCCCGGGCGTTCCGCCGCAACGGGGCTTGCGCTATACTATGACGGCAAGGAGACCCCCATGAAAGCCCTCGTGAAAAGCGCCGCCGAACCCGGCTTATGGATGGAAGAAGTGCCCATGCCCGCCGTGGGCGACAACGACCTTCTCATCAAGGTGAAAAAAACCGCCATCTGCGGCACCGACGTCCACATCTGGAAATGGGACGAATGGGCGCGTCGCACGATACGCACCGGCCAGACGATCGGCCACGAATTCGTGGGAGAAATCGTGGAGATGGGCCGCGCGGTGTCCGGCTACAAGATAGGAGAGCGCGTGTCCGCCGAGGGCCACATCGTCTGCGGCGTGTGCCGCGCCTGCCGGGCCGGCAAGCGGCACCTGTGCCCGAACACCATCGGCGTGGGGGTCAACCGCGACGGCTGCTTCGCCGAATACGTTTCCGTACCCGCGACCAACGCCTGGCACGTGCACGAGTCCATATCCGACGAAGTGGCATCGATATTCGACCCTTACGGCAACGCCGTGCACACGGCCCTCTCATTCGACATGGTCGGAGAGGACGTGCTGATCACCGGGGCGGGCCCCATCGGCTGCATGGCGGCCGCGGTGGCCCGGCATGTGGGGGCGCGCGCGGTGGTCGTCACCGACGTGAACCCCTGGCGCCTCGCCCTGGCCGAGAAACTCGGCGCCACCCGCACGGTCAACGTGGCCAGGGAAAACCTGAAAAAAGTCCAGCAGGAACTGGGCATGGTCGGCGGCTTCGACGTGGGCCTGGAAATGTCCGGCAGCCCGCAGGCTTTCGAGCAGATGATCGAGAACATGTACAACGGCGGCCGCATGGCGCTTCTCGGATTGCTGCCCGACGGCGCCGGCATCGACTGGAGCCGGGTCATCTTCAAGGGTCTTTTCATCAAGGGCATCTACGGGCGCGAAATCTTCGAGACCTGGTACAAGATGCAGACCATGCTCCTGTCGGGGCTGGATATTTCGCCCGTGATCACGCACCGTTTCGCGTTCGACGATTTCCGCAAGGGTTTCGACGCGATGCTTTCGGGCGAATCGGGAAAGGTGGTGCTCAGCTTGTGAATCGGTGCCCGGGGTGCTATAGTCGCGCTACGTGAAACGACATGCAGCCCCGGGCCAGGACCCGGCACAACCCAAGCGGCGCAGGTCCCGCACCCGCAAGAAGCATCCGGAATCTCAAGGACCGCAAGGGCAGCACGAACCGCAAGGGCAGCACGACGGCCCGGACGGCAAAGCCCGGTCCGACCCCCGGAACGGGTCGCCTGCCGGCCGGCAACTCCCTGCCCCGCACAGCCTGGAAGACGGCCCCCCCCCTCCCCGCAAGTCCATGCACCTGCAGCGTGCGGCCAACGGCCAGCACCGCCATGACCGTGAACGCGGACCCGCGCGGCACCAGAACCGCGGGGCGCGCGGCGCCTCGCATCCGGGCGCGCCGCATCCGGGAACGGCGCACTCCGGCGGGGCGCAGCCCGGCACCCAGCATTTCGGCTCGGGGCCCGCATCGCAGGCGGCATCCGAAGTCAGGCGCGTCGAATCCCTCGACCCCAGCCCCGAATCCCTGAAAGCGCTCGCGCTGCTGCAGGAAGTGATCGACGAGGCAATGCCCCTTACCGTAAAGCACCGCGCCGCCCTGAAAGGCGACATCCGCCGTCTGTGGGAAGACCTGACCTCGGGCAAGGAAAACCGCAACGAGGAATACCTCGGCAGCCCGCCCGCGCTCTCGGCCTACCTGCGCTATTTCCTGCCCTGGAACGTGTTCAGGCTTGCCAGCATCTTTTCCAACACCGATTTCTGCCTTCCCGACCGCGCCATCCTGGCCGACATCGGATCGGGCCCCCTTACCGTGCCCATCGCGCTGTACGTGGCGCGCCCCGAACTGCGCGACGTGCCGCTCACCTTCCGTTGCGTGGACCGCGTCGAGCGCGTCATGGAAAAAGGCCTCGTGATTTTCGAAAGCCTCGCCGTAAAGCTCGAGGGCCGGCTTCCGCCCTGGACCTTCGACCTGCGCCGCGAATCATTCGGCGCCGCGCAGGCGGAACGCGCCCACCTGCTCACCGCCGCCAATGTCTTCAACGAATTTTTCTGGAAGGACAAGCGCCCGCTCGGCGAGCGCGCGCTCGCGACCGCCCGGTCCATCCTCTCCCAGGTGCGGGAGAACGGATCCGTGTTCATCATGGAGCCCGGCGATCCCCGCTCCGGATCCCTGATTTCCGCACTGCGCGCCGCCTTCCTGGCCGAGGGCGCAAGCCCGCTCGGCCCCTGTCCGCACGCCCTCTCCTGCCCCATGCCCGGCATCTTCCGCAGCCTCGCGCCGCCCGAGCAGCGCGCCGCCCCCGATCCGACCATCGAACGCCACAACGCCGCGCCATCCCGATACGAGCTTCCGCGCGTCGCCATGCCGAAATCGCGCGACAAATACCCCTGGTGCCATTTTTCGGTGGACACGGCGTCCGCGCCGGCCTGGCTTTCCTCGCTGTCGGAATCCGCGGGACTTCCCAAGGACAAGGCTTCGTTCTCGTACCTATGGGTCGCGCGCAGCCAGAACCGGAGCGCCACGGGCTTTGCCGCAGCCCCGGCCGAATCGGCCCCGCCCGCCGCGGGCCCCCGAGGCAGGCAGGCCGCCGCGGGCAAGGGCATCCTCGTGCGCGCCGTGTCGGAAGCATTCCCGCTCCCCGGCCGCGGCACAGGTCAGTACGGGTGCTCCAGCCTGGGATATACGCTGCTCCGCAGGGCCTCCGGCGAAGAAGCATTCGCGCCGGGCTCTCTCCTTCTGGTGCACTCCACGCCTGACCGGAGTCCCGACGAAAAGTCGGGCGCGATCGTGCTTCCCACTTGACTCGATTATGCCCCATCGATATAGTCCCTATTCGTCGACAACGACACGGGGGCGTAGCGAAGCTGGTTTATCGCGCCGGCCTGTCAAGCCGGAGATCGCGGGTTCAAGCCCCGTCGCTCCCGATACACGTCTTCCGACGTGATTAAAAATCCCGTCAGAACGACGGGATTTTTTTTGACGGCGATGGCCGCCGCGCGTCTTCCGGGTGCGCGCCGCCCGGGCCGGTTTCCAGATTGCGGGCTGTAGCGCAGGGGCT
>CAYRXK010000035.1:0-1085 GCA_964428265.1 uncultured Treponemataceae bacterium
CGTGATGCATGTGGTTTTGGCCCTCGCTTCGGCGCTGTGCTACGGCGTGGGGGATTTTTCGGGCGGTTTCGCGGCGGGCAAGGGCAGGGTGCTGTCCGTCCTGGTGATTTCCCAGGCGGCGGGCCTGGCGACGGCATTCGCGGCCCTCGCCATCATGGGGGCGGCCACGCCGGGCGTCGCGGATCTCGCATGGGGCATGGCCGGGGGCCTGGGCGGCGCGTTCGGCCTTACCATGTTGTACCGCGGCATCGCGTCGGGCGTCGTGGCGATCGTGTCGCCGAGCGCCGCGCTGGTGGGGTCGGTGCTGCCCGTCGCCTTCGGGCTTATGCTGGGCGAGCGGCCGGGAACGCCGGCGCTGGCTGGCATCGGGCTCTGCGTGCCGGCGATCGTGCTGCTATCGACGAGCACGGACTATGCGGACTCGGACGGAAAGAAGGCCAGGTTATCGCTGATGCACGGGCTGCTGGCGGGGCTCGGGTTCGGGCTGTTCTTCGTGGCGCTCTCCCGCCCTGCGGACAACACCGGATTCTGGCCCCTGATCGCGGCCAGGTTCGCGTCGATATCGGTGGCGCTCGTCATCCTGGCCTCGCGGCGCGAGCGCGTGGAGATTGCGCGCGGAGGTCGGGCGCCGGCGATCCTGGCCGGGGTGTTCGACATGGCCGCCAACATTTTCTTCGTGCTGGCTTCCGGTTCGGGCATGCTGTCGGTCGTGGCGATCGTGGTGTCGCTGTACCCGGCGCCGACCGTGCTGCTGGCGCGCCTGGTGTTCAGGGAACGCATCACGCCCGCGCGCTGGGCCGGCTTGGCACTGACCCTGGTAGGCCTTGCGCTGATAAGCCTGGGCTAGCGATGATCAGGCCGGATTGGAGATGATCAGAGCGGGCTAGTCGGTTCGGCCGCCATCCGCGAGCAGGGCTTCGGTGCGGGCCAGTTCGGCGCGCAGGAAAGCCTTGCGCCCCTCGAGCGCGGTGCGCATGTTCCTGGCGGCGAGTGCCGCACCTCCGGAACCATAGCCCACCGAAGTCCATCCGGCGCCCCTGCCCCTGCCGTACCCCATTCCGCGTCCCAAACCGAGTCCCAAACCG
>CAYRXK010000035.1:1185-4448 GCA_964428265.1 uncultured Treponemataceae bacterium
GTCCCAAACCGAGTCCCAAACCGCAACCACCGCAGAGCCCGTGCCCCCCGTTTCCATCGAAATTCGGCATACATGCCTCCTCGAACCTGAAATTCCTGGCGCCGACGGCGCAGGGAAGGCTGCGGCCATCCGGTTGCCTTCCAAGGTAATAATAAGCATATGCTCATAATAAAGCAAGCCAATTTTGGAAAAATCCCATGCGCTGCAAGGCATTGACAGGTCACATAGGGGAAGCAAACATTCGCTTATGACCATTACATCGCTCATGGATGATTACTGCCCCTCGCGGGGGCTCGTAGCGCAGCACGGATTGTCGATCCACATCGAATCAGGCGGGCATGGCATCCTGTTCGATGCCGGTCAGGATGACCTGCCGCTGCGCAATGCCGAAGCGCTGGGAATCGACCTGCGGCGCCTGGATGCCGTAGTGCTGAGCCATGGCCACTACGACCATGCAGGCGGCCTGGCTGCCTTGTACGAATATCTTGAACCGGCCACCCCGACGCTCTTCGTCGGCGAAGGCTACGGTGCGATGCGTCTTTCAAGGAGCTCAGGCGCCGAGAAAGACATAGGCGCCGCATTGCCGCGTCCTGCAGGACACGATATCGCTCCGTCGGTGATCCGCGCGCCGGCCGGGATCCTGCCGGGTTTGTTCGTGCTTCCCGGCGCCCCCGTGATCGACGGCAGCGAACCGGTGCCGCGTTTCCGTACGCGCAGCGGAGGGGTCGAGGATGTCGACCGATTCGACGACGAACTGTCGCTGGCCATCGTCGGCAGTGGAACGGTTTCGGTGATCACCGGCTGCGCGCATCGCGGCATCGTGAATATCGTGGATCAGGCGCTCCGGCTTTTTCCCGGACGCAGGCTTGGCACGCTGGTCGGGGGCTTCCATATGGTGGACGCGCCGGAGGATGCGCTGGAAAGAATTGCCGGTCGGATCGCGGACTATGGGCCTATTTCGGTGCGATGCGGGCATTGCACGGGCCCCGGCGGCTTTGCCGCGCTCGTGCGGGCGATGCCCGGGCGGGTGGCCTGGTTCGCCTGCGGCGCGCGCCTTACGCTCGGCGACGGTCCAGATACCACAGGAGCGCGAGAACGCTGAGGTAGGCCGCCGAAAGGGCGGTCAGGCGCGTCGCGTAGGCTTTCCGATTGTACGAGCGGTAGACGCGTCCCTCTCCCGGAGGAGGGAAGGGAACGGGGTCCCAGGCGAGGGCGTGTTCGGCTGCCAGGCCGCGAAGGTTCAGGATGTGGATCACCGGCACGCCGCGCGCCGCCATGGCGAACAACACGCCGTCGTACGCGTTCGGGTTTGCGGGACCTCCGGCGCCCGACCCGGCCGACAAGTCCGGGTTCAGGCCCGGCCGCAGCGACAGCGATTCCATGCCGTCGCCGATGTTGGCCGATGCCCCGCCGATATTCACGAAGGCGGCGTACCTGCGGTCGCCGCGCGCGGCGTCGTAGAGCTTCATCCTGCGCGACACCGCGTCGGCGGTGTCCCTCGATCCGATAAAGGGAGCCCGGCGGGCAAGCATTTCGGCGCGCAGGGCCAGGGCGCCTTCTTCCGACATGTCGCCGCCGTCGTCGCCTCCGCCGCCGAGCGAGACGCCCAGCAGGGGATACCCGAGGGCCGGGAAAGCGGCATCGTGGATGGCCAGGTAGGAAAAGGCGGGCAGGTTGGCCCCCCAGGTCGAGGCGCCGAGCGAGGCGATGAGGGCGACGTCGAGATTCATGGCCCGGGCGGCGGCCAGGGTGGCGATCGTGGCGCCGGGGAATGATCCGGAGGCGCCCACGGCGATCAGGTCGCCATCCTTCACGCCGGCTTCGGACAGGAGCTTGACCATGAGTGCCGCCATGTCGGGGCTGGTGCCGGTGCGCTTGGCGTCCAGTTCGCCCAGCGAGGTGGTCGTGTCCGAAAACTCGACGCCGATAAGGCCCGTTCCGTTGGGATCGTTCTTCGGGTCGAGGGGGATTCCCGCCGCCAGACGGGCGCGGGCCACGGCCTTCTGCGCCTCCGGGACCAGGCGCGCGGCTTCGATCATGGTGTCGTAGCGCTCCGCCCTGGCATAGGAGACGATCCTGCTTTCGAAGTACATGGCCAGAATGCCGGCGAGGGCTCCTGCCGCCAGCAGTACCGATCGCGGTAGTTTCATCGCAGGTCCTCCTACAGGAGCGCCAGAAGGCGCGCGGCCAGGAAGACCAGGGCGGTGGCGATGCCGGTGGCGGCCATGGTGGTCGCGTAGCCCTGCCGTTCGCAGGAATTGGCCAGCAGGCCCGGCACCACGATGCCGACCGCGCGCGCGTCGGGCGCGCCGGGGAGCAGGGCCGGCAGGAACTCCGCGGCGCCCATGACGATGAGGGCGGAGAGCGATACGGTCAGGAAAAAGCGCCTGGATCCGAAGGCGATGATGTGCCGCGAGAGCAGGCGGTAGAGCAGGAATCCGAGGCTGGCCGTCGCAAGGGTCCCGGCGATCCTGAAGGGCTGGCCCGCGTGCAGGGCCAGGAAGGCGGGTACCACGATGCCGCCGGGATACAGCCCGGTCAGTTCGTGGAAGAGCATGGAAACCGCGAAGCCGACGAAGAATATGTCATGATTCATGGGGAGCGCCTTTCCGGGAGCAGTAGTCGACGATGTCGCGGCCCGCGCCCGCGATGTTGCCCAGGCCCACGATAAGGAGGTTGCCCGGGTTTTCCGCCTCGATCCGGGCTATGAGGCGGGCGGGGTCGGTGTCGCGAAGCGTGCACATCCGTGCGGCCGCGGTGGCGCGCCTGACGACCGCGCCCGCGCCCGGGCCGATGACGTAGACGGCGTCGCAGCCCGGCACGCCTTCGGAGCGGAGCAGTCCGATCCACTGGGCGCTGCGCTCGGGCCGGTCGGCGCGCAGGTTCAGGATCGCGGCCGTGGCGGATGGGGCGGGCACCGCTTCGCGGATCTTGCGAAGGACAGCCTGCGAGGATTCGGGGTCGTTGGCAGCGAAGCCGTTGGCGAAAGTGGTGGTGCAGGTCGAGGCTTTGGGGGCGGCGGCGGCGGGCCCCGTAGCGGCGGCGGGCCTGGCCCATGACCAGAGGCGCAGGGCGCCCAGGTCGGGCACGACGTCGCGCATGGCGATTCGCGCGCGCCCCGGATCCACGCCGAGCGCGGAGCAGACCGTGACGGCGAGGGCGATGTTTTCGTCGAATTCGAGGTAAGGCAGGGCAGGTTCGCGGTTTGCCGCCTCGGATGTCGGGGGTGATGGTGCAGACAGCGGGCCCGGGGGCGCCACGAT
>CAYRXK010000035.1:4548-8765 GCA_964428265.1 uncultured Treponemataceae bacterium
TGGCGCGGATCCTCGCCATCATGGCGTATTCAAGTCGCAGCGCGGCCAACGCGAGAAGGAAAAGCGCGATGCCGACGCCGAGTTTCGCCATGAATGGTGCCGTACCCTCGATATCCTGCCTGATTCACGCTTCCCGGCGGGGTCCGACGGCAAGGCTCATGAACACCAGGAAGGCCGCGCCCTGCACGAGTACCGAAAAGACGACCAGGGGACGGGCGCCGATCGTATCGTACAGGTAGCCGATAAGGGCGCTGCCGGCGAACCATGCCAGGCCGAACAGGGTGTTGAACAGGCCGAAGGCGCGGGCGCGGCGGTCTTCCGGCACGCGGTCGGCGATGGCCGCCTTCAGGATGGATTCCTGGGTGCCCACGCTGATGCCCCAGAGGGCCATGCCCGCGATGATCGTGGCGGGGCCGCCGAGGAACACGAGCGGGGCGGTGAACAGTTCGGCGCCGAACAGCCAGACCAGGGCTTTCAGGCCGACGCGGTCGTACAGCCTGCCGACCAGGATGGCGGCGGCGGCGTCGACCACCATGGCGCCCGCGTACAGCAGCGGTATGGCTTCTTCGGAGAATCGCCCCGTGCGGGTCAGGTGCAGCCCGATGAGGGGAAAGTCCGTGATGCCCATCGCCAGCAGCGAGGATGCTATCACGATCACCCAGTAGCTGCGCGAATACCCCTTCGCCGCCAGTTCGATCGAGGTTTTCTTCATTTCGAATCGCTCGGGGTGCGGGAAGAGGAAGCGGTTGTATACGGTGAATCCGACGGCCAGCGCGGCGGGGATGAAGAGCAGCGCAAGGCCGCGCCGGTATCCGGCCAGGCTGCGCGCGTCGGGCCCCAGGAAGAGCAGGGCTGAAAAGAGGGCCGGGCCGAGGAAGGCGCCGATCTGGTCCATCGCCTCGTGCAGGCCGAAGCCGAACCCGCTGCCGGTGCGCTTGGCGGCAAAGGATACCACGGCGTCGTGCGCGGGCTTGCGGATGGCCTTGCCCACCCGTTCCAGAAAGAGGAAGGCCACGGCCAGTTCCCAGCCCCGCAGGAAGGCCATCATCGGCAGGGAGCAGAGCTGGACGACGTAGCCCAGGATGATCAGGGTCCAGTACTTGCGGGTGCGGTCGGCGATGCTGCCCGAGACGAGGCGCAGGGCGTAGCCGACGAACTCGCCCAGGCCCGCGGCCAGGCCGATGGCGAAGGCGCTGGAACCGAGCAGGGTCAGGTACTGGCCGACCACGCTGCGGCCGCCCTCGTAGTTCATGTCGGCGAAGAGGCTGACCACGCCGAACAGGACAATGAGCGTAACGGCGGAGTTTTTCGTCAGGTCGGCAACCTTGCCGCCGCGGAACGTATGGTTTCGCATATTCAACATCATATCCTTCAGTATATCGATAGCGTATCCGGGCTTGGATTCAGCTTCGGGCGGCGCGACGCCTGCGCGCGGGCAGCCAGCGCAGAAGGGCTTCGTACAACGCTTCGGCTACCACGGGCTTGGCCACGTGATCGTTCATTCCGGCGGAAATGCAGGCTTCGCGGTCCTCTTCGAAGGCGTTCGCGGTCATGGCCAGGATCGGCCTGTCCGCCCATCCATCCAGCCGCCTGATGGCGCGCGTGGCCTCCAGGCCGTCCATCTCGGGCATCTGCACGTCCATCAGGATAAGGTCATAGGAGCCCGCGCGCGCCTTTTCCACGGCTTCGCGGCCGTTCCAGGCCACCTCGACCCGCATGCCGACCGTGCGCAGCAATTCCAGGGCGACTTCCTGGTTGATCTCGTTGTCCTCGACCAGAAGGATCGAGGCGCCGCCGCGGGCGGCGAGCCGCTGCTCCGCCTGGCCTTCTACGTGGCCGCCGTTGCCGTTCAGGTGCCCGTAGGCCTCCTGCAGGATTTCCTCGAGCCGCGAGGGCGTGACGGGTTTTTCCAGGATGGCGAAGTATCCGTAGGAGGCGACCGCGCCTGAGGTCATGTTGTTTCCGTAGGCGGTGATCAGGATGCGCAGGGGAAGGCGCGACAGGGGCAGCGCGCCGATGCGGGCGCCGAGTTCAAGCCCGTCCATGCCGGGCATGCGGTAGTCGACCAGCAGTATGTCGAAGGGCTCGCCGCGACGATCGGCCTCGGTCAGGGCCTCCAGCGCGGACTGACCGTCGGGAGCGGTGGCGCAGCGCATTCCCATTATGGGGAGCATCGATGCCATCGCATCGCGCGCGTCCTGGATGTCGTCGACCACCAGCGCGCGCAGGCCCGCGAGTTCCGCGGCGGCGGGCCGGACATAGGCCAGGCTGGACCGCAGCAGGGGCACCTCGAACCAGAAGGTGCTGCCGCCCTCGGGCGTGCTGGTGGCGCCTATGCGGCCTCCCATCAACTCGACGAGTTTCCGCGAGATCGCCAGCCCCAGGCCCGTGCCGCCGTATTTCCGCGTGGTGGACGCGTCCGACTGGGTAAAGGGGGTGAACAGCTGTTCGAGGACCTGCGGATCCATGCCTATGCCCGTGTCGCGGACTTCGAAGCGGATGAGAGGTTCGTCGGGGCGCGAGGGCAGGGCGACCGCCCTGAGCGCGACGCTGCCGCGTTCGGTGAACTTGACCGCGTTGCTCATGAAATTGAGGAGGATCTGCTTCAGCCTCAGGCCATCGCCCTTGAGCGCGTGCGGGATTCCCGCGATGTCGGCCACCAGTTCAAGCCCTTTTTCCTCGGCTTTGTGGGCCACCTGCGCGCAGACGGCGTCGACGATGGGGCCGATCTGGAAATCGGCCGATTCGAGCTGGAGCTTGCCCGCCTCGATCTTGGAAATGTCGAGGATGTCGTTGATGATTTCCAGGAGGTGCTGGCCCGATTTGCCGATCTTTTCAAGCTGGGCGCGCTGGCGCTCTTCGGTTATATCGCGTTTCAGGATGTGGGTCAGGCCGAGGATGGCGTTCAGGGGCGTGCGGATTTCGTGGCTCATGTTGGCCAGGAAGCTGCTTTTGGCGCGGTTGGCGAGTTCGGCCTGGTCGCGCGCGGCCGCCAGTTCCGCGGTCCGGCGCCCCACGGTTTCGTCCAGGTGATCGCGCTGCTCTTCCAACGCATCGAAGGCGGCGCTGCGGTCCAGCTCGGCCCGGTGCTGCACGCTGATGTCCAGGATGATGCCTTCGAGCGCGGTCACCGAACCGTCGGGCGCATACTCGGCGCGGCCCCGCTCCAGCACCCATTTCACCTGCCCCGACGCGGTCCTGATGCCGTATTCGCCCGAGAACTCCCCCCGTTCCGCCACGGCGGCGTCCCAGGCGCGGCGCAGGTCGGACCGGCATTCGGGAAGGATGAGGTCGCTGTACCGGACGCGGGTGTTGCCGATCAGGTCCGCGGGTCTGTATCCGGTCAGGGCCTCGCAGCCGTCGGAGATGAATTCCATCGTCCAGGCTTCGTCGTCGGCGCAGCGGTAGGCGACGCCCGGCAACTGGTTCAGGAAGACCGACTTGCTCCGCTCGCTTTCGGCCAGGGCCTGTTCGTAGCGCTTGCGCGCGGTGATGTCGTTCAGGATGCACACGTGGGTGAGGGATTCTCCGGATTTAGCGTCCAGGGCGCGGATGGCCACATCGACCCAGACGGTTGATCCGTCCGGGCGGAGGAGCCGCTTTTCGATGTTGTAGCCGCCGATGGCGCCATGGGCCAGGTTTTCGCGCTCTTCGCGGTCAAGGTCCAGATCGTCGGGATGGGTGATGTCCGCCAGGCTCAGGTCGGCGAGCTCGGCGGCGCTTCTTCCGGTGATTTCCAGGTATTTTTCGTTCAGCATGCCGGAGTGCATGGAGCCCGCCATGCCCGCGATGCCCACGGGAGCCCGGTCGAACAGGGCCTTCATGAGCCCGTGGGTCCGCAGCGCCTCATCGCGCAGTACCTCGATCCTGGCGTTCTTCCGCCGCAGGGCGATGAGGGCGCCGGTCAGGGAGAGGGGGATCAGGACGATGAGGGCCGAGTTGATGACAAGGTACCACTCCCGCGTTCGCCATTCGGAGGCGCTGAGGTCTATGCCGAGGAGGGCAACCACCTTGCCGGTTTGGCGGTCGCGTAGCGGCGCGATCGCGCTGATCCATTCGCCCCAGCGGTCGCGTTCGGGGCCGTAGACGAGGGATTCACCCTTGGTGAAGGGCGTGAAGAAGGCTTCGGACGCTTCGCTGAACTCCTGGCCCGGAGGCGAATAATCGGGCGAATCGGCGGGCTCCGAGTCGGCGAGGATCAGGATCCTGTCGCCGGA
>CAYRXK010000035.1:8865-14354 GCA_964428265.1 uncultured Treponemataceae bacterium
AATCGGGCGAATCGGCGGGCTCCGAGTCGGCGAGGATCAGGATCCTGTCGCCGGAAAGGCGCATGACGTAGGCGAAGCGGATGTGCTCGTCGCGGCTCCGGAGCTCCACCAGGCTTTCCTTCAGCCACAGGTACGCGGGATCCGCCAGGTCGCTTTCGTTGCCGGAGAGCGATTCCAGCATTGCCGCGGGCATGGTCGCGGCGGCGGATTCCACAATCTGGCGCAGGCGGGTTTTTTCTTTCTTGTCGGAATCCGCCCACATCATGGTGATGATAAGGTAAAGGACGAGGATTCCCGCGGTCAGGCTGGTGACGCCGGCCACAAGAACGGCGGTTCTGCGTCGGGTGTTGCCGGGCTGCATGGAACTATCATCGCCTGCCGCAGGCACGATGTCAAACCACCCGCCTGGCCACCGCCATCACGGCATAGCCCGAGCCCGCCCATCCGGGCTATACTCTCGCTGTGCGCCGGACACAGACGAACGACCATGCCGACACCACCGCCCTGCTGGGGGCGTTCTGCTTTTTCCTCTCCGCCGTCGAATACATGATCCCCAAGCCCCTGCCGTTCATGCGGCTGGGCATCGCCAACCTGCCGATACTCCTGGCGGTGGACATCCTGCCGGCGCGCTGGTTTTTCGCCCTCGCGCTGGTGAAGGTGGTGGGCATGAGCCTGGTGTCGGGCTCGCTGTTCTCGTATATCGCCCTGTTTTCTCTGTCGGGCACCATGACCGCGGCGGCCGCGATGTGGGCGGCCCGGCGCGCGGGCGGGCGGCACATTTCCGCCATCGGCGTGTCCATCGCCGGGGCCATGGCGTCGAACGCCGTGCAGACCCTGCTGGCGATGGCGGTGGTGTTCGGCCAGGCGGCGAAGCTGATCGCGCCGGTATTTCTGGGAACCGGATTGGTCACGGGCGCGCTGCTGGGGGTTTTCGTCGAGCGCTTCGCGCGGGATTCGGCCTGGTTCAGGCGCGCGGCGGGGCCTGGCGGAGACGCGGCGGGCGCCCCCGCGGAACCCGTCATGCCTGATCGCGCATCGCGTCATTCGACATCAAAAACCAGCGACGCGCGCGGCAGGCGCCGCGAGCGCTGGGAGCGCGCCTTCGATCCGCGGCAGCTCGCGGTCGCCGGCATGGTCGTGTCGGTTGCCTTCCTCTTCCAGAAATCCCTGGCCCTGCAGGCGGCCATGTTCGCCGTCTTCCTCGCCGCCGCGCTCCTGTCCGGAAAACGCGTTTCCGTGCCGGCCACGCTGTTCGTTTCCGCGGGCATCATCGCGGCGAACCTGCTGGTGCCGGTGGGCCGGGTCCTGTACCGCCTGGGGCCCCTCACGGTCACCGAAACCGCGCTGTACGAAGGCGTCGGCAAGGCCCTCGTGTTCGAGGGGCTGGTGTGCCTTTCCAAGGCGAGCATCCTGCCCACCTTGCGCCTTCCCGGCCGATTCGGCGCCATCATCGCGTCGGCCTTCGTGTATTACGACCGCATCGTCGAATACAAGGGCGGCGTACGCGCGGCCAGCTTCATCGCCGATATCGATGCCCTGATGCTCCGGGTGTGGGACCGGCCCGCGGACGCGCCTTCCGCGGTTTCCGCGGCCGTGCCGGCACGCGGCCTGGCGGGCGGCATCGTGTTGGCCCTGGTCGCTGCATCCGCGGTCGGGCTGCTGTTCGTGCGGTGAGGGGGCGGGACATGGATGCCGCGGGCGAATTTTCACGAACGGAATTGCTGCTCGGCCCCGAGGCCATGACCCGGCTCGCCGCGGCGCGCGTGGCGGTGTTCGGCATCGGGGGCGTGGGTTCATACGCGGTCGAGGCGCTCGCGCGCAGCGGTATCGGCGCCTTCGTGCTCGTCGACCATGACGCTGTCGACATTACCAATATCAACCGCCAGATCATCGCGCTGCATTCCACGATCGGCCATCCCAAGGTCGAGGTGGCGCGCCGCCGCATCCTCGACATACATCCCGGGGCGCGCGTGGAAACGCACCGCGAATTCTGCGACGCGTCCAACCTGGACCGCCTGCTCGAACTGGCTGCGCCCGACGGCGGCCCGCCCGGCGCGCCTCCGGCCAGCGCCCGTCCCTTCGATTACGTGGTGGACGCCATCGACTCGGTAGGCCCCAAAATCGAGCTGATCGCGCGCGCCAGCGCAGCCGGCATCCCCATCATCAGCTCCATGGGCGCCGGCAACAAACTCGATCCGACCCGGCTCGAACTGGCGGACATCTACGGCACCTCCGTCTGCCCCCTGGCGCGCGTCATGCGATCCGCGCTCCGCGCCCGCGGCGTCGCGCGCCTGGACGTGGTCTATTCGCGGGAAACCCCGATCGCCAGGTCGCGGCCGCCCGGGTCGGTATCCTTCGTACCTTCGGCCGCCGGCCTGATCATCGCGTCGCATATCGTACGGGCCATCGCCTGCCAGACCCCGGCCGGTATGCATTCCGCCGGCTGCCCGGTATAGTCGCCACCGTGGTACCCGTTCTTTTCCTTGGCGGCCTCTTCCTGTGCGCCCTCCTCGGGCTGCCGATGATCTACGCCGTGCTGGCAGGCCTCGCGATGTTCTTCCTGCAGGGGATCGCGCGCGGCATTCCCGCGACGCGCCTGGCAAAGGCCATGGTTCCCGGATTCGAGAAATCGCTCATCGTGGTGGTGGTCCTCCTTCTCATTGGGGCGATGAGCGCGGCCTGGCGCTCGTCCGGCCTCATGGCGCTCCTGGTGGTGCGCGGCGTGTCGATGGTCTACCCTCCGCTTTTCCTTCTGTTCGTGTTCCTGCTGTGCTCCGGATTTGCCTTCATGCTCGGATCTTCCCTGGGCACGGTCAGCGTGATGGGCATCCTGATGTACACGCTCGGCGGCGCCGCGGGCGTGCAGCCGCTGTTCACCGCCGGCGCGATTCTCTCGGGCGCCTATTTCGGCGACCGCGCGTCGTTCCTCTCGTCGAGCGCGCTGCTGGTTTCCACGCTCGCCCACGCCGACCACCGCGCCCACCTGCGCGCCATGCAGCGGACCTCGATCGCGCCCTTCGCCGTCACGGCCCTCATCTATGCCCTCATGTCGTGGGTTTCGCCCTTCGACGAGCGCCTGGCGGGCGAAGTCCTGTCGCTGCGGCAATTTTTCCGGCTGGACCACTTCTCGCTCTGGATACCCCTGGCGATAGTCCTCCTGCCGGCGGTCACTCCCCTGAAAATGAGGGAATCCATCGCGCTGAGCACGCTGGCGGCCTTCGCGATCGCCATCCTGGTGCAGGGCGTCGAAGCGCCCATCGCGTTGCGCGACATAGTCTTCGGTTTCAGGCGCGACATGGATCACCCCCAGCTCGGGCTTCTCTACGGCGGCGGCCTTTTCTCCATGATCATGCCCATGGCCATCGTCTTTTTCTCCGGAGCCCTGCCGCCCCTGCTCGGTGAACTGGGAACCCTGGTGCCGGTCCAGAAATGGCTTGAGCGCCTCGCCGCCAGGACCTTCCCCTTCGCCGCCGCTTTTGCCGCGGGCATCATCACCAGCCTGGTGGGCTGCTCGCAGAGCCTTGCGATCTTCCTGCAGGTCCCCCTGCTGGACCGCGTCTATCCCGAGGCCGACGCCGCGAGCAAGGCCCGGGACATCGGTAGCACCAGCATCCTCTTTTCGGCCCTCGTGCCCTGGAACATCGCCATGTTCACGCCGCTGGCCATCCTGGGCGCGTCCCCCGCATCGGGGTTGTTCGCGTTCTACCTGTACCTGCTGCCTCTGGGCATGCTGGCGGCGGGGTGGTTCCGCCGCAACAATCTTCCGGGTACTACCCTTGACTAAGCCGGCGGGGCGCAGGTATAAATGCACCTGCTCGGCGGGATAGCTCAGTTGGCAGAGCAAGCGGCTCATATCCGCTCGGTCGTGGGTTCAATCCCCTCTCCCGCTATAGTACGATAAGGCGTCCCGAGGGGCGCCTTTTTTTGTATCGCCGCGACGGGGCGGTCCGACGCCGCACAATGGAGCACACAGGTGGCAGACAAGGATTGGCGCGACGAAAAGCGCGCCGAAGTGTTCGAAGGTACGCTTCGCGGGCTGGAAAACCACCACCGCAACGACCCGAGCTTCGACATCGCCGAAGTCCAGGGCGCCCTGAATCATCTCTATGTGGCGGAAGGCAATGACTGGCTCGGCCGCGGCGAGCTGGGCGACATCGTCATGTCGGCCACCATCGCCGCCTACGAGCACTTCATCCATGAATGGAAGGCGGGGAGGTATCATGCCGGTTGAAATCCGAAAGGTCGAATCGCGCAGTGACCTGAAAGCGTTCGTGCTGTTTCCCGAAACCATCTACAAGGGAAACCCGTGCTGGGTTCCCTCGCCGGTGTTCGATGAAGTCCGCACCCTCCGCCGCGACGTGAATCCGGCGTTCGAGTTCTGCGAAGCCGAATACTGGACCGCCTGGAAGGACGGCCGCATGGTCGGCCGCGTCGCCGGCATCATCAACAACCGCTACATCGAAAAATGGGGCAACAAGTACGCCCGCTTCGGCTGGATCGATTTCACCGAGGATTTCGAGGTGGCGAAGGCCCTGCTCGACACGGTGGAATCCTGGGCCCGCGGCAAGGGCATGGCCGGCATCCAGGGGCCGATGGGCTTTACCGACCTTGATCGCGAAGGCATGCTGGTCGAGGGCTTTACCGAGCGCGGCACCATGGCCACCATGTACAACCACCCCTACTACCCGGCCTTCATGGAACGGCTCGGCTACGCCAAGGACGTGGACTGGGTCGAGTTCATCGTCAAAACGCCCGAGGCGATACCCGAAAAGGTCCAGCGCGTCAACGAAATCCTGTCCAAGCGCTCCGGCGTGCGCGTTTACGAATGGAAGGACCGCAAGGAACTCGTGCGGAAATTCGGCCGGCAGCTCTTCGAGGTGATGGACGAGGCCTACGCCGGGCTATACGGCACCACGCCCCTGTCAGAGCGGCAGACGCAGCTGTACATCAAGCAGTACCTGGGCTTCGTCGACCCTCGATTCACCAAGGTCCTGGTGGACCAGGACGAGCGCCTGGTGGCCTTCGCCATCACCGTGCCCAACGTATCCGACGCCCTGAACAAATCGCGCGGGCGCATGCTGCCCTTCGGCTGGCTCAGGCTGCTCCTTGCCATGCGCAAGCCCACCGTGTTCGACATGATGCTGATCGCGGTGCGCAACGAATACAAGGCGCGCGGCATCGTGGCGCTGATGATGAACGCGATCAACAAGACCGCCATCGAGAACGGGGTGGAGTACGCCGAGACGAATCCCGAACTCGAGACGAACATCGCGGTCCAGGCGCTGTGGAAGGAATACCCCAAGCGCCAGCACAAGCGCCGGCGCGCCTACTTCAAGTCGCTGGCCTGATCCGCCTTTCCCGTATACGCCGATCCCGTATCAGCCGATCTCGGGCTCTCTGAGATACAGGGGGCCCAGGTCCGCGCTCGCGCCACCCGTCTCCCGGTATATGTCGAGGGCGAGGCGCGCCATGGCCTCGGCCCTGGCCCC
>CAYRXK010000035.1:14454-26827 GCA_964428265.1 uncultured Treponemataceae bacterium
ACGCCGCCTGCGTGCAGGTAGGCCGCGGCCAGCGTATCCGATGACGTATCGAAGGCAAGGACCCTCACCGCAGCGCCTCCTCGATCCAGGATCCGGAAACCCGGATGCGGCGGGCGCCGTCCGGCAGCACCGCGATGTCGATCCTGGCCACCTCCGGTCCGAAGGAGCGGGGCAGGCGTTCGCTCCATTCCACCGCGCACAGGGTGCCCGGCTCTCCCAGCAGTTCCTCGCCCCCGATCTCGTAAAAATCGTCGTCGCCGGATAGGCGGTAGGCGTCGATATGGCGGAACAGGAGCCTGCCCCCGTCGTGCTCGGATACGATGGTAAAGGTGGGCGAGGCGATTTCGCCGCCGATGCCCAGGCCCCGCGCGATGCCGCGCGAGAGGGTGGTTTTGCCGGCGCCCAGGTCGCCGGAGAAGGCGATGACGCCGCCCGAGGGGGCCTGTCTGCCGATGGCCTGGCCGATCGCGATGCTGCGCTCGGGGCTTTCCGAAAGTAGTTCGATCATGGGTCGCCACGGATTCTAGCCTGCGCGGACCTGTTTATTCCAGCCGCCGGCCGTGCTAGACTTTATCCATCGCAGGATGGAGGGCACCATGACGGCACGCGAACACTGGTTCACCGCATCGGACGGCAAGAGGATCGCGTATCTGCGTCGTTCTTCCGACGGGGCCCCCCGGGCGGTCCTGGTGGTCGCGCACGGCATGAACGACCATTCGCGGCGCTTCCTGTCGTTGGCCGACACCGTCGCCGTTCTCGGGATCGAGGTCGTCATTCCCGACCTGCGCGGCCACGGGCGCACCGATCCGGACGAACACCGCGGATGGCTCGGCCCCTCGGGCGGCGTCCACCGCGTGGCGCAGGACATCCTCGAACTGGGCGAATCCATCGCCCTCGAATCAGGCGGGCTGCCGCTCTATTTCTTCGGGCACTCCTTCGGAGGCCTGACAGGCATGCTCCTTCTGGGCCTGCATGGCTCCCGTTTTTCCGGCGCCATCCTTTCGGCGCCGCCGGCCAAGCCCGATCCGCTTCTGGATTTCGCCGGCCGCATCGTCATCGGCAACGGCCTGCGCTTCAGGGGCCAGAAGGGCAAGGCGCACCTGCCGCGCGCGATGACCTTCGGCGCCTACGCCAAGACCGTGCCCGGCGCGCGCACCGGTTCCGACTGGATTTCCCGGAATCCCCAGGTGGTCGATGCCTATGTGGCCGATCCGGATTGCGCCTTCACCTGCAGCTACGGGTTCTACCGCGACCTGACCGCCGCGATCCGCACGGTGTACGCACCCGGTTTCCTGCGGCGCATCCCGCGGGACCTGCCCCTGTATCTGTTCGGCGGCGGCGCGGATCCCGTCATCGGCATGAAAAAAGGGTTCGACGAACAAACGGCCCGGTTCGCCGCGCTGGGGCTCGCCGATTTCCGTTCGCGGTGCTATGAGGGCGCGCGGCACGAAACCCTGAACGAAACCAACGCCGACGAAGTGCGCGCGGACATCGCAGGCTGGCTCGCGGAGCGGTTGCGCTGATCCCGCCCCGGGGTATACGCCGCGTACCCGCCCCCGGGCCCTGTTCAACAAGCTTCGCGGAACAGGTATACTGGCCGCACTATCCAGTCCGCCTGATGGCGCTTCACGGGGGAATCTCCGGTGTTCATCCGTTACCGACGATCCGAAAACGGCGCTCCCGAAGCCAAGGCTTACGTATACACCCCGCAGGAACACATGATCGACCCTCGATCCGTGGACCCCGACGCCACCGGCATCGTGCAGCGGCTCAAATCCAACGGGCACGAAGCCTTCATCGTCGGCGGCGCTGTGCGCGACCTGCTGCTGGGCCGGAAACCCAAGGATTTCGACCTCGTGACCGACGCGCACCCGGCGCGCATAAAAAAACTCTTCCGCAACGCGCGCATCATCGGCAAGCGGTTCCGCCTCGTGCACATCTACGTCGGCGACCGCATCTACGAACTCTCGACCTTCAGGTCCATCGCCAACGGCACCGTGGGCAACGAATTCGGCACCATGGACGAGGACGCCCAGCGCCGCGACTTTACCTTCAACGCCCTGTACTACGACCCCATCGAACGCCTCCTGGTCGATTACGTCGACGGCTTCAAGGACATCAAGGCGCGCAAGGTCAAACCCGTCATCCCCCTCAAGACCATTTTCAAGGACGATCCGGTGCGCATGCTGCGCGGCGTCAAATACGCCGCCGTGTCCGGCTTTTCCATTCCGCTGGCGATGCGCCTGGCCATACGGCGCGACGCATCGCTCCTGGGCGGCACCAGCCCCTCGCGCCGCACCGAGGAATTCTTCAAGCTTCTCGCCTCCGGCAACAGCGCGGTGATCGTGCGCGCCCTGATCGAATACCGCCTCCTGGAGTACCTGGCGCCCGCCGCCTGGGCCATGATCCGGCAGGATCCCGCGTTCGCGCGCGATCTTGACCGCAGCCTTGTGGAACTGGACCGCCGCCCGCGTCCGGGCGAGGACAGCGCGCCGCCTCCCCCCCCCTCCGAGGCCGAAATGCAGGCCGGGCTCGACGCCGCGGTACCGGACTCTCCGAAGCGCGGCGGCAGCGCCGAGCACCTGCGCGAAGAAGTGGCCATCTACCAGGCGGGAGAACGCAAGGTCTCGGTCCTCCTGACGCACTACCTCGATCCCTGCCTCCGGCGCATGCCCGGGGGCCTTGCCGCCACCAAGGAATGTTATTTCGAGGCGCTGAAAACCGCGCGCGACTTCCTGTCCCCCTTGAGCCCGCCGCGCCTGGAACTTGAAACCGCGGTGCTGCAGGTATTCGAACGGGCCGAGCTGGATCCCTTCGCGCGGCCGGCGCAGGCTGCCGGGAAGGGGCGCCCGAGGCGGCGCGGCGGCAGATCGCGCGGAGCCAAGGCAGCTGCGGCCGGAGCGGCCGGGGCGGCTGAACCGGAAGATCGGGGCGACGCGCGGCCTTGACAAGGCTTGCGCCGATTTTTCACAATGCCAAGCGTGAACCCCGAATATCTTGCGACGCTGCCGGACGACGAACTTCACGCGCTCGCGGACCGCATGGGGCTCAACCTGCCGGAAGGGCTGGACCGCCCCTTCGTGATCGAAGAAATCCTCGAAACGGTAGAAGAAGAGCATCGCGAACGGGGGTTCGGCCATGACGGCCCCGGCCACGTGGAAGTCAAGAAATTCCAGTCGGCCGCGCGCGGCATCATTCCCGGCGGCGAAAGCCCCGGCCAGATCCGCTACAACGAAACGATGATCCGCGCCATCGCGCGCGATCCAGCCTGGATATTCGCCTACTGGGATCTCGAGGATCACGTCCGGTCCTCGCTCTCGGGCGCCGAAGACAGCCCGAGGCTCTTCCTGCGCGTGGGTGAAATCACCCCCGGCCACGAACGGGCCCGGCGCGAATTTTTCGACATCCCCGTCAATTCCGACGATCATCAGTGGTACATCAACGCGCCGCATCCGGGCGCTTCCTACCGCATAGACCTCTGCCTGCAGGGCGGCGTCAAACCACGGCTGCTGGCCAAGTCCAACATCGTCCGGTTGCCCCTGCAGTTCATGACGCATCCGACATCGCCGTTGCCCGTGCATACGCAGCGCCTCCTCATCCTTTCCGGTTCGGGCGAGCTCAGCCTCTCGCCGCCCGTTTCGGGCAATCCCAGCCGAATCCTGGACGAGGAGCACGAATGAAGACCGTCGCGGGCAAGGCCTGCCTGGCCCTGGTGCTGAACGCGCACCTGCCCTTCGTGCGCAAGCCCGAATATCCCTCGTTCCTCGAAGAGCGCTGGTATTTCGAGGCGATGTCGGAAACCTACCTGCCCCTGCTCAGGCTTTTCCGGCAGCTGGAATCGGATACCGTACCCTTCAGGCTCAGCATGGTGCTGTCGCCCACGCTGACCGCGATGATGGCCGACCGCCTGCTCGGAGAGCGCTATGCCTCCTATCTGGCATCGCAGATCCGCCTGGGCGAGCAGGAACAGGCGCGAACCTCGGGCGACCCGGTGTTCGGTCCGCTGGCCGCTCTGTACCTGGATCTGTACCGCAAGGATCTGGATGACTTCGAAAACTTCTACGCCCGCGACGTACTGGCCGGCTTCGATTTCTTCTATAAAAAGGGCAGGATCGAGCTCCTGACCTCGGGTGCCACCCACGCCTTCCTGCCCCTGTACCGCGACCATCCCGAGGCGGTCATCGCGCAGATCGAAACCGCCATCGTCGCGCACCGCAGCGCCTTCGGAAAGCATCCGGCGGGCTGCTGGCTTCCCCAGCTCGGATGGTACCCGGGCCTGGGAGAACTGCTGCGCGCCTACAACCTTTCGTACACCGTCGTCACCACGCGCGGCGCCCTGCTCGGACAGCCCACGCCCGAATTCGGCAGCTTTTCGCCCGTGCGCAGCACATCCGGCCTGTCGGTTTTCATCCGCGACGCGGGCGCCACCAAGGCGGTCTGGTCCGAGGAAGAGGGATACCCCGCCGATCCCGTGTACCGCGATTTCTACCGCGACATCGGATTCGACCTTCCCCCCGACTACGTGCGCCCCTACCTGGGATCGGACCAGGTGCGCGGGTACACCGGTTTCAAATACTGGGCGGTCACCGGCCGCACCGACCAGAAAATGCCGTACCGGCCCGCCGACGCCGCGGAGAAGGCACGCGCGCACGCCAGGTCCTTCCTGACCGACCGCCGCGCCGCGGCCCGTTCGGCCAGCGCCTGGATGGATCGGCCGCCGGTCATGGTCTGTCCCTACGACGCGGAGCTCTTCGGACACTGGTGGTTCGAGGGTCCGCTCTTCCTGGAAGCCCTGTTTCGCGAGGCAGCTTCGGGCGAGTCGCGGGGCACGCTGGACCTGGTCACCCTGGCCGAATACCTCGACCTGACCGACGACCTGCCCGGCGGCCTGCCCGTTTCCGAACCAGAATACTCGTCCTGGGCCGAAGGCGGCTACGGCGAGGTCTGGCTTGACGGCTCCAACGACTGGGTGCACCGTCACGACCACAAGATGATCGACCGCATGGTCGAACTGGCCGAACGCTTTCCGAACGAATCCGGCCTGCGCGAACGCATCCTGAACCAGGGCGCCCGCGAAGTGCTGCTGGCCATGTGCTCGGACTGGTCCATGCTGATGCGCTCGGGCGCTTCCGCGGTCTTCGCCCGCGCCCAGGTTGAGGATGCGCTGGCCAACTTTACCCGCATCTATGAAATGCTCAGCGCCAACACGGTCGACACCGAATGGCTCACCACCCTCGAAAAACGTAACAATCTCTTTCCCGGCATAAACTATAGAATGTTCAGGCCCAAGCGCTGAGCACACATGGAGCACACATGAACCTGGTCGTCGTGGGAGCCCAATGGGGCGATGAGGGAAAAGGCAAGATCGTCGATTATCTGGCCGCGGACGCAGGCGTCGTGGTGCGGTTCTCCGGCGGCGCCAACGCGGGCCACACCATCTGGATTTCGGGCACCAAGTACGCCCTCCACCTGGTGCCGTCCGGCATCCTGTATCCGGACAAGATCGTCATCCTGGGATCGGGCATGGTGATCGACCCCGAATCCCTGTTCGAGGAGCTGGACGCGCTCGCTGCCAGGGGCATCGACTGGCGGGGAAGGGTGCTCGTCTCCGACCGCGCCCACCTGGTGCTGCCCAGCTACAAGCAGCGCGACAAGGACATGGATGCCGCGCGCAAATTCCCCATCGGCACCACCGGTCGGGGCATCGGCGTGGCCTACGCGGCCAAGTCCTCGCGCGACGGCATCCGCCTGGCGGACATGAACGATCCGGAGCGCACCGGCAACCTGTCGGACTCCGACCGCGCCTGGCTTGCCGCCTGGCAGCCGCGCCTTGCGCCCATGTCGGTAAACCTGGCCGCCTACCTGCGGGGCCACCGCAACTCCTGGGCCCTGTTCGAGGGCGCCCAGGGCGCCCTCCTGGACCTGGACACCGGCAGCTACCCCTTCGTGTCTTCGGGCATGTCCTGCGCCGCCGGAGCCGCGGCCCAGGGCGGCATAGGCCCGCGCCGCATCGACCGCATCCTGGGTGTCTTCAAGGCCTATACCACGCGCGTCGGCAACGGCCCCTTCCCGACCGAGTTCGCCGATGACTCGCCCGGGTCGCTGTCGTCCTACATCCGCGAAACCGGCAACGAATACGGCGTCACCACCGGCCGCCCGCGCCGCTGCGGCTACCTGGACCTGGTGGCCCTGCGCTATGCCTGCTCGGTCAACTCCATCGATCGCCTCGTCCTGACCCACCTGGATGTCTACGATGATCTTGACGAATTCGAGGCCTGCGTGGCCTACCGGATCGACGGCAAGCTTACCGAGGACTTTCCCGCATCCGTACGCGACCTGGAAAACGCCGAGCCCATCCTGCGCCGCTTCACCGGCTGGAAACAGAGCGTTGCCGCCTGCCAGAGCTGGGATGAACTGCCCCTGCGCGCCCGCGAATACGTCGAATTCATCGAGGAATTCGTCGAGACGCCCGTGTCCATGATATCCGTCGGCGCCGACCGCAAGCAGACCATCGTCAGGGAGAGCCCGTGGACAAGATCCTGATCCTGGATTACGGCAGCCAGTACACGCAGCTCATCGGGCGCCGCGTGCGCGAGCTGGGCGTGTATTCCGAAATCATTCCCGGTGACGCGGACATCGGGCCATCCGGCCCCCACCCGCGCGCGCTGGAGGGCTGCGTCGGCATCATCCTGGGCGGCTCGCCGCACAGCGCCTACGAGCCGGGCGCGCCCCGGCCGCACGCGTCCGTGTTCGCCGCGGGGCTGCCCCTCCTGGGCGTCTGCTACGGCATCCAGCGCATGACCCTGGACGAGGGCGGCCGCGTGGAACGCCTGCACGAGCGCGAATACGGCCGCAAACCTGTCCGCCTGTCGCCGGCCGCCGAGCCCGACCCCCTGTTCCGCGGCATCCCGTCCGAATTCGCCAGCTGGATGAGCCACGGCGACTCCATCGCCGCTCCAGGCGCGGGCTGGGAGGTGATCGCCGAATCCGAAGGCGGCATCCCCGCGGCCCTCGCGCACCGCGCCACACGACGCTGGGGCGTGCAGTTCCACCCCGAGGTCAGCCACTGCGAACACGGCACCGACATCCTGGCCAACTTCGTGACCGGCATCTGCGGCGCGCGGACCGGCTGGAGCATGCAGGCCTACCTGGACGAAGAGGCGCGCCTGATCCGCGACCGCGTCGGCAGCCGTGACGTCCTTCTCCTCATCTCGGGCGGCGTGGATTCCACCGTCGCGGGCGCCTTCCTGCTGCGCACTCTGGACCCGGCGCGCGTGCACCTGCTGTACATCGACACCGGCCTCATGCGCAAAGCCGAGAGCGACGAGGTCATGCGCAACCTGCGCTCGCTGGGCGCCACGCACCTGCACAAGTACGACGCCGAGGCCGAATTCCTCGGCGCCCTGGCCGGAGTCGACGACCCGGAGAAAAAGCGCAAGATCATCGGCGACCTGTTCATCACCGTGCAGGAAAAGGAAGTCTCTCGCCTGGGCATTCCCGACGCCCTCCTGGTGCAGGGCACCCTGTACACCGACCTCATCGAGTCGGGCAAGGGCGTCGGCGGCAAGGCCCAGGTCATCAAGAGCCATCACAACGTGCGAAGCCCGCTGATAGAAGCCAAGCGCGCCGCCGGCCTGGTCATCGAGCCGCTGGACCGCCTGTACAAGGACGAGGTTCGCGCGCTCGGCCGCCTGCTGGGCTTGCCGGAAAGCATCGTCGGCCGACACCCCTTCCCGGGGCCGGGCCTGGGCGTGCGCATCCTGGGCGAGGTGACGCGCGAAAAGTGCGACATCCTGCGCGAGGCCGACGCCGTGTTCATTTCCGAACTGCGCGCGCGCGGCCTGTACGACAAGATCTGGCAGGCCTTCTGCGTCCTGCTTCCGATCCGATCGGTGGGCGTGGCCGGCGACGAGCGCAAGTACGGCTTCGTGCTCGCGCTCCGGGCGGTGACCAGCGAGGACGGCATGACCGCGCAGGTCTATCCCTTCGACATGAAGGACCTTCTGGCCATTTCCGCCGCGATCACCAACCGCGTGCCGCAGGTCGGCCGCGTATCCTACGACGTGTCGTCCAAGCCGCCGGCCACGATCGAGTGGGAGTAACCTGATGACGGTCAGCACGCGACCGCGTGCTGACCGCAATTCCAGCGAAAATAGCGTATGATTGCCACCATCAAATCGCTCCGCCCTGCGCAGGCAGGGTGTTCACGATGGAGGTAAATCCATGAAAAAACCGCTTCCGCTGCCGGTGATCCTGGCGATCGCGCTGCTGGTGTCCATGCCGCAGGCGTTCGCGCTCGAGGGGCCGACGACGGCGAAGGAAAGCCGCCTTGCGGATACCTCGCCGCTGTGGCCTGTCTCCGGCGAAAAAAAGGACAAGGTGGTCGTCATCAGCGACATACACCTGGGAATCCGGGATGAGTACTCCGAGTTCCTGAACAACCGGCCGGTGCTCGTCGAATTCCTGAAGCGTCTGGGAAACACGGCGGATGTCGCCGAACTCGTCATCGCGGGGGATTTCCTGGACGAATGGTACCTGCCGCTGACCTATCCGGCCCACAGCGATTCGGGCGCCTTCTACCGGCAGATCGTAAAGAACAACCAGGCGGTGTTCGACGAACTGAACGCGCTGATGGCGCGCGGGATCACGCTGACCTACGTGCCCGGGAACCACGACCTGACCCTTGAAGACGAGGTGCTGGCCCAGGCTTGTCCGGGCATCAACCAGGCCCGCGATGCCCGAGGCCTCGGAGCCTACCTGACCGGTGCCCGGAACGAAATCCTGGTGGAACACGGACACCGCTACGATGTCTATTCGGCGCCCGACAGCGTGTCCAACAAGGAGATAACCGGCGACGCGCCCTCGATCCTGCCTCCGGGCTATTTCTTATCAAGGTTCGCCGCCAGCTGGGTCCTGCAGGGCAAGCCGATGATCAAGAAGGATTACCCCGAGATCAGCGTGATGCCCGACCGCACGACCGATCCCGACCAGTTCGGCGCGTATCTGTACTACGGAATCTGGGCGGCCATCATGAACCGCATCACCCCCTTCGAACGGTTCGAGGATCGGGTGATCGACATCAAGATCGACGGCTACCGCGGGAAGTACGCGCTCAAGGACGTCTATCCCGTCCTGCAGGCGGACGGCACCATCAGCGCGCCAACCCTGTACCGCCACTTCCAGCGCGACTGGGGCAGGATCCAGGAGAACAACCTCGTGTCGGTAAAGGCCCCATTCGCGGAAAGCGTGGCCGGCGCGCTGGACAGCGGTTATTTCTTCAAGCAGGCCCGGGCCCAATACCTGGAGAATCCGGAGCGCAGGATCGAGGTGGTCGTGTTCGGTCATACGCATGTTCCGATGCTCAGGCCGCTGCCGGGTGCCGAGGCGAAATTCTACGTGAACAGCGGTACCTGGATAGACCACAATACGTACCATCCGGCGGCGAGCACCTTCGTGGTCATCACCTGCGGCGACAGCGCGGATACCGTGGGGCTGTTCGAGTACTACCGCGATGGGGCTATCCGCGCGCTGAGCCCGTAGGCGCTTCTTCCGGATAGCGCGCGATCGCGCCCGACCGGGTGCGCAGAAGCCACCAATCGCCCTCGCGGCCGGCCACGCCTTCGGGCAGCAGGATCTTTCCGCCGCCCGAAGGCGCGTCCACCGCGTAGCGCGGCAGCTCCAGGCCCGACAGCCGCCTGCACAGCTCCCCGTAGATCGCCAGGCCCCGCGACAGCGGCACGCGGAAATGCGCGGTGCCGCGCGCCAGGTCGCCCTGGAAAAGGTAGTAGGGATCTATGCCGATCCGGTGCAGCCCCAGAAAAAGCGATTCCAGGGTGTCCGCATCGTCGTTCACCCCGGCCAGCAGCACGGTCTGGCTGCGCACCGGCACGCCTGCGTCCAGCACCAGGCCCGCGGCGGCGGCGAAGTCGGGCGCCAATTCGCGCGGATGGTTCACCTGCACGACCAGGCGCAGGGGCCTGAATCGCCGCAACAAGCTTCCGAGTTCAGGGGTCACGCGCGAGGGCAGCACCACGGGCATCCGGGTGCAGAGCCGGATCGACACGCCCGGGCGGGCGCGCCGCAACCGGGTGAACAGATCCTCAAGGCGCTCGTCCGAGGCGGTCAGGGGATCGCCGCCGGACACCAGCACCTCGCGCACGCCGGCGTGCGCGGCCAGATAGGCTTCCGCCGCGTCCAGTTCGGCCGCGGTCATGAATCCCCGTTCGGCCGGCAGGAGCGACCTGCGGAAACAGTAGCGGCAGAACATTCCGCATTCGCCGGAAGCGCGCAGAAGGACCCGCGACGGATATTGGTGCACCAGTCGCGGCGTGGGCGAATGATCCGCCTCGCCCAGGGGGTCGGGGCTCTCTTCCGGACGTGATTCGAATTCAGCCGAGGACGGCAGCGCCTGCGCCAGTATCGGATCGAGGGGCACGCCCCGCGCGTCGCGCGCGCAGGTTGCCGCATCCTCGCCTGAGAGCGAAAGCCAATGCTTTGTCGCGGCGAAGGGCAGGGCATGCTCGGCCTCCAACCTCGACCCCACATCATGGAATTCGGGAGTGGCGAGTTCCGTGACGCGCGTCCGCATGCCGGATTCCCAGGATTCATCCATGCCCGGAAATGTAGCCGCTGAAGCCCGATTTGGTATAGTGAGGGTCGATCCACTGCATAAAAATGCAATCTCTTGTGAAAAGCCGGAAAATATGTGATACTGGCCGCCCATGAAAGAACGAGCCGAACGCCTCCGCATGGTGCGCACCCTGATCAAGGCGCGCCGCATAGATTCACAGGATACGCTGCTGCAGCTCCTGGCGGAGGAGGGTTATGCCGTCACCCAGGCCACCCTTTCGCGGGACCTGAAAAACCTCAAGGTGGCCAAGGTGTCCGACGGGCACAACGGCTACTATTACACCATCCCCTCGGAAGAGGAACGGCGCGAAACCGAGCGCCACCACGTGCAGGATTTCATGCGCGGCTACGTGTCCGTGGACTGGAACGGCGGCCTGGTGGTCGTGCGCACCTTCTCCGGCCACTCCGACTCGGTGGCGCTGGCCATCGACAACATGGGCCTTGAAGAAGTGCTGGGCACCATTTCGGGGCGCGACAATGTCGTGTTCATCGCCCTGAAGTCAGGCGTCACGGGCGAGGATTTCGTGGCAGCGCTCAAGACGCGCATCCCCGATTTCGACGCGGACTGAGCCGGGTTCGGACTGAGCCGGGCGCTCAGGCCTTCGCCGTTCCCGCGCCGTCCGGCGCCTCGGCCGCCATGCGCCGGGCTTCCAGCGCCGCCAGCCGCAGGCGGTGCTCTTCTTCGAGATGTTCCAGCAGATCCTCGACCTTCCATCCGATGCTCGTGGGCGTGGTCGTGGCGAATGCCGCCCCCGCTCCCGCGCCGCCTGACTGCCTGACCGCGCGCATCAGGGCGAGCGCTTCCTCGTTGCTGAAACCGTGCAGGATCACCGCCTTGAACGTAGCTTCCATGGCCTGAATCCTAGCAGTTCGTCCATCGCTGGGAAAGCCCGCGCGCTTCGTTGCGCTTGCCCCCAAGCGCCGCGCCTTCGTATTTTATTCTCACAAGGACAGCGCAATGAATTACGAACGATTCACCATCAAGGCGCAGGAAGCCCTGCGGGACGCCTCCGGACTCGCCTCTTCCCGCGATCACGCCGAAATCGCTCCCGAACACCTCCTGCAGGCCCTCCTGACCCAGGATGAGGGGGTCGTGCCCGCCCTCCTGGACAGGATCGGCACGGACCGCGGCGCGCTCGAAGCCGAACTCGCCAAGGCGCTTTCCGGCTTCCCGAAGGCGTTCGGCGCCGCGGCCCAGCTCTACCTCTCGCAACAAGCTTCCAAGGCCTTGGCCAAGGCCGAGGCCGAAGCCTCCGCGCTCAAGGATGACTACGTCGCCTCCGAACACCTCCTTCTCGGCCTTCTGGGTATCGAGGGCGCGGCTCGCCAGTTGCTCGCGCGCGCAGGCGTGGACCGCGGCCGCGCGCTGGAAGCGCTCAAGGCCGTGCGCGGCAATCGCCGCGTGACCGACCGGGAAGCCGAAGGCAAATACCAGGCCCTGGAAAAATACTGCCGCGACCTTACCGCCCTGGCGCGCGCGGACAAGCTCGACCCGGTCATCGGCCGCGACGAGGAAATCCGCCGCGTCATGCAGGTCCTCTCGCGCCGCACCAAGAACAATCCCGTTCTCATCGGTGAACCCGGAGTAGGCAAAACCGCCATCGCCGAAGGCCTCGCCCAGCGCATCGTCCGCGGCGACGTCCCCGAAGGGCTCAAACACCGCCGCGTCGTCTCTCTCGACATGGGCGCGCTCATCGCCGGCGCCAAGTTCCGCGGCGAATTCGAAGAGCGCCTCAAGGCCGTC
>CAYRXK010000036.1:0-6999 GCA_964428265.1 uncultured Treponemataceae bacterium
GCCTGAAGCGGCGATGCGCCACCCCGGGCCCGGAAGCCCCCTCATGGCAGCGTCACCGAAAGGGGCAACCGTCCCCGGGGCCTGAATTTCCCCGCGAGGGCCTCGACCCCGGCACGCACACTCGGCGATGAATGGCTGTACACGGCCACGATAACGTCCGCTCCATCCATTCCGCGCACCCAGACCGGCGACAGCACGCTCAGTACCGCGACCCTCATGCCGGCTCCGATCGCCGCCCGGACATAGTCCATCGCCGCGGCGTCCGGCACGCAGATCACCGCATCCGTGACGCCTGCGCGCCGCGCCTCGGCCAGCGCCCGGCCGAAGGATTCGACCGAAGCCTTGCGGGCGGTCTCGCCATCGAGATACGCGGTCACGAAGCGGCGCGCGCCCGGCCATGCGGCTTCGCCTGCGTCCAGGAAGGCAGGGAAGGGGCCCGCGAGCAGCGGTGGCCGGGTCAGCCCCGCCGCGGCGAAGGGAAGCGCGTCGGCCCCCCTGATGGGAGTGGCGCTCCGGCGGGCCAGGTCGGCGAAAAATTCGGCCGCGCCGGCGGCGGGCAAGCCGCGCGCCGCGCCTTCCGGTCCGGGCGCCAGCGCTTCGCGCCCTGAAGGGATAAGCCTGTCGACTTTCAGCGCCACGACCCTCGTGGCCGATTCGCGCACGCGCCGCGCGAACGCGGCATCGCCGCGCATGGCGCCCAGAAGGCCTGCCCATACCTCGCCGGATTCCACGGGCGCGGTGGACAGCACCAGCATGTCGTTGCCCGCCCGGATCGCATCGATGCAGGCCCGGGCGATGGCGCGTTCGCCCGAAAGGCCGTTCATGTACATGTCGTCGGTGATCGCCACCCCGCCGAAACCAAGTTCGCCTCGCAGGAGGTCGGTCATTACCGCGCGCGACGCGCTCGCAGGAACGCGGCCGCCCGAAAGCGCGGGCACGGCCAGGTGCGCGCTCATGATGGAGGGCACCCCGTCGGCGATCAGGTGCCGGAACGGAAGGAGTTCCCTGCGATCGAGCGTCGCGCGCGAAGCGTCGATCTCGGGCAGGCGGCCATGCGAGTCATGCGGCGTCGCGCCGTGGCCGGGAAAATGCTTGGCCGTGGCGATGACGCCCGCATCGGCAAGCCCGCGCGCGAAGGCCGCGCCCAGGCGCGCCACCACGCGGGGATCGTCGGAAAAGGCGCGCGGCCCGATTATGGCCGAGTCGGGACTGGTCGCCACATCCAGCACGGGCGCGAAATTCATGGTGATGCCGATGCTGCGCAATTCCCTGCCGATAAGGTTGCCGCTGCGCCAGGCATCGGAGTCCAGTCCGGTGGCGCCGATGGCCATGGCGCCGGGCGATTCCGAACTGCGGCCCTTCACATGGCGTATCCAGCCGCCTTCCTGATCGGTGGCTACCAGCAGGGGAAGGCCTTCGGGCCTGTCCAGCGAGGCTTCCTGCAGGCTTTTTATAGACGCCGCCAGGTTCGAGGTATCGCGCCCGCTCCATCCGAATATCTTTACCCCGCCCAGGCCCCGCGCGCGAATCCACTCGATCAGTTCCGAAGGAGCGCGCTCGCCCGGATACCCCACGAACAGGAGTTGCGACAGCGCCTGGCTGTCGGTCATGGCGGCGACGAGGCGGACAGCCCGGGCCTGCGCATCCGGACCGGGCCGGTAGGGCGCGGCGAACGCCGCGAACGCCGCGAGGGCGAACATCGCGCGCAGGATGAGAGCGCGACAGTACGCCCGGCCCGCGCGCGCGCTCCCGGATTCAGATATAGGCCGCACCCCTGAGCCCGTCGATATAGCCCGATGCCGAGTGCGCCGCGACGGCGCCGTCCGAAGCCGCGGTCACCACCTGCCGGAATACCGAGGCGCGCACGTCGCCCGCGGCGAAGAGCCCGGGAACCGAGGTGGCCATGTGCTCGTCGGTGATGATGGAGCCCGATTCGTCCTTGCGGACCTCCGGTACCAGCTGCGTCTGGGGAATAGACCCGACAAAGACGAATACCGCGTCCATGGGCAATTCCGATTCCGATCCGTCGCGCGTGTCCTGCAGGACCACCGATTCCACCTTTCCCGCGCCGCGGATCTCCTTTACGACGGTATTGAACCGCACCTCGATGGCCGGGTTGCGCAGCACGCGGTCGGCCAGGGCCTTCTGCGCGCGGAAGCGGTCGCGGCGGTGCACCATGACCACCTTGTCGGTAAGCTTGGCCAGGTACATCACCTCGTCGCAGGCCGCGTCTCCGCCGCCTACCACCAGGATGCGCCTGCCCTTGAAGAAGGGGCCGTCGCAGGTGGCGCAGTAGGACACCCCTCGACCCGATAATTCAGCCTCGCCCGGCACGTCCAGCAGGCGGTGCTTGGCGCCGGTGGCCAGGATGACCGCCTCGGAGCTGACGGTTTTCTCGGAGGTTTCGACGGTGAAAATGTCGCCTTCCTTGCGGAGCGACAGGACCGAGGCGCTCAGGAATTCGGCGCCGAACTTTTCCGCCTGGACGCGCATGCCTTCGGCGAAGTCGTAGCCGGATACGGGTTCGGGCACGCCGGGATAGTTCTCCAGCGAATCTATGAGCAGTGCCTGTCCGCCCGCGGCCATTTCCTCTATTACGAGGGTTTTCAGGTTCGAGCGCGCCCCGTACTGGGCCGCGGAAAGTCCGGCGGTGCCGGAACCGATGATGATGAGTTCGTACTTGGATGCTGTGTCCACGGAAAAATCCTCCGATTCCAGAAGATACCGGTTTCGCGCCGGATCGTCATCCGCGCGGCGGATCATCCGCGCGGCGGATCATCAACGCGCGGGCGGAGGCGCATCCAGGCTGGCCAGGTGCAGGGGCACGGCTACCGTCACGCGGGTGCCGCCATCCCAGCTTCGGGAAACCGTGGCACCCAGGCTCTTCGCCAGCGCGCCGACGATGTCGGTGCCCAGCCCTTTCCTGCCGTCCGCGACGGCCTGCGCCTTGCCCACGCCGTCGTCGAGCACGACCAGTTCCCAGCCCGACTCCGACCTGCCGAAGCGCACCTCGATCCTGCCCCCGCGGCCCCCCGGAAAGGCGTGCCGGTACGCATTGGCGACCAGTTCGTTGGCGATCAGCGCCAGGTTCGACAGCGATTCAACGCCGATCCAGGCGGGTTCGGCCCGCACCGACAGCAGCACGGGCCTGCCGAGCAGCGAGTAGGAATCGTCCAGGAAGCGGCCGAAGCGGTCGAAATAGATGTCGGCGCGCACGCCCTCGAGCTGTTCCGACTGGTAGAGCGCCTCGTGGGCCATGGCCATGGAGCGCACCTGCACCGCGAAATCGCCAAGGGTGGCCCGCGCCACCTCGTCGTCCGATTCCATTTCGCGAAGGTGCGCCAGGCTGGCCACCACCTGCAGGTTGTTCTTCACGCGGTGGTGGATTTCGCGCAGCAGCACTTCCTTGGAGGCGAGATTTTCCTCCAGGCTGTCGCGGTAGCGGATGTCGGCGGAAATGTCCCGCGCGATGCCGAGGGTGACCGGCCCGCCGACGCCCCGCACCGGCAGGAGCGCCCCCGCGTCCGGTTCGCCATAGGCGTTTACCGACACGTGCATGACCGAGGCGCCGTCCGCGCCCATGAGGCGGATGCGCAGGTCGCGAGTCATCCGTTCGCCCGAGCGGCGTTCGTCGAACAGCTTGGGCTGCGTGCCGACGACAGCCCCGGTTTCGCGGATCCGGTCCACGACATGCCGGCGCGAGACGAGTTCGCGCTCGTCGGGATGGATGATGCCCAGGAAATGGGTGCCGATGAGGTCTTCGGGCGCGTAGCCGAGATTGCGGACGCCTTCGCTGAGGTAGATGAAACGCCCGTCCATGTCCAGGAGGTAGACGATGTCGGGCAGGGCATCCAGCAGGGCCCGGAACCGAGCGGTGTTGGAAAGGTCGAGCTGCGCGGCCCGGTCGGCCTGGCCGGGGATTCCGGTGATGGGAGTGGTCATCCGTGGAGCCATACTAGGGCCCCCCGCCCCCGCGGTCAAGCGCGGTCCGGGCGCGGTGCGGCGCGGCAAGGTCCGGGCGCGCGGGCGCTTACCCCGCCGCGCCCGCCGCCTGTATACTCAACCTCGTGAAATTCAGCTACCACACCCACTCGACCTTCTGCGACGGCAGGGCCGACCTGGACCGCATGGCCGAACGCGCCGCGCATTCGGGCTACCGCATCCTGGGCTTTTCCTCGCACGCGCCCCTGCCCTTCGAGACTACCTGGAACCTGCCGGCAGCGCGCCTGAACGAGTACCGCGACGCGGTGCGCGCCTGCGCCCGGACCTGGAAACCGCGGGGGCTGGACATCCTCCTCGGCCTTGAAACCGATTGGATCGAGGGGCTTTGCGCCCCCTCCGACTCCCTGTTTTCCTCAATCGATCCCGACTATCGCATAGGATCGGTGCATTTCGTCAGGATGGAGGATGGCGCCGAAGCCTTTGCCGTGGACGAGCCCGAGACCGAGTTCCTGGACCATCTCCGGGCGCTCGCGGAGGGCGACGGCCGGCGCGTGTGGCACGCGTATTACCGGAACATGGCCGCGATGATCGGATCGGGCGGCTTCGACATCCTGGGACATTTCGACCTGGTGCGGAAAAACAACGCGCAGGGACGGCTTTTCGACGAATCGGATCCGGCGTACCGCGACACCGCCTTCCAGGTCGCCGACCTGGCGGCTTCGGGGGCGGCGTTCATCGAAATAAACACGGGCGGGGTCGCGCGCGGCAAGACCGACCGGCCTTACCCCTCGCTGGACATCCTGCGCAGGCTGCGCGAAAAGGGCGCGCGGATAACCCTGGGCGATGACGCGCACGCGCCGGACCACCTGGGCCCCTATGTGGCGCTTGCCGTGGAACACGCGCGCCAGGCCGGCTACCGCACGGTCTGGTATATGGATGCGGAAAGGAAATGGAGGGAATTGCCCCTGGACGAGGTAGGCTGAGCGACCGCTGCCAAGGGCTGCAGGGACTTACCGGTTGCGGCGTTCCTCGCCCTTCTGGCAATCGATGCACAGGACCGCGTAGGGGATGGCCGTGAGCCGCTCGGTGGGTATCTTCTTGCTGCATTTCATGCAGGAGCCGTAGCGGCCCTGGTTTATGCGGGACAGCGCCGCCTCTATCGCGCGCAGGCGCTTCAGGTCCTGGGAACCGAGCGCCTCTATCATCTTGCGGTCGATATCGTCGGAGGCGACGTCGGCGAAGTCTTTCGGATCCATCTCCGCGACGATGGCGCGGAAATCGGCGTTGGTCGATGCGAGCGTATCGAGGATCTCGCGCTTCTGGGCGACCAGGAGATCCCACATCTGTTCGTTGAATGTCTTTTCCATGTTTCGTACCTCCGGACTCCGCGAAGCGGAACACCGTGTATGATAGGCCCGGCACCATGCAACGAAACCGTTGAAAAGTCAAGCCTTCGCGCCCCCGCGGCGCCCCGATCGCGGCCGCGCCGCCGGGGGGGCCGCCGGTTGACATTCCCACCGGCTGATTTTACTATTTTATGCGCTTTACAGGCTGACGCAAGGAGCAAACGTGGCGAAAGAAGAAGCCATCGAAGTAGAAGGCATCGTTCGGGAATCCCTGCCCAACACCATGTTCAGGGTGGAACTCCAGAACGGGCACATCATTCTCGCGCATCTTTCCGGAAAGATGCGCAAGCACTACATCCGCATCGTGCCGGGAGACAAGGTAAAAGTCGGCCTTTCGCCGTACGACCTTTCCCGCGGCCGCATCATCTACCGCGAAAAATAATCCCTCCGGCGCAGGATCACCCAGGTGGCCCCGCTGCCGCCAGCATCGCGGCCGGGGTGGCCGAAGCGCCCCGCCACCGGCGACGCTTCGAGAACCCTGCGCACCAGAGCTCCGAGCACCTGGGCACCCTGCGAATGGTGCCCCTTTCCGTGTATGACCAATACCTTCTCAAGGCCCCTGGACGCCGAAGCCGAAAGGAAGCGCGACAGTTCGCGCTCGGCGTCCCTGGCGGTCATGCCGTGCAGGTCCAGCGTGGCCTGAGGCGCCATGGCCTTCAGGCGCGCGGCGGCCGCCGCCCCGGGCTGGCCTGAGGGGCTCCTCCCATCCGGATGGTCGGTGTCGCCGGAATGGTCGGTATCCTTGTCGGAAAGGCCGTGCTCCTCGATCCAGCGGTCCAGGAGCGAGCCGAAATCATTCGTGGCCATACAGGCATAATCTATCGCGTTCCGGCGCGTTTCGTGTACCATGGCCGCATGCGGCAATCGAGGCGCTACACCCCGACCAACAGCGTCGTGTTCACCTGGCTCGTACGCCACACCTATGGCGCGATCATCCGCAGGATCTACGGCACCGAAGCCACCGGGCTTGACCTGGTGCGGAATCTCGAACCGCCCTTCGTCGTAGTGGGCAACCACGCGATGATCCTCGACCCTTTCATGATAAACGCCTTCGTCCCCCGCCCCATCCACTGGATCGCGGCGGACGGCAACATGCGCAATCCGCTCATGCGCTTCCTGCTGCTCAAGCTGGTGGGCTCGATACCCAAATCCAAGGCGATTCCCGACATCGAAACCATCAACTGGATCGTCCAGATCATAAGGAAACAGAAGGGCGTCGTCGGATTCTTCCCGGAAGGCCAGTCTTCGTGGAACGGCACGAGCATGCCCGCGGTGGGGTCCACCGCGAAGCTCCTGAAGCTGCTGAAGGTGCCGGTGCTCATGGCCACGATGAACGGGTTCTACCTGGCCAAGCCGCGCTGGTCCTACGTGATCCGCAAGGGGCCGGTGCGCATCGATTTCAGCCTGCTCTTTTCGCCCGAGGAGCTGGCTTCGCTTTCGGTCAGTGAAATCGACCGAAGACTCGGGGACGGCATCAGGCACGACGACTGGGACTGGTCGGCGCGGAACGGCGCGCGCTATGCCCACCCCTTGCGCGCGGAAAAGCTGGAACTGGCGCTGTACGCCTGCCCGTCCTGCGGGCGCATCGCCACGCTGCGCAGCCAGGGCGCCGGGCTGGGCTGCACGGAATGCGGTTTTTCCTGCGAGGTGC
>CAYRXK010000036.1:7099-26684 GCA_964428265.1 uncultured Treponemataceae bacterium
GTCGAGGGCGCCGGCGTCCTGAAATGGAACTTCTTCGAATTCTACGTCGGCATGGCCGCGTACCGCGTGAAATTTTCAGGCCGGGCGGTGTCCGGCAGAAAGTGGGCCGTCTTCGCCACCGCCCTCCGGGAACGCATCAGTCGGTAAGCCAGAGCTGTCCCGGCTTCGCGAAGCTCCGCCCCTTGGCCAGAACTACATACGAAACCAGCACATACGCCAGGTAGGCGGCCGCGATGCCGATCATCAGCCAGTATTTGCCCATGTCGCCGGAAACATGCGCCGCCGCGGGCAAATTTATGGACAGGATAAAGGGTATCGCCAGCACGAAGGTCAGGCCGGCCGATACCATGTAGTCAGAGGCCACCTTGGTCTTGAACTCGGGATCCATCACGCGGAGCAGGGCCAATCCCGTGGACAGCGTGCCGGTGGACACGCCGTACAGCATGAGCATGCGCTCGAACTGGTGGTCGCGGAACATGCGCGACGACATCCAGGGCACGGTCACGAACACCATGAATCCGCAGATGCTGGACATGAGGACGATCGGAAACCAGTACTTTCCGACAAAGGCGATTGAAATGGCGGCGATGGCGCCGGCGACCATGTAATCGACCGAAAAGCCGGAGATGCGGGACAGGGTATCGTCGTCGAGCACATGGCTGATTTTGGCGGCATCCAGGACCCGGCGCACGATGATGGCGCAGAGGGCGGAAAAGATGAAGTTGATGCCCCAGAAGTTGGTGGCCAGCTCCGCACCGGCCTTGCCGGCGAAGGACAGGAGGATGCTGAGCCCTTTCAGGAGGAGGAAGGACAGGAAATAGGTGACCACCACGGCGGCCGTGTGGAAGCTGAACGAGTCGATGGCTTCGGAATCGGTGGTCAGCCGTCCGCCCACGCCTCGCGGGGTGTCGCGGGGCACGATGCCGGTCAGGATGGACTTGTCCTTCAGGGCGGCAAGGCCGTCACCCGAGAGCCAGCCCTTGCGCAGCCCCATGTTGATGAGCACCACCCCGCCGAAACATGCCCAGAGGTAGCCCAGCGCGGCGAAGGTAAGGCCCACGGAAGCCCCTCCCTCGAACCCCATGGATTCCCACCCCTTGCCGATGGCGTAGGCCTGCCCCGGGCCGAGGGCGAAACCGAGGGGGAGGTGCAGGCCGAAGGCCGGATGCAGGCCGGGCATGAACAGGAGGGTCAGGAGGAGTCCGAGCAGTGCCTGGGTGGAGTAGCCAAGTAGGATGCCGGTGGACATGCCCAGGACGCCGCCGCCCTTGTGGCCCTTGGCCTTGGGCGGCGAGGAGCGCAGCGACATGGAGATGAACGAGATGTTTAGGAGGTGGTAGACCAGCTCGCCGAGCTTGTTCTGGGAATAGCCGATGGCGGGCATGAGGTAGTTGTAGAACGGCAGGAGGATGAATCCCGCGGTCAGGGCGTTGGGGATGAGGTATTTCTGGAAAAACGGCACCTTGTACCTGATTGCCGTGGCGATGAGGAGGGCTGCGGAAATGAGGCCCGCGTCGATGACGATCTTCCAGGAAAACTCCATGCGTGGCTCCTTCGGGATCGGGTATGTTCGCGCCGGGTTAGAGCGTGCGGCATCGGGTTCGAGTGTAGGCGCTGCCGATGCGGCTGGCAAGGTGCGTCATTTTGACAGATACTGTCATGCATGGATGGACACGATCTGGCGCGGCTGTGCACCTGCCCGCTGTTTTCGCGCCTGGAGCCGCCTGAACTGGAACGGAGCCTGCAAGGGATGCCGCACGAGGTGCGCGCCTATCCCGAGGGGGCGGCGATCCTGCTCGGGGGCTGCCGCTACGATGCGCTGCGCATCCTTCTGACCGGCAGGGCGTCGGCCTTCATGACCAGCGAGGAGGGAAAGACGGTTCTGGTGGAGAGTTTCCGGGCTCCCGAGGCGATCGCCGCCGGCATCCTGTTTTCTCCGGACGCGGTATTGCCGGTGACGGTGCAGGCGGGCGAGGAATGCCGCGTGGCCAGCTTGCCGCGCGACGTGGTGCTGCGGTTGTGCATGACCTTCAGGCCGACGCTGGAGGCCCTGCTGGCGGATGTCGGCGCGCGGGTGGGGTTTCTGGCGGAGCGGCACCGGTCGCTGCAGTTCGCCACGCTGCGCGAACGTCTGGCGGATTGGCTGCTCAGGCGGCGCGAACTGTCGGGGTCGGACCGGATCCATCTGGAATCGAGCAAGGAGCGCCTGGCCGAGTTGTTCGGGGTGGCGCGGCCGAGCCTGTCGCGCGAACTGATCGCGCTGCGCGGGATGGGGTGCATCGCCTTCGGGGGGCGGGTTATCGATATTCTGGATGTCAGGGCGCTGCAGCGCCTGCGCGCGCGCTGAAGAATCCGGCGATGAGGGAATGCGCGACCGAGCCGGAAGGCGGCAGGTTCAGGCGGTCGTCGGGGCCTATCCAGCGCAGTTCGGTGATTTCCCCGCCGTCGGGCGTCGGCTCGCCCGAAAGGTATTCGGCCTCGTAGGCCAGCATGAGCGAATCGGGAAAAGGCCAGGGCTGCGAACGCACGTAGCGCAGGTTGTGCACTTCTACGCCGGCCTCCTCGCGGATTTCGCGGTGCACGGTGTCTTCGACCGTTTCTCCCAGTTCGACGAAGCCGGCGATCAGGCCGAAACGCCCCGCCGGGGATCGTGCGTTATGCGCCACGAGAACTTGGTCGCCCTTGTGGACCAGCACGATGGCGGCGGGGGAAATTTTCGGGAAGTGCGGGCGCCCGCAGGCGCCGCAGACCTTGCCGCCCGCTGATTCGCCGGAGCCGCGCGCGAGCGCGGCGCCGCAGGACATGCAGAAATTGGAGTGGAGCTCCCAGTTCTTGAGCGCCATCGCGCGGAGCGCCAGCTTGGCATGATCCTCGCGCAGGAGCGAAATCGCCTCGCGCACCAGGGTTCGTCGGGCGCCCGATGCCGCGGCCGAGGCGACCAGGCCCTCGTCGGCGTCCAGCACGCCGAAGTGTTCGCCCGAGTGCACGAATCGCACCATGCGATGCGCGCCATGGCCGCCCGCCTGGGATTGCGGCGCCGGGGATTCGGGGACCGGGGATTCGGGGACCAGGGATTCGGGCAGCCAGGGTATCCAGCCGCCGGCCGGGCCGGGCATGAGCAGGAGGTCGGTGCCCGCGAACGCGAGCACGCCGCGGACGGGATGAGAATGATCGCACATCGCGATGGCTACCTTCTGAGCACCGTTTTTTCGATGACGCGGAGCTGGTCGCGGTACAGTCCTGTGATGTTGGTGCCGTAGTCGGCGACGAGGCGCAGTATGTCGCGCGGATGCTCGTCGTCGTCGCGGCCGTTGATGCGGTCCCCCGCATCGCCCAGGCCCGGCATGATGTAGGCGCGCTCGTTGAGCACCGGATCCATCCACAGCGTGTAGATGGATACGTTTTCTATGGCGCGCACGATGCGGAGGCTGCCCTTGAGCGCGGAAATGACGTTGAGGAATTTGACCGAAGCGGGTTTGACGCCCTGGTCCAGGAGATATTTCACCACGGTGACCAGCGAACCGCCGGTGGCGTTCATGGGATCGGTGAACAGCAGGTGCTTGCCGTCCAGATCCTCGAGCCTGAAGTAGGAGCGGTCCAGGTCGAGCACGTACTCCATCGTGCGTTCGCTGCGCGAATCGTCGCGCTTGATCTTGAACAGAGCGAAGGGCGTCAGGTAGCCGGTGGACGAATACTCCTGGATTTCCTTGGACATGATCATGGATGGCAGCAGCGCGCCCCGCAGCATGACGCACATGACGGAATTGCCGACCTGCGCGTCTATGTTGGGTATCTTGTGCACCGCGAAATTGCGTACGGGATTGTCCACCGGCGTCTTGACGATGAGGTAGTTCTTGTTGCCCGCCCCGGCGGCCCCGAAGGCCAGGTTGAACAGGAGTTCGAAGGCGCGCTGGGTGTAGTACACGAACTCGTCATGCCCGGTCGATATATCCCGCAGTTTGGCGATCAGGCGCGATGCCTCGCCCTGGCTGCCCTGCGGCATGCTGAAGGAATAGACCTGCAGGCGGTGGTCCTTGGCGCAGATTTCCTGCATCAGTACCCCCATCTCGTTGTACAGGCCGATGAGGGTTTCCTGTTCGTGCGCGATTTCGCGATCGGACTTGGAGGTTGCAAGGATGTTGAAGCAGAGCATCGCCTGGCGGTACAGGCCATCCATGCGCGCCAGGTATGCGTTGTCTTCCGGAGTCAGGTAGCCGTCCAGGTCCTGCGCCTTGAGGATGATCTTGCCCACGATGCCCTCCCCTTCTTGCCCGCGTAGCCGCTGGGTCAGACGCTGACGATTTCCCCGGTGGCTCCGGAAGCGATGCCGACGGCGTTGCCCTCGTCGAAATCGAGGTGGCATTCGAGCGCGTAGCTTTCGTGCACGCGGCAGACCACATCCAGGAATATGGCGCCGCGCTCTCCGCCGACTTTGAGGGCCACGCGCTGCTTGTCGGCGACGCCGAAGCGGGCGGCGGAGACGGGGTCGAAGTGGATGTGGCGCTTGGCGATGATGAGGCCCTTTTCCTTCTTGACCGAGCCCTTGGGGCCGATGAGTTCGAAGCCGTAGCTGCCGTCGAGCTGGCCGGATTCCTTGGTGGGCACGCCGGCGACGCCGAGCTTGAACACGTCGGAGGCGAGGATTTCGCACTGGGTTTCCCTGCGTTCCGGCCCGAGGATGCGCACGCCTTCTATGGCGCCTTTGGGGCCCTTTATGGTGAGGGTTTCGGCGCAGGCGAACTGGCCGGGCTGCATGAGGTCCTTGGTTTTGGTGAGCTGGTACCCCTTGCCGAAGAGCGCTTCGACGTCGGCGCGGTCGAGGTGCAGGTGGCGGTTGGAAAGATTTACGATCATTGTCGTTTCGGGCATCGTGTCCTCCGGAGCTTCGGCGCGTATCGCCCCCGGAGGGGCAGCCGCATTCGATCTAAAAGTAGAGGCCGGGCGCCGGACGGTCAAGTACCGGACTGGCCGGCATGCCGCACCGCCTGTTTCACCGACCAGCCTTCATGGACCAGGCCGACCAGGGATTCCACCACCGCGCGCACCGATACCGCGCCCGGTTGCGGGCTCCAGACGCCCCGGCCTATGGCCACGCCGGCCCCGCCTGCCTGCAGCGACCAGTACACGTCATCGAACAGCCGTTCCAGGCTGTCGGTCCGTTCTCCCCCCAGTACCAGGATCGGCGCGGGGCAGCCTTCCACCACCCTGCGGAATGATTCCGGGTCCCCGGTATAATAGGTCTTGACGATGTCGGCCCCGATTTCCTGCGCGGCACGCGCGGCGAGCCTGATGCCTTCCGGGTCGTTCGGTTTCTTTCCTTCGGATTTGGCCATGGCCTCGATCATCACCGGAAGGCCGAGTTCCTCCGATTCGGCGGCCATGAGCGAAGCCTGCCGTATGAAAGCACCTTCGCGATGGTGGCCGAACTTAACCGTGGCGGCGACGCAATCAGCCGCGCAGGCAAGCGCGTTGCGCGGCGTACCTATCATTTCTTCCTCGAAGCCGCCGCCGAGCACGGTAAAGCCACCGGTGAGCCTGAGGGCGAGGCCCAGCCCCGCCGGCCATACCCCGGCTGCCGCGCGCAGTACGCCCTTGGTGGCGAGGATCGCGTCGGCACCGGCTTCCGCGCAGGCGCGCACGAGTTCGGCGGGGCGCTCGATCCCCGGCATGGGTCCGGCGATGCCGCCATGATCGATCGCCACCATGACGGAACGGCCGTCGCGAAGGGAAAGCACGCGATGCATCCGCAGGGTTTTTCCTTGCATGGGTATCAGTCCTCCTTGCGGGCGAGCGCGCCGAACACGGGCTTGAGGGCGCGATACGCCTCGCGGTACGCGGCGAAAAGTCCGTCGTACGCCGCCGTATGACGGGGGTCGGGTTCGAAGGTGCCGGCCATGGACACGCAGCGTTCAGCGGCATCCTCAGGATGCGCGAAATCGCCCAGGGCGACGAGGGCGAAGCAGAGATCGCCGACAAGCTCGGCGTGGGGAAACGCGGGTACGAGCAGGGGTTTTTGCGTGATGTCCGCCTTGATGCGGTTCCAGAATCCGGAGGTGGAGGGTTTGCCGGTAGCCCGTAAATCGGTGACCCGGCCACCGAGTTCCTCCATCGTTTCGATCACGTCGCGCATGGCGAAGGCGGCGGATTCAAGGACCGCCCTGGCCATCTGCGCCCTGCCGTGGTTCAAGGTCAGGCCGATGAAGGCGCCGCGGGCGTCGGGATCCCAGAGCGGCGCGCGTTCGCCGCTGAGGTAGGGAAGGAAGAGGAGCCGATCGGCGCCGGGCGCGGCGGTGGCGGCATCGGCGAAGGCAAGGCCGGTTTCCCGGTACCGCGCGATCTCTCGGCCGAACCAGTCCACCGCCCTTCCGGTGGTGGAAATCACGCCCGAGATGTTGGAGTGGGGGCGGATGACGTGCGGCATGACAAGCAGGCGGGGATCGTCGCGGAAATTGCCGGAATGGCACAGGTTGATGCCTTCGGAAGTGCCGGCGCGGTCGCAGGCCCTGCCGGGATGCGTGGTTGCGGTACCGATCAGCGCGGCGATGAAATCGGGACCTCCGGACACCACCGGCGCGCCGGCGGGCAGCCCGAATTCGGCCGCGGCGCGGGCGTGCACCCGGCCAAGCACCTCGCCCAGCCCGATGAAGGGGGGAAATTTTCCGATGTCGAGCCCCAAGGCCCCGATGGATCCTTCGTCCCATATGATCGCCTGGAATCCGTCCGCGGGAAGGAAGCTGCGCCACTCGCCGGTCAGGGCGCCGCAGATGAATTCCGGACAGGACGAGAAACGGGCTGTCGAATCGTATAACGCAGGACGGTGCCGCATGATCCAGAGGGCCTTGGGCAGGTTGTACATGGGATCGAGGACGCGGTCCGAGGCCGCACCGGCGAGGATGGCTTCGTCCACCGCGCGGCGATCCATCCAGGTGAGGGCCGGCGCGAGCGGCCGCCCTTCAGCGTCCAGCGGCAGCAGGGTCGGACCGTTGCCCGAAACGACCACCGCATCCAGCACGCGATCGGGCGATCCTGACGCACGCCTGTCGGTTCGCGCGCATGCAGCGTCGCGGGCGGCGGCAAGCGTGGCGGGAATGAGGCGGCGCAGGGCATCGAGCCAGGCTTCCGCGCGGATTTCGTGCCATACCGGATTTTCCGAACGCAGGGCACGGACCGGAGCAGAGCCCTGGGCAAGGCAAACCGCCCCCCCCGCGCCGCGTGCCGGTTCACGCGCGAAGAGGGCGGCCTTGAGCTCGGTCGTGCCTATGTCGAGGGCGAGTATCATCGGGCTTCGTGTTCCAGCATCACGCGGTAGGCGCTGCCCGACAGCGCTTTTTCGAACCCCCGGTCCAGCGTGCCGAAGCTCGTGGTGGCGCTGACCAGGGGCGTCACATCGACCTTGTGGAAGGAGATCAGCCTGACTGCCTGCAGGAAATCCTCTCCGAGCCGGCCTTCGGTGCCGGTGATGAGGAGTTCGTTGCGGTGGATGGCGTTCGCGTCCACCGGAACCATGGTTTTTTCCTCGTAAGCCGTGTAGATGTTCAGGCGCGCCGCCTTGGCCATGGAGGCGATCGCGCCTTCGAACGCGGTGTGCGCGGGGCTGGTGACCACGCAGGCTGAAAAGCCGAAGCCGCCGGTCAGGTCGCGCGCGAAATCCGGCAGGTTGACCTGGCCCGGATCGACCGTGAAATCCGCCCCCAGAGCCCTGGCCATGGCGCGCCGGTCCGGATCGGGATCGGTCATCGTAATCCGCAGGCCCATGCAGCGCCCGGCCAGCAGGTGCAGGAGTCCCATGGCACCCGCCCCCACCACCAGGAGGTCTTCGGTCATGGCGACCTTCATCCGCTTGAGCGAATGGATGCAGCAGGCCAGGGGCTCGGCGAAGGCGGCCTCGTGGAACGAGACCGTGTCGGGCACGGGATGGACCTGGCTGGGTTTGACCACGATGTATTCGGCAAAGCCGCCGAGCACGCGCTGCCCCTTCCTGAAGCGGTTGGCGCAGAGGTTGGACTTGCCGATGCGGCAGTAATAGCATTCGCCGCAGCGCAGGACCAGGTCCAGCGCGACCTTGCGCCCGACCGTGAATGCATCGGTCACCGAAGCGCCGACCTGCGCGATTTCGCCCGAGGCCTCGTGGCCGGGAACGACCGGCAGGGGCATGTGCATGGCGCCGGTGTAGAGCCGCTGTTCCAGCGTGCAGATGCCGCAGGCCTTCAGCTTGACCAGTATTTCGTCGTCGCCCGGCACGGGCACGGGAACCTCGCGCAGTTCGATCGTGCGCGGGGCGACCAGCGTGGCCGCCCGCATCGTGGGACCTTTCATGGCGTTTTCTCCTCCGCCGGGATGCGCAGCGCGCAGTTTCCGGCGAATTCGCACTCGGGGCAGAGCCTGCCCGGGCATTCGAAAAAATCGCGTTCGGTTTCCAGCGCGCGCACCTGCCGCTTGAGTTCCGCAAGCCTGGCTTCCGCATCGCGGATTATGCGCTCCTCGGCATCCATCCGTTCGCCGTATTTCCTGACCAGCAGTTCGCGGCAGGCTTCTCCGGAACGGTCGAACGCGGCAAGCGCGAAGAAGTGCTTTATTTCGGCCAGGCTGAGCCCGTACCGCTTGAGCTGTGCGATGCGCTGCAGATGCACTATAGTTTTTTCAGGGTACCTGCGGTGCAGGCCTTCGCTGCGGTCTTCCGACTGGATGAGGCCCAGTTCCTCGTAGTACCTGATGCTTCGGACGGTGAGGCCGAACATCGAGGCGAGGTCTCCGATCCTGTAGGTACCGTCGGGTCGTTTCATGGGCTTGATAAAATCTTACGTGATGATTTATCTTACGTCAACGGATAATCGCCGAAGATTTTCCGCGGCGCCGGCGCAAGCCCGGCGAAGGAGCGCTCGATGCGAAGGCATTCCATATCGCGTGGTACGGTCGTCCTGGCAATGCTCATGGTTCTCGCGCTGCCCGCGTTCGCCAAACCGGCGAAGCTGGCGGTGTTCGTGCCCGGCGTGGTCGCCGGCAGCCCGATCTACGAAGGCCTGGTAAAGGGCGTGCAGAACGTGGCCGCGGAGAATCCGGGGTCCACGGTAAAGGTGTTCGAAGCCGGCTTCAACCAGGCCGAATGGGAGGAAAAGCTTACCAGCCTGGCCGCGTCGGGCCCCTGGGACCTGGTCGTCACCTCGAACCCCTCCCTGCCCGCGCTCATCAACAAGGTATCCGAATCGTTCCCGAAGCAGAAATTCGTCTGCCTCGACGCGCAGGGCTCCGGCAATCCCAGCCTCTACACCGTACTGTACAACCAGCTCGAGCAGGGCTATGTCACCGGCTATCTGGCGGGCCTCGTCTCGCTGGCCAAGGGGCAGCTCGCGGGCGCCAACGCCGACAAAAAGGTGGGCATGCTCATCGGCCAGCACTACCCGGTCATGGACCGGCTGATCGCGCCCGGCTTCGAGCGGGGCGTAAAGGCCGCCGATCCCGCCTTCCAGGTCGACCTGCGCGTGCTGGGCAACTGGTACGATGCCACCAAGGCGGCAGACCTCGCGAAAAGCATGATTTCCGCGGGCGCCGACGTCATCCTGCCGATCTGCGGATCGGCAAGCCAGGGCGTGATCAAATCAGCGAAGGAAAGCGGCACCTACGTGGTGTTCTTCGACGGCGACGAATTCGCGCGCGCGCCGAAAACCGTGTTGGGCTGCACCGTGCTGCACCAGGACCGGCTCGCCTACGCGAAGGTCAAGGCCGCGCTCGACGGCAGCCTGCCCTTCGGAAAGGCGGAAACCGTGGGCATGAAGGACGGGTACATCGAATTCCTGTCCAGGCATCCTGCGTATGTCGAGGCCGTGCCGGCAGGCATCCGGGCAAAGGTCGACGAGGCGGTCGCGCGGATAAAATCCGGGGCCCTGTCCTTCGACATTCCCTCGCTCTGAGCCTGACGCCTGCCCGGGAGTCCGCCCTGTCGCGCCTTGCGTTGACCGACATCAGGAAATTTTTCCCTTCCAGCGGCACGCAGGCGGTCGACGGAGCCTGCCTGCGCGCGCGGGACGGCAGCATCCACGCGCTGGTGGGCGAGAACGGCGCCGGAAAGACTACGCTCATGCGCATCCTGTACGGCCTCGAACGCGCCGATTCGGGAAAGATCGAGGTCGACGGACGGGAAGCGCGCATCACGGGTACGGCCGACGCGCGCGCGCTGGGCATCGGCATGGTGCAGCAGCACTTCACCACGGTGGATGATTTCACCGTGGCCGAGAACATCGCGCTGGGCGGCGAACCGCGCGCGTTCGGCCTGTTCTACGGCAGGCGCGAGGCGGAAGCGCGCGCCGCGCGCACGCTGCGGGCGCACGGATTCGCGCTCGATCCCCGCGCGAAGGCCGGAACGCTGCCGGTCGGCGGCAGGCAGTTGCTCGAAATCGCCAAGCTGCTGCACCGCGACGCGCGCATCCTCATCCTGGACGAACCCACCGCGGTGCTCGCCGAGCGCGAAATCGACGCGTTGTTCGACACGCTGCGCGCGTTGCGCGATTCCGGACGCACGGTGATACTGATCACGCACAAGGTGCGCGAGGTCATGCGCATCGCGGACCAGGTGTCGGTCATGCGCGCGGGAAAGACCACCGACACCCTCCCCATCTCGGAAACGGGCGAAGACGATCTTTCGTGCAGGATCATGGGCGTTTCGGCCTGTCCCTCGCCCGGAGGCCGCACTCCTTCGCGCGCCCGGGGCGATACCGTGCTGCGCGCCGAAGCCCTGGTCGCCGCACGCGCGGACGGGCGCGGGAACGCGCTCTCGGGCATCGGATTCCAGGTGAAAGCGGGCGAGATACTTGGAATCTGCGCGCTCGCGGGCAACGGGCTTTACGAACTCGAGGACATCCTGGGAGGTTTCGCGGTTCCCGATTCCGGCACGCTGACGTTATGCGGCGAACCCTGGCCGAAACTGCGCAGGCCGGCCTCATCGGGCAACGGACTCGGATACGTGCCGTCGGACCGCATGCGCCGCGGAGTCGCCCTCGCCCTCCCCGTGCAGCACAACCTCATCGCCCTGGATCGCGCCGAATTCCACCCGCGCGGAATTTTCGCCGCGCGCAAGGCAAGGTCTCGCGCGACGGCGGCGCTCGCGGCCTTTTCGGTCAGGGCCGATCCCGGCCAGGAAGCCGCGTCGCTGTCAGGCGGCACCGTGCAGAAGCTGATGCTCGCCCGCGAACTTACCGATCCCCCGCCCGGGATGCTCGTGCTCTGCGACCCCACCTGGGGTCTCGATATCGTGTCGACCAACGCGACATACGACGCCATCGCCAGGGCGCGCGACTCGGGCGCGGCCATCGCGCTGCTCTCGTCCAACCTCGACGAAATCATGGAGCTTTCGGACAGGATCATGGTGCTGCATCGCGGAAAGATCGCCTACCACCGGCCCAACGACGGCTCGGCGACACCCGCCCTTCTGGGCGACTACATGCTCGGCGTCAAATCGGAGGCTGCGGATGACTGACCGCGCCCCGCTGCGGCGCCTGTACCGCGCGGCGATCACCGCGGGCGCTGCCGCGCTCGCCGCGACGATCCTCATCGCGGTGTTCGCCGCGGATTTCGGCGCATCCATGCGGCATTTTTTCCTCGGCCCCTTCCTGAGCCGCTATGCCTTCGGCAACATGATCGCCTTCGCGGTGCCGCTGCTGATCGCCGGCGTCGGCACGGGCATCGCCTTCGGCTCGCGCAATTTCAACCTGGGCGGCGAAGGCCAGCTCTATGCCGGCGGCTTCGCAGCGGCGACAGCCTGCCTGGCGATGGAAGGCGCTCCGCCTGCCGTCGCCCAGATGCTGGCCGCGCTCGCCGCGATGCTCGTGGCGGGGGCCGTGGGCGCGTTTTCCGGTATCCTGAAGCGCCGGGTCGCGGCGGACGAACTGCTGACAACCTTCCTCGTATCGGCGATAGTCTCGCTGGTGGTGGACTCGCTGATCACCGGGCCTTTCCAGGATCCCGAAAGCAATTTCCAGACGACGCGGGCCATACCCGCCGCCTTCCGCTTTGCCCGCATTTTTCCGCCCTCGTCGCTCGGCACGGGCCTGTTCCTGGCGCTCGCGGTTGCGGCCGCCGCAGCCTTCGCGATACACCGCACGAAATTCGGGTTCGAACTGCGCACCGTCGGCGCGAATCCGGAATTCGCGCGCTACTGCGGCATGGACACCGGGCGCTACGCCCTGTACCCCATGGCGCTTTCGGGCGCCCTTCACGGGCTGGCCGGGTTCGCCGCCGTGATGGGCACGCAATACAAGGCCATGCGCGGTTTCGGCGCAGGTCTCGGATGGAGCGCGATCTCGGTCGCGCTCATCGCCGGAAACCGTCCCCTCGCCGCCATTCCCGCCGCCCTGTTCCTGGCCTACCTCGACTCGGGCGCCAAGGCGGCGATGGTCGGGTCGGATGTCAGCTACGAAATGGTCGCGGTGGTGCAGGCGGTTATTTTCTACGCGGTTACCGCCAGGCCGGGAAGGAACGACCGTGGATAGCCTGGCCGCGCTCGTCGCCGCGGCGACTCCCCTTGCGCTCGCCGCCATGGGGGGCCTGTTCACGGAGCTCTCGGGCATGCTGAACATATCGCTCGAGGGGCTGATGACCATGGGCGCGCTGTTCGCCGCAGCCGGCGCGCACGCTACCGGAAGCCAGTTCGCCGGACTCGCCGCGGGCATCGCCGCGGGCATCGCGCTCTCGCTGCTGTATGCGGCCGCCTGCCTGAAACTGCGGGCCAACGTATTTGTCGCCGGGCTCGCCACAAACCTCCTCGCCTCCGGCCTGGCGGTGATCCTGTCGCAGGAGTTTTTCGGCACCAAGGCGGTCTTCGCGCTCGGCATCACCGCACGAGCCGCGCACGCGTCGTCGCTTTCCCCGAACCCGCTCATGCTGGCGGCCTTGGCGGTGTTGCCCGCCGCGTGGGCCGCGATAGGCGCCACCCCGTTCGGGCTCAGGCTGAGGGCCTCAGGCTCCAATCCCCGCGCGCTCGATGCGGCGGGGCTGTCGCCCGACCGGTACCGGCTGGCGGCGATAATCGCCTCGGGTGCGTTATGCGGCATGGCGGGAGCGATCCTGTCGCTCGACCTGGCGGCGTACGTGCCCAACATGGTATCGGGAAGGGGGTGGATCGCGCTGGTCGCGGTGTACCTGGGCGCGCGCAAGCCCGCGGGCATCGCGCTGGCCTGCCTGGCCTTCGCGGCGGCCGAATCGTTCTCGAATTACGCCCAGGGATTCCTGGACGCGCCCTCGGATTTGATACTCGCGATACCCTACGGGGTGACGCTTTTCGCGCTGGTCGCGGGCGCGTTCGCCAGGCCAAGGAGGCGCGGCAGCTCGCGCAGGTGAGTTATGCGCTCGTATCCGAGGTCGCCGTAGCGGTTTTTCTCGTCGCGCAGGATCACGCGCCCCCCGAGTTCACGATACCCCACGGCGTATTTCGGCAAATCGTCGACGAACACGGTATCGGCCACCCCGTATCCGAAATCATCGAGCGTCCGCAGGAACGCGGATGCCGCGGGTTTTCCGGTCAGCTCGTTGAACCGGATGTCGTATATCTTCGAAAACCTGTCGGCGATCCTGAGCTTGCGCAGAACGCGGATCGCGTGCTCGCGCGGGGAGTTCGTCAGGATCGCCTTCGGCCATGGCAGCGCGTCCAGTATGCCGGGCAATTCCGGATCGTAGACGATGCAGTCCTCCTCGCCCTCGGGATGGATGGCGGCGAAGTACGCGTCCGGATCGTCGAAGCCCTTTTCCTTCATGAGCCATTCCAGGGAAGTGCCATGCCGCCTTACGCCTTCTTTCCGGATCGCGATGGCGCTCTGCACGTCGGTGCCCAGATACCGCGCGATGAAATCGTTCATGTAGCGGACAATTCCCGCCTCCATGCCCGAATCGTCGGAGTAGAGGGTATTGTCCAGGTCGAACAGCAGGGCCTTGATCATGCCGAACCCTAGCACGGGGGCGCGCGGAGCCTCAATCGGTGGGAGAGCCGGCCAATGCGCGGCGACCGGATCGGACCGCGCTTTTCCCCGGGGCGGCCTTCCAGTATATTTCCAGCATCCGGAGGTGCATCGATTGATTCCGTTCAGCGACGAGAACTCCTGCAGGCGCGGGTCCGCCACCCTCACCTGGACCATCATCGGCGTGAATGTCGCCGTGTTCGCGCTCTACCAGGCCTTCGGCCTCAGGCAGGACCGGACCCTCGCCATGGCCGCCATCCCCGCCGAGATAGCCGCGGGCAGGGGCTACCTCACCCTCATCACCTCCCAATTCGCGCATGCGTCGCTCGGCCACCTCCTGGGCAACATGCTGTTCCTCGGCATATTCGGCGACAACGTGGAATGCCGCATCGGCAAGGCGCGCTACGCCGCCCTCTACCTGCTTTCGGGCCTCGTCGGCGTGATCGCGCACGTGGCCGCCAGCCTGGTGTCGCCGGACGCGCGCGCTGCCATGACCCCGCTGGTGGGCGCGTCCGCCGCGATTTCAGGCATACTGGGCGCCTACCTCGCGCTCTTCCCCGGCAACCGCATGTTCGTGCTCCTCTTCAATTTCATCCCATCGGCGCTTTCGGCCTGGGTGGTCATCGGCATCTGGTTCATCATGCAAGTCTTCGGGGGCCTGCGAGGCTCGGTCGGCGCAGGCGGCTCGGACGTGGCCTACCTGGCGCACCTGGGCGGCTTCGCGGCGGCCTGGTTCTGGGCCCGCGCCTACAAGCGCCGCGAAACGGAACGCATCGAGCGCGAGCGCGCCGAACGTCTGCGTTCGGGCGAATCCGGCGGCATCCGCTGGTGGATCGTGGACTGAAAAGGCCGGAAGCGGGGCGGGAAAAAAGGTATGGCCGAACGCAATCACGTGCACGACGCCGTCGTGCTCCGCACGAGGGAAAGCCCCTCGGGCGCCCGCATACTCACCCTGATGACCCGCGACTCCGGGCTGCTGGACGCCTTTGTCTTCGGCGGCGCGAAAAGCGCCCTAAGGTCGCTCGCCTCGCCCTACATCCATGGCAGCGCCTACATCTACGCCGACCCCGTCAAGGATTACCGCACGCTTCGCGACTTCGCCGTGGCCGAATCCTTTACCGGCCTGCGCGAATCCCTGGAACGCCTCCAGTGCGCGGCCCTCGCCTGCGAAACCACCATCAGGACCTCCGGCGGCGGCGGTGAATCCGCGTCCTGCATGGACCTTCTCCTGGACACCCTGCGCGAGCTCGACCGCGCCCCCCCGGGCGCCGAACCCTACGCGGCCTTCCTCTTCATCTGGCGAGAGCTCGGCATCATGGGGCTGCAGCCCGACCTCTCGGCCTGTGTCCACTGCGGCGCTCCGCTGGCACGCGACGCGTGGCTCGACCCCATGGGCGAAGGCCTGGTATGCCCCGCCTGCGCGCAGGACGACCATGGCGCCATGATTCCCTCGGGGTCGAGGGCCTGGCTCGCGCGGACCGAGGGGCGCGGCTTCCGCGACGCCCTGACCGCGAAAGCCGACCAGGCCACCATCGCCGGGCTGCGCGCCCTGCTCTTCCCCCTGGCCAGAATGGCCGCGGAAGGCCCCCTGCATTCCCTGGACACCATGTAGCGCATTCGACATGCAACGCAGGAAACCCTCGACGCCGCAGGGCCTGCAAAGCTATATTGATGTGATCGATCCGATTTTCCTTCCGCGATTGAATCGATCGGGGCATCCACGCGCGATATAGGCTGTACAAGGATGTGAAGAATATGCGAGCCGTCGACATACTGATGAAAAAGCGTTCGGGCCACGCCCTTTCGCGCGAGGAATTGGCCAGCATCGTCTCGGGGTACGTGGATGGCAGCGTGCCCGAATACCAGGTATCGGCACTTCTCATGGCCATTTACTTTCAGGGTATGACCGCGCGCGAAACCGCCGACCTGACCGACCTCATGCTGCATTCAGGCGACGTCATGGACCTTTCCGGCATCCGCGGCCCCTTCGTGGACAAGCACTCCACCGGCGGCGTCGGCGACAAGGTATCCCTTCCCCTGGCGCCCATCGTCGCCGCCTGCGGCGCCCGCGTTCCCATGATGTCCGGCCGCGCCCTGGGGCACACCGGCGGCACGCTGGACAAGCTGGAATCCATACCCGGCTACGTCGCCACCCTGGAAAGCGCGCGCTTCCGCGAAGGCCTGGCGGCGGACGGCTACGCCATGACGGGCCAGACCGCCTCCGTGGTGCCCGCGGACCGCAAGCTCTACGCCCTGCGCGACGTCACGGCCACCGTGGAATCCGTGCCCCTCATCACCGCATCCATCCTCTCCAAGAAAGTGGCCGAAGGGGCAGAATCCCTCGTGTTCGACGTAAAATGCGGTCCCGGCGCCTTCATGAAAACGCGCGAACAGGCGCGAACCCTGGCGCGCAGCCTCGTGGACACGGGCACCGCGATGGGCAAGCGCATCGTCGCCCTCATAACCGACATGTCCGAGCCCCTGGGCAGGAAAGTCGGCAACTTCCTGGAAGTCGAGGAATCGCTGGACCTGCTTGAAGGCAGCGGCCCGGACGACCTTGTGCGCCTGACCCTGCGCCTGGGCGGCTGGATGCTGCACCTCGCCGGCATCGCCGCCAGCCCCGAAGCAGGCGAAGATTCCTGCCGCCAGGCGATCGCCAGCGGCAAGGCGCGCGAACTATTCCTGGCCAACGTCCGCCGCCAGGGCGGCGACGTCGACCGCATGCTCGCACTGCGCGGCAACTACCGCAGCCCTCACCGCGCCGAACTGCGCGCGCCATCCGACGGCTGGATCACGGCGATCGACGCCTACGCCATCGGACGCGCCGGCGTGCAGCTCGGCGTCGGCAGGAACACCACCGCGGACCCCGTGTACCCCGACGTGGGCTTCGTGTTCGAACGCGTGCGCGGAGACCGGGTGCGCTCAGGCGACCTTGTGGCCACCCTCTTCGGCAAGGACCGGGCCAGCCTGGAACAGGCCATGTCCATCGCCGCGCCCGCCCTGGCCGTCGGCGCCGAACCCTCCGCCCCGGCGGATCTCATCCTCGAGGAAATCGTCGCCCCATGAAATGGCTGAAATCCGAAATCGACCCGCAGCTGGTGCGTTCGATTTCGCGCCGCTACGGCGTCGACCTCCTGGCCGCATCAATCTATGCCCGGCGCGGCGTCACCGAACCCGGCCAACTCCTGTATTACCTCGAGGACGACTTCGCACTCCTGCGCAATCCCTTCCTCTTCGACCGGATGGAGGACGCGGTCGACCGCATTCTGCAGGCGCGCGAAGAAGGCGAGAAAGTCCTCGTCTTCGGCGACGGCGACACCGACGGCATCTCGGGCACCGTCATCCTCGTCGAGGCGCTCTCGGCCGCGGGATTGGATGTATCCTGGCGGGTACCCGTCGGCGACGAAGCCTACGGCCTTTCGGCGGCGGCGGTGCGCGAGTTCGCCACCGCGGGCGGCAGGCTCATCGTCACCGTGGATTGCGGCATCTCCAACCACGAAGAGGTCACGCTCGCCGCCGAGCTCGGCATCGACGTGATCATCGCCGACCACCATCGGCTGCAGGCGCCCGAACCGCCCGAAGCCCTGGCCGTCATCAACCCCAAGCTGCCCGATTCGGGCTATCCCTTCCGCGACCTTGCCGGCTGCGGCGTCGCCTTCAAACTGGCCTGCGCGCTGGCCTTCGCCGCGTCCGGCCTGTACAAGCAGCAGATTGCGCTGCTCGATTTCAGCCGGGTCGAGGGGGAGCCGGCCGGCGAAACCGGCGCGCTCGCAGGCGCAAGCGCGGGCTCAGGCGCAAGCGCGGGAGCGGGCGACGGCGAGCGCGCCGCCAGACCAACCTACCGCATCGACGCGGTCAAGCTGCACAACCTCGTGCCCGGCGCCCGCCTTTCCCTGAAGCTGGCCGCGGGCGATGGCCAGATCGCCGCCGAACGGCTCTCGCGCTTCCTCGGCGACCGGCAGATCTTCGTGTGGGACGCGCGGACGCAGCGCGCGCTGGCCTCGGAGATTTTCGGCCAGGCGGTGGACATCCACTTCTACGATCTGGCGCCCGACCTGGCCCGCGGCTCGCCCGCACTGGCCGGCAGGAGCCTTCGCGACCTGGCGGCCGGCTCACGGCTTGCCCGCTACCGTGACGATTCGGCCGAAGGAACGGTCGAACTATCGGTATTCGAACAGCTTTTCTCGGGCTTCGCGCTCGAACGGGCCGGCCTGACCGAAGCCGCCCTGGGCGATCTTCTGCAGATGGCGGCGCTCGGCACCGTCGCCGACATGATGCCGCTGAAGGACGAAAACCGCATCATCGTCACCCGCGGCCTGCGCGCCGTAAACCGCGTGCCGCGCAAGGGCCTGCGCGAAATCCTCGACCTCCTGGAAATCCGGGGCCGCCCGCTCGGTTCCCACGAAATTTCCTGGCAGGTCACGCCGGTCATCAACGCATCCGGGCGCATGGGCACGCCGGACCTCGCCGTCGGGCTCTTCCTGGGCGACGACGAAGGCGCGCGCCGCGGCGCTGCCGCCCGGATCACCGAAATGAACCAGGAACGCCGCAAGCTCGGCAGCGAAGCCTGGGACTCGATCATACCCCTGGCCCGGGAATCCTGCGAAAAGCATGGCGAGCGCTTCGTGCTCGTGGGTTCGGACAGCGTGGCGCCCGGCATCACCGGCCTCATCGCATCGCGCGTCACCGCGGCGCTCAAGGTGCCCGCCGTCATCGCCTCGTTCAGGAAGGAGGGCGAGGTTGTCGGCTCCATCCGCACCGCGCGCGGCTTTCCCGTCACCGGACTCCTGGAATCCTGCGCGGAGCTCTTCATCGATTACGGCGGCCACGATGCCGCCGCCGGATTCTCGATGCGCGCCGACCGCTGGGACGAGTTCGCCCGCCGCGCGGGCGAGTACATGGCCGGCGCCGAGATCGACCGCTCCGAGGAATCCATCGCGATAGACGCCGAGCTGCCGCATGATTTCATGGCGCCGGCCATCGCCAAACTGGCCGAACGCTTCGAACCCTATGGCGAGGAAAACCGCCCCCTGGTGCTGATGGCGCGCAACGTGCCGATGGCGGACGCGCAGATCGTGGGAAAGAACGGCAAGAGCCACCTCAAGCTGACCCTCGACTTCGGCGCGTACAAATGGCCCGCGCTCATGTGGGACGGCGGCGAGCGCCTGGAACGCGACTTTTCCTTCAGGAACCGCGACCGGCTGGACGTCCTGTTCAAGATCACCAGCGCGCGATGGAACGGCGAGGAACGGCCGCAGCTGGAGCTCTACGACCTCAGGCGCGCGACAGGGCGGACCGGAACCGACCGACGGACCGGTATTGACTAACTGCGGCCGCTCGGGGTATTTTTCATCGCGACAACGGCATTCCCCGGTTGTGTAATGGTAGCACGGCAGACTCTGGATCTGCTTGTGGGGGTTCGAATCCTCCCTGGGGAAATCGGAATTCACCGGCCACGATGCCGGACCCGAACACCGTAGACGAAACGACAAACGGCCTAAGGCTCGCGCCTTGCGCCGCTTGTACGCGATCCGATGGGTTTTCCCCCGCGACTGCACGCGGACACGGAGAGGTCAGCGGTTCGCGCGGCCCCTTCGTCTATCGGTTAGGACAAAAGATTCTCAATCTTTAAAGAGGGGTTC
>CAYRXK010000037.1:0-5756 GCA_964428265.1 uncultured Treponemataceae bacterium
GCGCTGCGACGACTGCGGCCGCACCGAATGCCTGGGCTCGCGCGAGGAACTCCGCCAGCGTTCCGGCGTCCTCGTGCAGGACCTGCACAAGCACTTCGTCGACGAGGTCACCTACTCCTGCACCTGCGGCGGCACCATGCGCCGCATCCCCGAAGTGCTCGACTGCTGGTTCGAATCCGGCGCCATGCCCTACGCCCAGCTCCACTATCCCTTCGAAAACAAGGAAAAATTCGAGCGCGAGTTCCCGGCCGACTTCATCAACGAAGGCCTGGACCAGACGCGCGGATGGTTCTACTCGCTCACCGTCCTGGCGGCCGCGTTGTTCGATTCGACGGCTTACGACGCCTGCATCTGCTCCGGCCTGGTCCTCGCCGAGGACGGCAAGAAAATGTCCAAGTCGCTGCGCAACTACACCGACCCGGTCCAGGTGGTGGACAAGTTCGGCGCCGACGCCCTCAGGCTCTTCCTCATGAACAGCGCCGTCACGCGCGCCGAGGACCTGCGCTATTCCGACGACGGCGTCAAGGAAGTGCTCAAGAGCGTGATCCTGCCGCTGTGGAACGCCTACGGTTTTTTCGTCACCTACGCCATCATCGACGGCGCCTCGCCCTCGCCGGAATCCGAGGCCGCGGCCTTCGGCCCCTCGGGCAGGCCCGATTCGCTGCTGGACCGCTGGATCCTCTCCATGTGCGAGAAAATGGTCCTCGAATCGACCAACGCGATGGACGCCTACGAGATGCAGGCCGCGATCGCGCCGGTCACCGACTTCATCGACGCGCTGAACAACTGGTACATCCGCCGCTCGCGGCGCCGCTTCTGGAAATCCGAGAGCGACACCGACAAGCAGCAGGCCTACGCCACGCTCTACCGCGTCCTGCGCAGGCTCATCCTCGTCGCCGCGCCGGTCATTCCATTCGTCACCGAACGCATCTACCAGAACCTGAAAACCGCGGGCGACCCCGAATCCCTGCACCTCTGCGACTGGCCGTCCCACGATGCGCGATTCCGCGACGAGGCCCTCGAGCGCGACACCGCGTCCGTGCGCCACGCCGTGTCCATGGGCCGCGCGCTGCGCGTCGCCGACGACATCAAGATACGCCAGCCCCTCTCCTCGGTGCTGCTCGTCACCCGCGTGCCCGAGGAGCGCGCCGTCCTTTCGTCGATGGAGGAAATGCTGCGCGAGGAACTGAACGTGAAATCCGTCCTGTTCCGCGACGACGAGGAAGACCTGGTCGAATATTCGGCCAAGGCAAATTTCCGCGTCATGGGCAAGGAACTGGGCAAGGACATGAAGGAAGCCGCCGCGATCATCGAGAAACTGCCCGGAAGGACCATCGCCGGAATCCTTTCGGGAAATCCGGCGGAAATCACCGTCGCGGGCCGCGCCGTCAGCCTGGACGCATCCAAGCTTGACATCCGCCGCACCGAGAAGGCCGGCCTGAAGGTGCTCAACGAGGGTACGCTCACCGTCGCGCTCGACACCCTGATCACGCCCGAACTCCTGAAAGAGGGCTACGTGCGCGACCTGGTGCGCGGGGTGCAGAACCTGCGCAAGGAAGCCGGATTCGAAGTCACCGACCGCATCGTGCTGTCGGCCGGCGGCGACGCCGACCTGCGCGCCGCGTTGGGCGATTTCGAAGCCTTCGTCAAGGGAGAGACGCTCTGTTCATCGATCGAATGGGTCGGGGACGCGTCCTCGGAGGGCGCCGCACCGGCGCTTTCGGAAATCGAGGCGGGCGACCGGACCTGGCGCGCGCGCGTGCGGAAGGCATGAGCCTCTTGCGTGCGGGATCGGCGGGCATTCCCGGCATCGCGCGCGGGCGGGATTTCCGCCTCCTGCTCTGGGCGTCGGTGTTCATCGGGCTGGGCGCCTGCGTGAACGCCGCCGCCTTCAACAATTACCTGCGCGACAGCTACGCCCTCGATGTCGCCCGGCGCACCTTCCTGGAATTTCCCCGCGAACTGCCCGGCTTCCTCGTCAGCGCGTTCATCGGAATCCTGGCCGGTCTGGGCGACGTGCGCATCGCCGCCATCGCGAACCTGGCCTCGGCGCTGGGCATGGCCGCCATCGGCTGGATACCGCCGGTCTACGCCATCATGGTATCCGCGGTGTTCCTGTACAGTGTCGGCGGTCACCTCTACATGCCGCTGGCCAATGCCATCGGCATGGGTTTCGCGCAGGACGGAAAGGAAGGCAGAGTCCTGGGCAGGATCCAGGCGTCGAGCACCGCCGCGCTCGTGACCGGATCCGCGGTCCTGCTGCTGCTGTTCCAGGCGGCGGGCCTGTCCTACCGCACCGCCTTCAGCGCGGGCGCGATCTGCTATTTCATCGCCGGCCTGCTCCTGTACCGCATGAAGCCCGCGCGCCGCGAAGTGCGCCGCGCCCGGTTCGTCTACCGGCGGGAATATCGCCGCTACTACGTGCTGTCGATCCTGTTCGGAGCCAGGAAGCAGCTCTTCATCACCTTCGGGCCCTGGATGATCGTCGACCTGTTCCGCCAGCCGGTATCCACGATGACCCTGCTTTTCTTCATCGTGTCGGTACTCGGCATCTTCACCAAGCCGGCGATCGGAAGGCTTACCGACCGCTTCGGTCCCGGCCGCGTGCTGACCGCCGAATCATTCATCACGATCGGCGTTTGCATGCTGTACGCCTTCGCGCCGGGACTGCTGCCGGCGCACCTGGCGGTGCTGGTGGTCTCGGCCTGCTATGTCATCGACCAGGCCTCGGACGCCGTTTCCATGTCCCGCGCCGTCTACGTCAAGCGCATCCTCGTCGATCCGGCGGACCTTTCGCCCACGCTCTCGCTCGGCATCAGCATAGACCATGTCCTGTCCATGCTGATTCCCATGCTCGGAGGCCTCCTCTGGCTCAACGGGGGCAACACGGGGTATCGCTGGGTATTCCTGGGCGGAGCATTCGTGGCCGCCCTGAACGCGGCAGTCACGCGCGGCATCACGGCGATGAGCGCAGCCGCTGCGGGAAATCCGGCGCCAGAAGCCCTTCGAGCCGATCCCACGGCACGATGAACAGGAAGTCGCCGTACGAATACGGCGCGAGCTCGTAGCGGTCGTACTGCAGCCCGAGCCCCTGCTCCGTCACGAAAAAATCCCCGGGCGGCGGCAACTTGTCCTCGAAAAACCCAGCCTTCGTAAAGCCCTGGCCTTCCGCCAGCCCGAGTTCCAGGCGCGCCCGGGCCTCCAGACGATCCATGAATCCGGGGTCACCCAACCCCGCGGGGAGTATGTCCTCCGGGTCGAGGGTCGGGCGGCCGTTCGCCAGGGCCCGGGGCCAATCCAGGGTGATGAACGACAGCGCGGTATTGCCGTGCGCGCCGCCCTCGAAATAATAGCGCTCCGTGGCGATCGACACGAAAGGCCCGGCGGTCGCCGCTACATATTGCCGCTCCGTCAGGCTCGCTCCGGGCTGCCCCGAGGCCTTCGCGCCGGTCTTGCCCCGCAGGTACTCGTCGCCCAGCCGGATCGCGTAGTCGCGGGGCGAGTTTCCGCGGCGCAGGCGCCCGTCGAGCAGCGCCGCCGCCGCCGGATCGGCGGAAGTGATGGTCAGGAGGCTCAGATCCCCTGCGTAGGCACTGAATCCGCGCGTTTCGAAGGCCGTTTCCAGCTTCCTGCAGCGGCCTTCGAAACGTGACGCCTCAGCGCCCGGAATCGTCGCCGCGCCCGAAGCGGCTTTGCCGATCACGAGCGTGCCGTCGAGCGCGAAACGTCCCCGCAGGCCCAGCGCGGTTCGGCCCGCGCCGCCCAGTTCCAGATCGATCCTGCCCCAGGGATGCAGCGAACCGACCACCCTGCCGTATCGCTGCCCGGAAGGCAGGTACCAGAAACCTCCGACGGATGAACCCAGCGAGGCCATTTCGAGCCGGACGCCTCCGGCCCCCTCGAACCGGAGGATGCGCGATTTCACTTCGAGGGGACGTCCCGGTTCCCGGAGCCCCGCCGCGCAGGAGGCCATGATGGCGCACGCGATCGCGACGGCAGCGCCACGCGCGATATACGACACGCGGAATCTGCGGCAGGCAGGTGATTTTGCGCATTTTCCGCGCACCGAACGGGATTCTCCGGTCTTCATGCGATATAGTCTACCATGATAGGGCGAGGTGGGCATAATTTTCCCGCAATTCCGCATAGACGCTCGCCGATATTGAGTGTAGGATTGACGTTGTAACATAACACAATAGATTCAGGAGGAAGCCTATGGATAAAGTTAAAAAACTCTTGCCATTGCTGCTCATGGCAGCACTGGTTCTCCTGGCCTCGTGCGCGTCCGCTCCTAAACCGCCCGAACCAGTCAATCCCGCCCAGCCGACCGACAGCTCCGTGCAGCCGGCCCCCGTAACCACTCCCACCACCGTTCCCACGGCTTCGGTTCCCGCCACGGTCGCTCCCGTGCAGCAACCCTCCGTATCCGACACCGAACTGCGCAACCTCTTCGGCAAGGTCGGCACCGCCAGGAACGACGTGCTCGAAAACGGGCTGGACTCCATCCTCCCCGACCGCCACGCCGCCGCCGAGCAGGAATACCAGGCTGTCCGCGGTCGCTACGAAACCGTGATCGCCACCTCGCCGTACGACGGCGTCGCCGCATATCCCGTAAAGGGCGAACTCGAAACCTCGCTGGACAGCTGGACCGGCATCTACCGCGACGGCATGCCCATCCTGGCGGACCAGGAGCGCAATGCCGCGCTCGACGCCCGCCTGCAGGCGCAATCCGCCGGCGCGGACATGAACGCGGAGGACCGCTTCGTCACCGCCGAGGATATCTTCGCCGAGGGCGACTCGCTGTTCGATGCCAACGACTACGAAGCCGCGGTGGACTCCTACCGCGCCTCCGCCGACGCCTATCGCAGTTCCGGCGAAAAGGGCCGGGCGGACAGCCAGCGCGCCGCGATCCTCGACAATGGCTACGCGTCCTACGCGCCGCTCTCCTTCGATGAAGCCGAAGACTTCTACCGGGAAGACCAGTCGGCCTGGGCGTCCGGAGACTACGCCGCCAGCGCCAGGGCTCTGGGCAACGCCAACAGGCTGTATGCCGAAACCATCGCCAGGGGCACCGAAGGCCGTGCCAACGAATCCCGGTTCGCCGCCGCGGAAGCCAAGGCCAGGGCCGATTCGATCAATGCCGCCGTCAACGCTCCCGAAACCTACGCGGCCGCCAGCGAATCCTTCGGAACCGCCAACAGCGCCTATTCCTCCAAGGACTACGCCGGCGCCACCCCTGGCTACGAAACCGCGGCCAAGGGCTTCAACGATGCCTACGACCAGTCCGCGGCCCTGAAGGCCGATGCCGAAGCCGCCTACTCGGTCGCCGACAGCGCGGTATCGGCTTCCCAGCAGCGCGCGTCGGACGCGGGCCTGGGCGACAACGAACACATCGTGGCCGCCCGCCGCAGCCTCCAGGCTTCCCAGACAGCCCTGGACGAGGCTCGCTACGCCGATGCCATCGCCGCCGCCGATGATGCCCGCCACCACGCGCAGGCGTCCGATGACTACGTCGCCGCTGAGCTGGCCCGTCGCGAAGCCGACAGGCTCGCCAGGGAAAAGGCCGCCGCCGAACGCGCCGCGGTCGAAAAGATGAACGCCGCCAAGGCCGAGGAAGAAAAGAAGGTCGAGCAGCAGCGCGTTCAGGAAGAGCAGAAAGCAGAAGAGCAGAAAGTAGAAGAGCAGAAACGCGTCGAGGAAGAAAAGAAGGTAGAAGAGCAGAAGCGCGTCGAGGAAGAAAAGAAGGTAGAAGAGCA
>CAYRXK010000037.1:5856-25326 GCA_964428265.1 uncultured Treponemataceae bacterium
AAAAGAAGGTAGAAGAGCAGAAGCGCGTCGAGGAAGAAAAGAAGGTAGAAGAGCAAAAACGCGTCGAGGAAGAAAAGAAGGTAGAAGAGCAGAAGCGCGTCGAGGATGAAAAGAAGGCCGAGGAACAGAAGGTCGTGCAGCAGCAGATCGACCTGGCTGCCGAAGCCGCCAAGGCCATCGACCGCGCCGCGGAAAAACAGGCCTGGGCCAAGTCCGTCAACGCGGTGAACAACTACCCCGAAAAGTATTCCGAAGGCTCCTACCAGCTCGACATGGCCCGCCTCGCGCTCGGCAAGGGCGAAGCCCAAGCTGCCATCGACAAGGCCAACGCCGCCTACGACGTGTTCGCCGGCATCGCCGAATTCGCCGAACTGCCCGCCGAATACACGGTACGGCTTATTCCCGAACGCCGCGACTGCCTGTGGAGGATCGCCGAGTATCCCTTCATCTACAACAACCCGCTCAAGTGGCCGGTGCTGTATGAAGCGAACAAGAAGACCTTCAAGGACCCGGGAAATCCCGACCTCATCTTCCCGCGCCAGGTGCTGAAAGTTCCGAGCGTAAAGGGTGAAACCAGGTCAGGCATGTGGGATTCTTCGAAGACTTACAAGCCCCTGGAATGGGATCCCAAGGAAACCTACCGCAAGAAGTGACGCATCCGCGTCACGGCGCCGCGACCATCGCGGCAAGAAAAAGCCCCGCTCGCGCGGGGCTTTTCTTTTGAGCGGGCCGCGACAGTGTCGCGGGCGGATGCGGAGTCTCCGCGCGCGCTATCAGGCTCCCCGCCCCATCAGGCGCCGCGCCACTCCTCCAGGGCGGCGCGTACGGAACGGCGCATCTCAACCGAAAAATCCGCGGAAAATTTGCGGACGTACATGTGCTGGCCGTAATTGGAGGTTCCGGGACGCAGGTTTTCGGAACGGTATTCCTCGGTGCCGAACATGCGCGCGTAATCACCCTCTTCGAGTTCGCGATAGCGATCGGTGAAAACGACGGTATCCGCCGGGAAGCGGCTGCGCGCCGGCGACCGCAGCTGGCGCTCGCTGGGGTATCCCAGACAGAGCATCACCGCGGGAAAGCACCACTTCGGAAAGCCGAGCATGGCTCGGTGTTCCTCGAACCGTTCCATCACATCGCCGATGTAGCAGGAGCCCAGCCCCAGCGATTCGGCGGCGATCACCGCAGTCTGCGCCGCTATGAGCGCGTCGTCCACCGCGAGCATGAGGTCGCCCTCGGCCGGCCATGCGCGCCGCGCGCCGCGTTCGGCGCACCACCCATCCAGGCCGCAATGATCGAAGTACCGCATCCAGCGGGCGTAATCGGCCAGGAATACCAGGACCAGGGGCGCGCGGGCGATAAAGGGCTGGTGGTCGCAGCTTATGGCGAGCGCGTCCTTGATCGACTGATCCTCGATCCGGAGGATTGAATACAGCATCATGTTGCCCGCGGTGGGGGCGCGGATGGCTGCATCGAGCAGGGTGCGCACCACCTTTTCCGGTACGGGGCGCGCCTCGAAATCGCGGGCGGATTTGCGCGCGAAAATCAGGTCGAGGGTCGGATTGGCGCCGGTCATGCGCGCTCCGGCGCGGCCGCCGCAACGCCCGAGGGCGACATCGAGTAGCAGGCGGACAGGGTGGCGATCATGCGGCCGTGATCCGCGGCGCCGATCGTTTCGCGGATCGCGTGCATGGACAAAAGGGGATGGCCTATATCCACCGTGCGAACGCCCAGGTGCGAGGAGCTCATCGGGCCGATGGTGCTTCCGGGCATGATGTCGGGCCTGGACATGTACTTTTGCGGCAGGACGCCGGCGCGCGAACAGGCTTCGCGGAACCAGGCTTCGGCGCCCGCGTCGGTGGCGTATTTCCAGTTGGCGCCGGCCTTCAGCGCGGGGCCGCCGTTCAGCAGGGGCGCGTAGAATTCGTCGAACTTCTCGGTGTAGGCCGGATGCCAGGCTTGCGAGGCGTCGACCGACACGAACAGCGAACGCGCCAGCGCCCGGTAGAAATCCTGGGCCGGGGCGCCGGAAGCCAGGAGCATGCGGGCGATGACATCGCGCATGAACGAGGAATCCGCGCCCTGCGCGGTCATGGAGCCCACTTCCTCGGCGTCCATGAAGAAAGCCAGCTGGCCGTGCGGCGTCGGTGCGGATCGCAGGAAGGCTTCCAGCACCGAATGGCAGCCGGCCAGGTCGTCCAGGCGCGGGCCATTCACCAGGCCGCCGAACGTGCGGCACCCCTGACCCTCGACAAAAAAGAGGTCGGCGCCCAGGATCGCGTCGGGGCTGACGCCAAGGTCGGCGGCGGCGCGAACCAAGGCCCAGCTCCGGTCCGGCGCGGATTTGGCGGCTGCCGGATCGATCGTGTCCACGAGCACGGGTAGGTGCTGGTGCGGATTGTACTCGACACCCTTGTTGATTTCACGGTTGAGGTGGATGGCCAGGTTCTGTATGACGCCCACCGGTTCCTGCGACGCGTAGAGCACCTCGCGGACACCGTCCTCGCCGCGGACAGCCAGCCTGCCCGCCAGGGTCAGGGGCCGATCCATCCAGCCGGACAGGATGGCGCCGCCATACACCTCGACCGGGGTACGCACCAGATTGCGCGACTGCAGCGCCTTTTCGATGCGCACCTTGAGGCCGGGGCTGTCGGTGTGCCCCCCGGCCATGACGAATCCCGAGTCGCCGGGGTTCAGCAGGCCGGTGCGGAAGGCGATCAGGGCCGAGCCGCCCCGGCGCGTGAAGTAGGCCACCCCCGGTTCGAGAATCCAGGTGTCGCGTTCGGAAAGTTCGCGCACCCCGCGGGCGGCGAGGGCGGCGGCGATGTTTTCCGCCGCATGGTAGGGGGTGTACGAGGCATCGATGAAGTCGCAGAGCGAGCGGACCGCGGCGTCGCGGCCGGCGGATGATTCGGGCATCATAGACCTTCCTTGAATGTGTCGATGGAACGGCCGAGCGCGTCGGCGTCGGCGTAGAGTTCGAACATGCGCGCGCGGATTTCGGCGATGGCCGCCTTGGCGCCCTGGTCGCCGGAACCGAGTTCGCGCTCCAGCGCGCGCGCGGCTGCCTGTATGCCAAGTCCCCGGTCAAAAGCCAGGTAGCGGAGGCGGGCGAGGATGCACATATCGGCGTGCGAATATACGCGGCGTCCGAACACGTCCTTCCGCGGGGCGAGGAACGCCACTTCCTTCTCCCAGAACCGCAGGGTTGAGGCCGGAAGCCGCAGCAGTTTTTCGACCTGGCCGATGGCGTACCCGCTCATTTTTCCGCGCTCTTCCTCCGGTCGATCCTCGACGCCTTCAGGTCGAGCAGAACGGGGATCTTGTCCAGGTTGAATTCCTCGCGCAGGCGGTTGCGCAGGAAGGACTGGTAGGAGTCGGTGACCTTTTCGGGCTTGGTGACGAAGAATACGAACTTCTGCGGATTCACGCCGGTCTGCACGGCGTAGCGCAGCTTGAAGCGCGTCGTCGGACCGACCGGGGGCGGCGTGGCCTCGATCCAGGCCGCGACCGCCTTGTTGAGCTTGCCGGTTTCCACGCGGGCGGCGAGCTGGGCGTGCACGGTAATGACCATGTTCAGGAGCTTGTCCACGCCGGTGCCGTCCTTGGCGGAAAGGGGCAGCACGGGACAGTAGGACATCTGGCCGAAGAAGTAGCGGAGCTTGTCGCGCGCGGCCTCGAAGCCGTTCCGGATGGTAGGCATCGTGTCCCACTTGTTCAGCACGAAAATGAGGCCGCGCCCTTCCTTGGCGGCGAAGGCGGCGATCTTCTTGTCCTGCTCGGTCAGGCCTTCCTGCGCGTCGATCATGAGCAGGACCACGTCGCAGCGCTCGACCACGGCGATGGAGCGCGTGACCGAGTAATACTCGACATTGTCGCTGACTTTCTTCTTGCGGCGGATGCCCGCGGTGTCCAGGACCTGCACGCCCCTGCCCTTCCAGGTAAAGCGTCCCTGCACCACGTCGCGGGTGGTGCCCGGCACGTCGGAGACGATGCTTTTCTGCTCGCCCAGGAAATGGTTGAGCAGGGTGGACTTGCCCGTGTTGGGCTTGCCCATGATGGCCAGGCGGATGTCCGCCCGCTCCATCTCGACCTCGCGGATGCCTGAAAAATCCAGTTTCGCGATGATCGCATCCACAAGGTCGTCGATATTGCGGTTGTGCTCGGCGGAAATGAAATGCACCGGGTCGTATCCCCAGCGCACGTGTGCCCAGACCAGGGGATCGCGTTCGGGGCTGTCGGCCTTGTTGACGACCAGGATGAGTTTTTTCGTCCAGGGGCGCAGGAGCGAGGCGAATTCCTCGTCTTCGGGCGTGATTTCGGCGGCGTCGACGATGAAGACGATGAGGTCGGCCTTGGCCAGGGCATCCATCGTGCGGGCGACCACCAGGTCGTCCAGGCCCTCGCGCTCCATCTTGAATCCGCCGGTATCCACCAGGCGGACCCACTTGTCGTCGGTGCCGGGCAGCAGGCACTCGGCATCGACCGGGTCACGGGTAACGCCGGGCGTCGGGTCGGTGATAGCCTTGCGCGAGCGCAGGAGGCGGTTGTAGAGGGTGGACTTGCCCACGTTGGGCCGTCCGGCGAGGACGACCGAGGGCAGGTTTTCCCGGCGGCGCAGGGCGGGCGCCTCGTTCTGGGTGTCGTTGGTGGAATTCATGATGCTCCTAGTTCTTCAGGCGCGCGGCGAGGTAATCCGCGATCTGCGCGGACGAACGCAGGCCGAGCGCGGTTTCGGCAATGGCGCCCATGTCCGCGGCGTTCATCGAGCGCAGTACCCGCTTTACCGGCGGGATGGCCACGGCTGACATGGACAGTTCCTCCATGCCCATGCCCACCAAGAGGACGGCGGCGGCCGGATCGGCGGCCATTTCGCCGCAGATGCTGACCGGTATGTTCGCGGCGCGGGCGTTGTCTATCGTCTGGCGGAGCAGCCTCAGCACGGCGGGGTTGAAGGGTTCGTGCAGGTAGGCGATCTTTTCGTTGCCGCGGTCCACCGCCATGGTGTACTGGGTGAGGTCGTTGGTGCCGATGGAGAAAAAGTCGGCGCTGCGGGCCAGGATGTCGGAGCAGATCGCGGCCGAGGGTACCTCGATCATGATCCCCGTGGATATACGGTCGGGCACGGCCAGACCCTGCGACCGGCATTCCCAGCGGGCTTCCTCCAGGAGGCCCCGCGAGCGTTCCAGTTCGTCGGCGGTGCTGATCATGGGAAACATGATGCGCACGTCGCCATGCACCGCGGCGCGCAGGATGGCGCGCAGCTGGGTGCGGAATATTTCGGTGCGGGAAAGGCAGAAGCGGATGGCGCGCCAGCCGAGGAGGGGGTTTTTTTCATCCTGCGCGCCGAGTTCCGGCAGGACCTTGTCGCCGCCGATGTCCAGAGTTCGTATGGTGACCGGCTTGCCTTCCATCGCTTCGGCCACCGCGCGGTAGGCGCGGTACTGTTCTTCCTCGCCCGGTACGTGGCCGCCGAGGAAGAGGAACTCCGAGCGGAACAGCCCGATGCCGTCGGCGCCGTGCTCCGTGACGGCGCGCACTTCCTCGGGGACTTCTATGTTGGCCTTGAGGGTGACGGTCCGGCCGTCCTTCGTGATGGCGGGTAGGTCCCTGAAGGCGGAAAATTCGATTTCGCGCTGCGCGCGCAGGTCGCGCTCGGCCTTTTCGCGCTTGAGCGCGGCGTTGTCGGGATCCAGGATCACCTGGCCCCGGTCGCCGTCGACGATGACGCGGATTCCGGATTTGAGTTCGGAGAGGAAGGGTCCGATTCCCAGGACCGCGGGTATTTCAAAGGCGCGCGCGAGGATCGCCGCGTGGCTGGTGCGCCCGCCGGCTTCGGTGATGATGGCCTTTACCCGGTCGCGCGCCATGCCGATCATGTCGGAGGGCAGGAGGTCGCGCGCGGCCAGCACTACGTCGCGGTCAATCGCGGCGAGATCGCGGCGTTCGCGATGCAGGAGGTGCCCCAGGATTCGGCGGGTGATGTCGTGCACGTCGGATACCCGTTCCTGCACGTAGGGATCCTGCGCGGAGGAAAGCTGCGACACCAGCTCGCGCTCCAGGTCCACCATCACGCTTTCGACATTGCGCAGTTCGTGTTCGACGTCGCCGCGCACGCGCGCCTGTATTTCGGGGTCGTCGAGCATCATGAGGTGCGCGTCGAATATCGCGGCCTGTTCGTCGCCCGCCTCGGCGTGCGCGCGTTCGCGGAGCGCGGCTATTTCCTGTCGGGCGCGTTCGATCGCCTGGTCGTACCTGCGGAGTTCATCGTGCAGCTTGCGCGTGTCGATGCTGTACGAGGGCACGGGGTTGTCGTCGTCGAGATAGAGGAAGGCGGGTGCCGATGCGATGCCGGGCGATGCGCCGATGCCGCGGATTTCTTTCATGCGTGACGACTTTATCAGATACGGCGCATTCCGTCAAACGCGCTCGGGCTACTGCAGGACGTTGGCGGGATTGACCGTACGGCCGTGCTTGAGCACGGAAAAATGCAGGTGCGGACCGGTGCTGTAGCCGGTATTTCCCACCAGGCCTATGCGCTCGCCGCGGCTGATGAATTCGCCCGGCTGCACGGAGATGACGCTCAGGTGGCCGTAAAGGCTGGACCAGCCGCCGCCATGGTTGATGACGACGTATTTCCCGGTGATGGGCGAATAGCTGGCGGTGGCCACCCGGCCTTCCATTCCCGCGCGCACAGGGGTGCCCATGGGCGCTCCGATGTCCATTGCGGAATGGAAGGTGTTCCTGCCGGAGAAGGGATCGCGGCGCCAGCCATACCACGAGGTGATGTAGCCGCGCACGGGCCAGACGAAAAGATCTCCGGAGATTTCGCGCAGTTGGGCGGCGGGCATGCGCGCGTCGGGAAGGAAGAGGCTGCGCCCCGCCGCGATCTTTTCCGACATGAGACCGTTCGCCTCGACGATGCGGTCGGAGGAAATGCCGAGGCGCTCCGCGATGCCGGCTGGGGTGTCACCTTCCTTCGAAGTATAGAGGATGCCGGTGATGGAGGGAATCTTGAGCATCTGCCCGGGACGCAGGCCCTTGGCGGACTGGATGTCGTTGAAGCTAATGACGGTGTCGGTGCTGACGTTGTGGTCGTTGGCGATGCGGGAGATGGAATCGCCCTTCTGGACGGTGTAGACGCTGTAGTAGAGGCCCCGGTCCGCTTCGGGTTCGTCCGGCGCGGGAAGGCCCGCGAGCGCCGGCAGGCTGGGATCCATGGATCCCTGGGCAAAGCCGGGACCGGGCATCGGACGAAAACTGGAACCGAGCATGGCTATCATGCAGACGACCGTAAAGGCGGTCCGACGGAAGGTGGATCCGTTCGAGACCAGCATGATGATTTCCTTACGATCGAACCGTCTCCGCATTTCCCGCCTCGCCTCCGCGTTCCAACCCGAAAAATATATCCGGAATTCCCATTCGGCACAAGCGGAATTTTTACCGGAGTTTTACCGGAGTTTTCGCTGGCAGGCTTACGGGAGGCGCGCGCAGATTCCCCGGGCCGGGTCGACGAGTCCGAACGCTATTTTTTGCGCGATGATGCGCGCCGCCGCGTCGGATAGCCGCGCTTCACGCAGGCGCCCTCGCTCCAGGGCATCCACAATGGCATCGCGCACCGCGAGCGCCCGGCCCGGGGCGCTGAGCATGATCATGTCCGCGCCTGCCGAAAGTGCGGCGATCGCCGCGCTTTCGGGTGTGCCCGCGCCGGACTCGCCCAGCGCGGCCATATACAAGTCGTCGGTCAGTACGATGCCGGAAAATCCAAGACCGCGCTTGAGTTTTCCGCGGATGAGAGGCGATGACAGGGTCGTGGGAAGGCTTTTCCTGTTTGTGTCCGGATCGAGGGCTGGCGCAACCGCGTGCGAGAGCATGACCGCCGCCGCCCCCGCCCGGATCGCCGCGGCGAAGGGTGGCGCGACGGAGGCGCGATACGCGCGCGCATCCGTCGAGAGCACGGGCAGCCCGCGATGGGGGTCGACCGATCCGTTGCCGGGAAAATGCTTGGCGGTGGATGCCACGCCGGCCGAGCGCATGCCGCGAACAAATGCCGAGGCGGAGGCGGCAACCGCCGCCGGATCCGCGCCGAAGGCCCTCGACCCGAGGAAATCCTCGTTTTCGGCATCCAGGACCTCGACCACCGGCGCCAGGACCAGGGTGATGCCGAGCGCCCGCAGTTCCGCACCCGACTTCGCGGCGAGCGACCGGATGCGCGCCGAGGGCCAGGAGCCCATCTCGCGGGCCGAGGGAAGCCTGGTGACGCCTTCCTTGAACCGGAAGACCGATCCGCCTTCGTGATCCACCGCGATCAGCGGCGCGACGGCGCCGGGTCGGGCGTCAAGGCTCGCGAGCGTGGAAGTCAGTCCGGTGAAGCCGGACGGTCCGCGAAGGAGGTCGGCACGTTCGGGGATGTTGTACCCGAACAGCAGCACGGCGCCGGGCCTGAGGTCGGCCAGGATCGATGCAACGCTCGGCGCGGCGGTTCCGTAGCCGGTCGCGCCGATACCGGTCATGATCACCTGCCCCGCCCGCTGCGCGCGCGGCATGGCCCGGACGATGGCATCGGCGCGAACGCGGTCAGCCACCGAGGGAGCATTCAGTCCGGCGAATGCCAGGATGCCCAGCGCGCAGCCCGCGCCGACAAGGGAGGACACGGCGAGCGCGACCGCGGTTTTCCGTCTCATGCAGCCAGTATATCCCTTCCGCGGCATTGCCACGATGGACGAACCGGTCTGCATGCCGGATCACACGCTTTTCATCCTTTCATTCATTGACCGGACGCGGTTTGTAGCCTATGGTGGTTATTGAATCAAGGAGGAATTCCGATGCGTTCAAATATGGTCAAAACAATGGTAGCGGCCCTCTGCATCCTCTGGTGCGCCGCAGGTTCGGCCTTCGGCCAGAAGATGGACATCCCCCTGGCGCAAAATACGGTAAAGACGATCGTCGCCCAGTCCCTCGCGGTCATGGACAAGTACGATGTCGAGGCGCTGCACACGAAGGTGAAGGCCCGCCTGGTCGACATCGGGCTCACCTACCTTCCAGAGACCAACGCCCCGACCGATGCCGGCCTCCTGGCGGGCAAGAACCAAGAACAACTTGCGATTCTCTGGGGCATGTACACCGCAAACCTGTCCTACGCGCTCGAATTCGGAAAGCGCTTCGACCAGTTCATCGAGGCTATGGGAAGGATCGAGGAACGGATCGATTTCGACAGCGTGGCGTTCCGCAGGGATCCTTCCTACAAGGCCAATGCAAAGAAAAACGGGCAGTTCATGTACACGCTGATCCAGAAGACCGAGCAGGATCCGTCGCTGCTGCCGCTGGTGATCGGCGCCATGTACGGGCTCGACATCGAATCCGTGTACGGCTTGTGCATGCACGGGCTCGTGGACGGCATTACGCCTGAATACCTGAAATTCATGAACGATTATATTCCCGGCATGCAGATCACGAAGGAAATCACGGCGGTGTTCGACAAGGCCATCGCGGGCGATCCCAACAAGCCCGTGGAATTCGCGAAGCTCCTGGACTCCGCCAACAAGGGCACCGTGATACAGTCGCTCCTGAAAGTCCACCAGGACTGCAAGGGCGTGTACAAGGAATCCGACCTTCGTGCGATGGTGGCGATCATCGAGAAGGTCAGGAATCCGCTGATCGGCAAGGCAAGGTAGCAAATCCCGGGCTCCCGGACGGGCGGGCCAGACTCCGGTCACCGGTCGCAGCCCCCCGGGATCCCGGATCAGGCCTTCTTGCCGCCGGCCCCGAGCCTCCAGAGCGCCGCGTAGAGAAGCGCGGTCATACCCCACAGCACCATCAGGTTGAACAGGGGTGTCCGGATCCAGACCGGTCCGACCCGTTTCCTGGCGCTGAACAGCGGGGCCCGACCCAACCTCGATTCAGGATCCAGCACGATGGGAGCGACCTGGGGCACGAGGCGCCCGCCCGACAGGACCACGCTGTCGCGGTCGCCCAGATTCACCTGCAGGGCTTGCTTTTCCACTTCCTTGTTGAAGTACCGCGCCTTGAACGCTTCATATCCCGCATCGCCGAGTTCCTCGCGCATAGAAGCTTCGATGGCGCGCTTGCGGTTCGAGGCCTCGGCGCGGATCGGCTTGAGCCAGGCCTCGAATTCCTTCAGGTACGCGGTCACCAGGGCCTGCTGGTCCCTGCCGTATTTTTCCGGCACCAGGGATCCGGCAAGTTCGGGCGCTTCCAGACCCGAGAATCGCCGCAGGAAGGCGAGTTCGCCGCCCAGCGCGGCCAGCGCCTGTCTGAGCGCCCTGTCCTGCCCCCTGGCCGAGCCTGTCGGGTCGGGTTCGGCGAAGGCCTTGCTGGCCAGAGCGCGGACTTCCGGAAGGTGGATGTCCTTCATGTAATCCATGCGGCGCAGGATTTTCTCGTCGGCGAAGAATCTCCGTTCGAAGCGGTTGCCGGTATAGTGCTCCACCATTACCGCTTCGTAGCCCCAGCGGGTCGGAATGAACTCGGCCACCAGGGGGACGTCGCGGTTGCCCGAATCCTTTCCGATAAGCTCGTTGTAGTTGATGGTGGGGCCGCCGAGCATGATCTGCGGCACCAGCAGGACGGGGATGAGGATGTAGATCGACACGGCCGACTTCATGGTGGCCGAGACGATAAGCCCGAGGATCGAGGCGCAGAAGGACGAGCTCGCCAGTACCGCCCACATGAAGAGGGTAAGGTCAGGAACGCGCAGGATCAGGTTGCCCGCCACGGCATAGACGAGCATCTGGTAGGCGGCGACCAGGGCAAGCCAGCTGGCTTTCGACGCGATGTAGCTTCCCCAGTCCAGCCGCAGCAGGCGTTCGCGTTCCAGGATCTTGCGGTCGCGGTGGATTTCGTCCGACGCCACCATGAGGCCGAGGAACACGGCGATCACCATGCTCATGAAAAAGTAGCCGGGAATGTTCACGTTGTCGCGGAATACGTACGTCGCGCCCCAGGCTCCGTGGAACAGCAGGCCGGCGACGATGGCAAGCAGGGGCGGTTCCAGAAGGTTCAGGAGGAGGTAGCCCCTGTTCGCGAGCCTGCTCCGCATGGTGCGCGAAAGGAAAACCAGGTACTGCCCAGCACCGCTGGGCCGGTTCAGGTAAACCGGGCTGCTTTCGGCGGCGCTCCGGGCGCCTGCGGCCGCATCGCCGCAGGACGCCGCATCGGAGCGCGACCCGCCCGAGGCAGGCTCGACCGCGTTCCGGGCTTTAAGGAAACGCGCATGCCATTCGGCCGGCGGCACCTTCCGTTCGCGCGTGGGGTGGCCGCTCGAGTCGACCTTCATTTCCTCGATGATTTCGAAGAGCTGCTCGGGATGCACCGTGCCGCAGTGGGGGCATGCGTACTCGGCGTTGCCGGTGCGATAGCCCTCGGTGCGGAAATGGACCAGCGCATCCAGGGGATTGCCGTCGAAAATCGGCCGGCCACCCTTGTCCAGCAGCCAGAGCCGGTCGAACATGCGGTACACCGTGCTCGAGGGTTGGTGGATGGTCGCCACGACGATCCGGCCCTTGGCCGCCTGCGCCTTCAGCAGGCTTATCACGTTTTCGGAATCGGCCGAGGAAAGCCCCGAGGTCGGCTCGTCCAGGAAGAGCACGGGAGGTTCCCTGATGAGTTCGAGCGCGATGTTCAGGCGCTTTCGCTGGCCGCCCGAGATGGTCTTGTCCAGCGGCGTGCCCACGCGCAATGACGCGGTTTCGAGCTGGTTCAGTTCCTTCAGGGTCTTTTCGCAGCGCTCGCGGATTTCCGCGTCGCCGAGATGGGCCAGGCAGAGCCGCGCGTTGTAATAGAGGTTTTCGAACACGGTCAGGTCTTCGAACAGGAGGTCGTCCTGGGGCACGTATCCCACGATGCCTTCGGTGGCTCGATCTCCCGACCCCCATTCCAGGCCATTGATGCGCATGGTTCCGGAATCGGGCCGGATCTTGCCGGTCAGGATCGAGAGGAGCGTGGTTTTGCCGGCGCCCGAGCCGCCCATGATGGCGACGAGGTTGCCGCCCTGCAGGGACACGCTGAAATCGTGCAGCCCGATATCCGCGCTGCCGGGATAGCGATACTCCAGGTGCTCCGCCTCTAAGCTGATGCGGGCGGCCGGATCGGTGGCGGCGCTGAACGCCGCATCGATTTCGGACGGATAGATCCTGGCGCCCTTCCGATCGGAAAGGATGCTGCCCGGAACCAGGCGCCGAACGACGCCGGGGGGCAACGCGAGCCCGTCGGCGGATACCGGTTCGGTTCCCGTCGTCTTGGCGAACCGCATCTCCACGCCGGGCAACTGAAGAAGGATGACCGCGCCATCGAAATCCGGCCTTTGCAGGCGGTGGGCGCCCGACCCGGGCTGCAGGTTATCGCAGGCTTTCGCCGCAAAGAGATAATTCGGGCCGGCAGGACCCGACATTCCGGCGTCATCCGGCATGAGCTTCCCTGCTACGGGATCGCCGCAAAGGACGCGCAGTTCGGCCTGCTCGGAAGCGTCCACGCCGAATGCCGAAGCGATGCCGGCGGCCATGGAAGCTCCGGCTTCCAGGAATTTCACGTAGACCGCGATCTGTTCATGGCGGGGAAGCCGCGAGCGCAACCTGGCCGCCACGTCGACCAAGGTGATATCCTTGCCGTCCAAAGGCGCAAGATCCTGCGCTTCCAGCATTTCCCCGTACAGATCGAGGTAGGGAGCCGCGTCGCGGATATCGCGCACATCGTCGAGGTAGTGCCCGAGCGCGCTCCGCATCGCGTCGCGGTCCTCGCCCGTGAGGCAGGACGCCTGGATCGCGAACAGGTTGATCAACGCATTCAGGTCGATCTCGGTCATCGGGCACTTCTCCTCGGCATGGAGCGACTTACTCCTTGAAGGTGATCCGCAGGATGTTTCTGCCGGATTCCCTGCGGTATTCCATGCCCGCGGTCATCTGTTTGACCATGTGAAGGCCCAGCCCGCCGATCTCGCGTTCCTCGGCCGTGGCGTCCACATCTACCTCGGGGGCTTCCCGAGTGGGATCGAAGGTTATACCGTAATCCTCGATGGTCATGGTCGCGGGCGGTCCGAGCAGCATTTCCACATGGAAGAAATGGCCAGCCTGGTGCTCGTAGCCGTACTTCACCACGTTGGTCCCGAGCTCCTCGAGGACGAGGCGGGCCTTGTACGCGAGCGCCGGCGATGCTCCCACCTGCTCCATCCACTGGTCGAGGGTGTCCAGCGCCTTGTCCATCGCCGGCAGGTCCGACTGGATTTCGATACGTATCGAATGGTCGGTCATGTCGATCCTCCCCTGCGGTGCAAAGGCGTCGGCTGCGTTGCCTTCCTGCGGTTGCGATGCGCGCCTGGTCAGGAATCTCTTGAAAATCAGCATGGTGATGTCGTCCGATTGCTCGGCGCCGGCGGCATGCGCCCGTATGTCGGCCAGCAGGGTTTCCAGACTCTTTCGGCAATCGGCGGCCGCAAGGCCCGCGCAATGCTCGGCAAGACGCGATTCGCCATAGAGCTGGTTGTCTGGATTCATCGCTTCGGTGACGCCATCGGTGTAGAGCAGGAGCGATTCGCCGGCTTCGAGGGTAAAGTGGCCGCTTTCATAGCTCATGCCCGGCATCGCGCCGGCCGCGGGGCCGTGAGGCTTCATCACCCATTCGGTGCGGCCGTCCGCGTGAATCCGCACCGGCGGATTGTGGCCGGCATTCACATACTCGACATGGCCATCCGAGAGCGTGATCACGGCGCAGAACAGCGTGACGAACATGCAGGACTGGTTGCCGTCGGAAAGTTCGTCGTTCACCCTGGCCATCACGGGACCGGGCATCGAATCGGCATGGAATTCCGAGCGCAGGAAGCTCCGCGTGACCGCCATGAAGAGGGCCGCGGGCACGCCCTTGCCCGACACGTCGCCTATCGCGATGACGATATGATCCTCGTCAAGCATGAAGAAGTCGTAGAAATCACCGCCCACCTCGCGCGCCGGTTCGATCACGGCGAAGAGGTCCATCTCGTCGCGATTGGGAAAGGCGGGGAAAGTTTTGGGAACGAGGTCCATCTGGATGTCATGGGCGATTCGTAGTTCCCCGTTCAGGCGTTCGCGCGAGGCGGTGGTTTCGGCCAGATCCCGGATGTACTGCTTCAGGTTGTCCCGCATGGAGGTAAAGGCTATCGCCAGCCGCGCCACTTCGTCGTTGCCCTTCGGTAAGGGCAGCACCGCGTCGAGGTTCCCGCCGGAAAGGCTGCTCGCCGCCTGGCCCAGGGATCGCACGGGCTTGGTGATGGACGAGGAGACGAAAAACACCGCGACCGCAAGGACCAGAAGGCCCGCGAAACCGACAAGCGCTTCGTTGCGCGCAAGGAGCAGCACTTCGGCCCGAAGTTCTGCCTTCGAGAGCAGGACGCCAATCGTCCAGCCGGCGCTGCTGACCGGATGCCAGGCAAGCCAGGCGGGTTCGGCCTTGGCGAAGCTCACAAAATCCTGGATGCCGGGAAAACCCGAGGTCATACGCTTGCCCGTGAGCCTGAGATCAACATTGCCCCGGTCCTCCGCGAGGCTGAACACGGATTCATTGAATACGATTTCGGGCATGGGGTGCGAGATGTACGTGCCGTTCCTGGACATGAGTAGTCCGTAGCCGTTCTTGCCCAGCGGCAGGTTGGCGATCACCTTTTCCAGCCAGTCCAGTTCGATGTCGCAGACCGCGATGCCCGCGAAACGGCGATTTCCTCCCGATCCGCGGTACAGCGGAACGGAGTAGGATACGATCTGGACTTTGCGGTCCGTGATCGCGGATTCCTGATAGGGCTCCGTCCAGACGGGCCGTTCCAGATAGCGGGGCAGGTAGAACCAGTCTTCGCCGATGAAGGAATCGTCACCGGGCGCGGAGAACGTGTGTTCGTAACCCTTACCGGTGCGGTAGACATAGGGGTCGGAAGCAGCCCAGCCGGCGGGAGTCTCTTCTTTTAAAAACGCCACGCTCAGCCCGAACACCGCATCGTTTTCGCGGACGCCCTGCTCCAGGGCCCGATTCAGTTCCGAAAAACCGATCTTGCCGTCAAGCGCTTCTATCGTGGTGGCGATGCCTTGCACCAGACCCTCGATACCGCGGAGGGTGGTGTCGATATTCGCCGCCGAGCCTTCGGCGAGGGAAGCCACGCGCTGGATCGCTTCGTTTTCCAGCCGGTCGAGCACGGTGAAATAGCTCCAGGCTATCACCGCGGCAAGAATCAGGCTGGCGACGCCGACCATCCACAGGAGCATCCGCGACCGCAAACTCGTTTGACGCGCGCTCACCGCTGATCTCCCATGCCGCTCCCGGCGCCCGCCGAGAAGGGGGCGAACGATTTCAAGGAAGGCACCGCCGCGAGCAGGCCCGTCTGCACGAGGGCGCCGGTGACGTCAGCGTAATCATCTGCCGACAAGGTTGTCGCGGTCGCGCCGCCCGCATCGACGAAGATCGATGCCAGCACGTGCTCGAGCATCCACTTTTCGTGCGCGCGATTGGTGGAAATTCCCGCCCGCCTCGCCTCGGCGAGAACGATGTCGAGCGCCTCGTCCCGGTGCTCGTTGGCGTAGCGCCAGCCTTTCATTGTCGCGTCGCGTATCGCGATGGCCGCTTCCCCGTGGGAATCGAACCAGTCGGCCCTCGCATAGAGGCCGTCCTCGGGAAAACCGAAGCCCTGGTCGCGCAGCGAGAACACGGTGAGCGACTCCGGCTCCACGCCCGCCTGGATGATGCGGTTGTATTCGTTGTATTCCATGGCCGCGCAGGCGGCTACTCCCTTCCGGAGGAAAAGGTTGACCGAATAATACTGGGGGATGGCGACGGGCTTTACTCCCGCGTCGCGGAAGAAGGCTTCATACGCGGTGGAAAAGCTGCCGAGCCAATAGCTGACTTTATTCCCCGCAAGATCGGACGCGGTCTGGATCCCGAACTCTTTCCAGCCCACGAGCAGGAGGTTGGATCGCCTGACGATCTGGGCGACCTGCACGATATCCGGTTTGCCGGAACGGGCTTCGGCCCTCCCATCCCTGCCAGCCGACTTGTTTCCCGAAGATGCGAGGGTCGCGGACGTGTAGGCATCGGCCTTGGGCTGGGCGGCGATGATGGCATCGGTCAGGAACGACGTCGCCAGCTGCACCTCGCCCCTGCCCAGAAGGGCCAGCGAACTGTTCTGGCCATCGGCGTGGCGCAGGCGCACATGGAGCCCCGCTTCCTGATAGAAACCTTTCTGCACGGCCATGTAGTACCCCGCGAACTGGCTCTGCGGGAGCCATTGCAGCGCGAGGTCTACCGTGAGCAGGCGCGCGGGTGCGGCGGGTTGCGTTGCCTGCGCCCGCGAAGGAAGCGGCAGAGCGAACAACGCGAAGAAGAGAAGCGGTGCGGCCAGCAGCTTCAAGGGCAGGGCTTCCCTTCGTGAACGCCCCGGCATTGTCAGCGGACCGCGGCCAACGCGGCGTCGCGGGAATCGGTAAGCCTGAGCAGCTTGTCGAAACCCGAGATTTCCATGACCTCACGGACCATGGCGGCGGGATTGCAGATGGCGAGGCTGCCGTTGACGGCCTTGGCCTTCTTGGCGAGGACGAGCAGGCCGCGCAGGCCGGCGCTGCTGATGTAGTCCAGAGCCGCGAAATCCAGCACTATTTTCGCACCCTGCGTTTCGAGAAGCGGAAGGCAGTGTTTTTCGAGTTCGGGAGCTCCGTTGCCATCCAGGTGACCGGAAGCCTCGACCACGGTGATGCCGTCGGAGACGCTGTTTTTCAGTGCAAATGCCATGTGGGTTCCCCTTGCGATGTATTCGGGTTGTCGAATCACCATGCAGCCCGGCGATCCTGTTGTCAAGGATACGAGCCTTCACCGGTCACCGGGACGCATGGCTTGATTATCGTTCAGCGGTCATTTCGCCATCGCGACGAGCGGGTCCCGAACCCTGGCGATGATCGCGAGCATCCTGCGAAGGTCGCTTTCGAGGATGATGCCGTCCGGCTTGTTCACGACCGCCTTGAGTTCCTTCACGACCTTCCGGTCCGCATCGATGTCAAGGCTTTTCCAGAATTCCTGCTGCTTCGATCCTGCGGCAATCTCCACGAAGGTGCCGAGCATCTCGTCGGCGATGCCGAGAATGGGCAGCGTGGCGTTGAGGAAGACGCGGTACTCCTCGGTGACGCCCGAGGCGAGACCGGATTTCGCGGCGAGGTGGAGCGTCTCGATCGCGTTGATGTAAAAACCCCAGGAGAGCGATTCGACACATTCGGCATTCAGGGGCATCGTTCTCAGATGATTATACCAATAAGCGCTCAGGCGCGTCATTTTTAGCTCGTCATCCGTCGGTCCGGTATTCCAGTTCATCATGTCTTTCATGCTTACGGAACCCGGGTCGCCGACCATCTGCTCTATCTCGAGGCCGGGCTCTATGAATGCATCGGCCTTTTTGCCGAAGTAGATGGCGTACATCGAATCGACGAGGTACATGGCCTTGAGCCTGCGCAATTGGGGCACGGTCTTGCCCTTGAGCACCCGGCGGTCCGTCGGCACGGTGAAGGCGCTGTCGTAGGAAAGTCCTGCGTCCTTCATCCTGAACAGCTGGCCGACCACAGCCTTCAGGTCGTTGGCGTTGAAGCTCTTTTCGAACTTCTTGGCCGCCGCTTCAAGCTTGGCGACCGTGCCCGCGTCGAAGTTCGTGGCGATGACGGAAGAAGCCGATTTTTCATGGGCAAACGCCCCTGTGGAGATAATGGATAAAATAATTAAAATGACGATACCTTTCCGGAAATCCGTGCGCAGCATCATGGTGACCTCTTGCGATATTTGGTATTGTTCTCGGCTCGTATCCACAAACGTCTCTGTACCCTAGACCGGAATTAGGGCAAAGTCAATCGACAGTCTCCGTCGACAAATTCACGTCACGCGACTATGATGCTAGCTTCATGATTGCAGGACTGCAGGAGCGGGTGATGGGCAGACACGGATCGACGGCAGCGGATCTGGCGGCGGACCTGCGCGAGGGTCGCTTCGTTCCCGCCATCCTGACCGGCATTGTGACGGGCTTCATGGCGGTCATCATCCAGACATCATTCGCATCCCTGCTTTTTTCCGGACCGCTGTCGGCGATGCTCAGCCAGGGCCTCGGAATGCTCCTTGCCGGTACCGCAATCTCGATCATGATCCTCGCCCTCAGAAGCGGCCTGCCATCGGCGGTCTCCATCGGCCAGGACGGCGCAATACCGCTCCTGGTCGCGAACACCGGGGCGATGGCGGCGCGCTTCGCGCTCCTGCCCGCCGATACGATCGGCCCCGACGAACTCTCAGCGACCGTCTTCGCCATGATTGCCGCCTCCACGCTCATGACAGGCATACTGTTCATGATCGTAGGAAGACTGAAGCTCAGCGGACTGGTGCGTACGATCCCCTACCCCGTCATGGGCGGTTTCCTGGCGGGCACCGGATGGATCCTGGCCAAGGGAGGAATCGAGGCCATGACCGGGATGCCGCTCATTCCCCCGCGTCTGGGCGAATTCATCACGCTCCATTCGCTCATGCAATGGGTACCCGGCTTGATCTTTGCCCTGGCCACCTTCATCTTTCTGAACAAAACCCGGAATCCATTCACCCTACCGATCTGCATTGTTGCTGCGATAGCCCTTGCCTACGCGGTTTTCGGCATTGCAGACATCCCGACGGGGAAGGCGCGGGATATGGGCCTCATAATGAGAGCTGTCGACTCACGTCCATCCCTGTCTGCATTTTCGCCGTCCATGATCCTGAACATCAGGTGGGACCAACTCATTCCGGCATTGCCCGCCATTATCGTGACTCCCTTCATCGCCATGCTCAGCACGGTGCTCAACATCGCCGGCATCGAGTCGGGAACCGGCGTCGAATTGGATCCGGACAGGGAACTCGCCACTACGGGAACCGCCAATATTCTAGCGTGCCTGATACCCTCCCAGAGCAGCTACATTTCGATGAGCCTTTCGCTCATAGGGCTGAAAACCGGCGTAAAATCACGTTTCATCGGTCTTTCCGGCGGCGGAGTCGTCCTGGTCGTGGTCCTGTTCGGAACCGCGATTCTGGGTTATGTGCCCAAGGCGGTGCTCGGCGGATTCCTGGTCTTGTTGGGGCTGTTCTTCCTTTCGGACTGGCTGGTCGAATCGCGAAAAAAGATGCCCTCGACGGATTACCTGATCGTTTGGGCGATCCTCATCGCGGTGATCATCCTCGGATTCATGGAGGGAGTGCTCCTGGGCCTCGCGATCACCATCGTTCTTTTTCTCGCGCGCATTTCACGCGTTCCGGCATGCAGGCAGCCGCGCTCCACCGCCACGGTCAGGAGCAGGATCGTGCGCCCGCTCCCTGAACGGCGGCTGCTGGATACCTACGGCGATTCCATCGGCATCCACGAATTGGAAGGATATCTGTTTTTCGGAAGCGCATCGGGCTTCATCGCGAAGTTGCTCGACAGCCTGGGGGATCGGGGAGAAGAAGGCGCTGCAG
>CAYRXK010000038.1:0-3384 GCA_964428265.1 uncultured Treponemataceae bacterium
TGGGCAGCCGCCTGCTCGTCGACGGCGGTTCCACGGACCTGGTTCCGGTGGCGGTGGCCCGCGAATACTCAGGCCAGGTGCTGGTGTCCACCGCGCTGCACAACAGCCAGGGTACGCTCGCGGGCCTGGTCGGCGTCCTGATGCGATCCTTCGATTCCCTCCTGGTCGGCAAGGCCGCGCGCTCGCTGGCCGAGCATACGCCGCTGGTGGTCCGCAACGAGGTCGAACACATATCCAATCTGGCCTTCGACCGGCCTTCGATGGTGGCGGACCTCGGCGCGAAATCGGCGGGCCGCTCGCCGGACCTGGCCGCGCTATCGTATCGTTCCGATGTTGCCCGGGTCGAGGTCGAGCGCCCCCGGGTCGAGGTCGAGCGCCACGGGCAGGAGCCCGCGCTCGCCGCCTTCCGGAGGGCGCTGGCGCTCGAAGCCTTCCCCTCGGCCGGCGCGGCTCGCGGCGAACCGCGGGCGCATTTTACGCTGGCCGTCGCCGACCGCTTCGACCGCGATCTTTTCGACCGGCGCGGCGAGCGGAGCGTGGGGCTGGATTTCCGGCAGGAAACCGGCATGACCCGGCGCTCTCTTGAGTTCCGTACTGGTGTCACGAACCTTGCGCTTTTTGATGGAAGCGCACAGGGCGGCGCCGCCAGCGTCGGCACCGCCGATGTCGCCGGCAGCTTCCGGTTCCGGCCCCTCGATATCCTGCAGATCGAGGCGGGCATCAGGATGCTGCTGCCGACCGGAAGCCCGGGGCGGCTCGAGGCTGCGGGCGCGCTGTCCGGGCTTTTGCCGATTCGGCAGGCCCGGCATGCCGAGTCCGCGACTCAGGTTGACGATCCTGTACTTATGCCCTATGTCCGGGCCAGCGCCGCGTCGGCGGCCTCCGATGCCGCGGGGGGGGCTGGAAGTCCGGCGGAGTGGGATGTTTCGGCGGGCCTGCGTGTGGATGTGGCCGGATATGCGGCGGGCGGGGAGGTGGGCGCGGGCTATTTTGTGTCCGGATCGGGTTCGGGTGGAGGTTGGGGCGCCGAATGGCGCGCGGCGGGGCGGTGGTTTCCGGCGCCCGGAATGGCAGTGGCCGTCAGGAGCGCGGGCCGCCGCGCTGCCGGTCCGGCTGCGGCCTATGCAAGGGAAACCGGTTGGTATCGGGGCGCCCTCGACCCGGAGTCCGCGGCGTACGTTGCGGGCCTGGACCTGCGCATGGCGCCCGACGGCTTTTCACGCGACCTGGGCGATGTGGCCGTGCTGCGATCGGTGGCCTTCGGCCCCTATGCCGATCTGGCGGGCAGCCCGGGCAACCCGGTCGCGCAGGTCACCATCGGCGCCTGCGTCACCTTTACCGCCAGCCTGATGGGCATGCTGCCCTTCGACCTGGCGGCCTTCGCGGGCCTGGACCTTGCCGGAGCGCCGGTGGCGGGACTGCGCGCGGGCAGGCTGCCGGGCACGGGACGATAAAAAAACAGGCCGCCCGCGCGGGCGGCCTGCCTCGACCCCGGAAGGACTACAGTTTCATCCGCACGCCGAGCATGAGGACGTTCGCGTTCTTGTTGCCGACAAAACCGGATACCTGGATGTTGTCCGAAATGATCGCCAGGGATTTGTCCAGTTGGTAGGCCACGCCGCCGCCATAGGCCAGGCCCACGCCGACGCCGTTGTGCACCGCGACGCCGATTCCGAGGCCGGTGTAGACTTCGAACTTCTGCGCCCATTCCGGCAGTTCGCTGAAGGTGGTGAATGCGAAGTGCACGTTCGCCAGCGCGCCCACGCCGATCTCGAGGCCCGGCCAGAAATCGATGCCCGCCTTTGCCGCCGCGCCGAAGGTCAGGGGGATCTTTTCGGCGATGCTGAGCTTGTGGAACATCAGTTCGTAGCCGCCGGCGACGCCGAAATTGCTGCCGAAGTCGATCCCGGCGAAAAACGCGGAATCTCCCTTGTCCATGTGGGGCTTGCCCTGCGCGGAGATTCCCGCGACTACCAGCGTAACGAGCGCGAACAGCACGAGAGCCCTTTTCATCGCATGCTCCTTCTAGAAAGATTGGATATTATGGAGATACCCTTTTTACAATAGTATCCTTCATTGCCATGCGCGCAAGCCCTTTCGGGAGGTGTTTTTTGAATAAAGATGAAGCCGGCCCCGCCGCCACCGCCATTATCCGCTGCCCCTGGTGCGAAAAGGACGACCTGTACCGGGCTTATCACGACCTGGAATGGGGCCTGCCCGTGCACGACGATCCGAAGCATTTCGAGTTTCTTCTCTTGGAAACGATGCAGGCGGGGCTGTCCTGGTACGGAATCCTGTCGCGCCGCGAGGGGTTCCGCGCCGCCTTCGACGGCTTCGACTGGCACCGCATCGCGGAGTACGGCGAGGACCGCGTCGCCGCGCTCATGGCGGACGCGCGCATCATCCGCAATCGCCGCAAGATCGAGGGCGCCATCCGCAACGCCCGCGCCTTCGAGGCCGTGCGCCGCGAATGGCGCAGTTTCGACGCGTACATCTGGTCCTGGACCGATGGCCAGGTCGTCCGCGGCGACTGGACCGACATGCGGCAGATACCCGTCACCACCGCGCTGTCGGACCGCGTGGCCGCCGACATGAAATCGCGCGGCTTCGCCTTTGTGGGATCGACGACGATCTACGCGCACCTGCAGGCGATCGGCGTGGTGGACGACCACCTGGTGAGCTGCTTCAGGAGGACGGGGGCGGGGTGATCGCAGGGTAGTTGCATGGGAGTCCGAGTCTCCCGATTTCGTTGTATGCTACAAACATGAATGACCGTTCCGCGGATTGGCTCAGGCAGGCGAAGGACGACCTCGAATGGATGCGTGACACCCTGAACGCGGGGCGCTGGGCGCAGTGCTGCTTTACGGCCCAGCAGACGGCCGAAAAGGCGGTGAGGGCGCTGGCGCTCCACCGCGGATACGATAAGGTGAAAAGCCATTCGATCACGGAAATCTGCAGGGAACTCGGCATCGACGGAGAGATCCAGCGCCGCGCGAAGCGCCTGGATTTGTACTACATCAGCGCACGGTATCCCGACGCATTCCCGTCCGGCGCTCCTTTCGAATACTTCACCCAGGACCAGGCCGCCGAAGCCGCATTGTTCGCCGAATTCATCGTATCCGCCGCGGAACTGGGGATGACGAATGGGGGCTGACACGATTCTCGTAAAGAACGACCGGGATCCGCTCGCCGGATATTCCCGGGAGGAGTTCGAGCGTCGCCTCGCCGTTGCGCTTTCCGGTCGCGTGAGAGAAGCCTGGTTTTTCGGAAGTTATGTCTCGGGAAACTTCGGACCCGACAGCGACATCGACCTGATGCTCGTCGCGGAGACCGATGCGCCCTTCCACACCCGCGCCTTCGCCTTCGAGGATCTCCTTGATATCG
>CAYRXK010000038.1:3484-24828 GCA_964428265.1 uncultured Treponemataceae bacterium
GCCACGGCGGCGAGCATGGCGGCACCGAGGGCGACCGACTGGTCGGAGTCCGGCACCTGGATCGGGGCGCCAAGGACGTCGGCCAGGATCTGCATGACCAGGGGCGATTTGCGGGCCACGCCGCCGACCGCGACGATTCCCTCGATCGCCACGCCCTCGGCGCGGAAGCGCTCGACGATGGCGCGCGAACCGAAGGCGGTGGCCTCTACGAAGGCGCGGAACAGGCGCGGCGCGTCGGTGGCCAGGGTCAGGCCCGCGACGGCCCCTTTAAGGGTCTGGTCGGCGTCGGGCGTGCGGCGGCCGTTCAGCCAGTCCAGCGCGATCAGGCCCGACTCTTCGGGATTCACGTGCGCGGCGGCCTCGGACAGGGCGGGGATCAGCCGCTCCGCCATCGCGGCGGCGATCCGCTCCGCCTCGACCCCGGACAATCCGGGGACGCCGGGCAGCAGGGTCCGCACCGGCCACAGCAAAAGGTCTTTCAGCCAGGCGTACACGTCTCCGAAGGCGCTCTGGCCGGCCTCGAACCCAACCATGCCGGGCACGATGGAACCGTCGACCTGGCCGCAGATGCCGCGCACGGGTTCGGGCGGAATGCGCTCGGCCGGCGCTACGATCATGTCGCAGGTCGAGGTGCCGACGACCTTCACCATCCAGCCTTCGCGCGCGCCGCCGCCCAGGCCGCCCACGTGCGCGTCTATGGAGCCGACGCAGACGGGTATCCCCGCGGGAAGCCCGAGGGTGTCGGCCCACCAGGGGCTCAAAGAGCCCGCGCTTTGGTCGCTGGTATAGGTTTCGGTGCCGAGGGTGGCCTTGATGGCGGGCAGGCGGGGGTCGAGGCGCGCCAGGAAGGCGTCGTCGGGGTAACCACCAAAGTCCTTGTGCCACATGGCCTTGTGGCCCATGGCGCAGCGGCTGCGCCTGATGGCGCGCGGATCGGAGACGCCGCAGAGCAGGGCGGGCATCCAGTCGCAGTGTTCCACGAAGGTGACGGCGGCCGCGGCCACGGCGCTGTCCGCGGCCAGGACGCGCAGGATCTTGGACCAGAACCACTCCGAGGAGTAGATGCCTCCCTCGTAGCGCGTGAAGTCGGTTCCTCCCCAGGTGTGCGAAAGTTCGTTGATGCGCCCGGCCTCGGCGATGGCGGTGTGGTCCTTCCAGAGGACGAACATGGCGTCCGGGTTGTCCTGGAATTCCGGGTGGAGGGCGAGCGGCGTGCCCTGCGCGTCGGCGGCGCAGGGGGTGGAGGCGGTGGTGTCTATGGCGATGGCGCGCACGCGGGCCATGACAGGGGCGCCGGCTTTTTCGCCCAGTTCCAGGATGCTGCGCTGCATGGTTTCCAGGTAGTCGGAGGGATGCTGGCGGTAGCGGCTGGCGGCGGGGTCGCAGTACAGGCCTTTGGCCCAGCGCGGGTAGGCCATGACGGCGACCGCGGCGATGTCTCCGTTCGCGGCGTCGGCCAGGACGGCCCGGCAGGAGTCGGTGCCGTAGTCGAGCCCGATGACGTAATTCTTGTCGGTATTCGCGTTCATGGTGTGCGCGTTCATGGCAGTGAGCATAGCATCGCGTGGCGCGCTCGTCAGTACAAGAATCCGAACAGCCAAAGCGGCACTTTCCTGCCGTTTCCGTATTCGATGTCGTCTGAGGCGATCCATGCGTCCGCGGTGTCCCGGATCTGCCGGCGCGTCTTGTTCTTTCCGCCGACCTCGATCGTGTAGCGGTCGTCGACAAGGAAATCCCCGGTGCCCGAGTATGCCACGCGGTTCGTTTGCGAAAGCTGGCTGGCCAGGAAGGTTTCGCGCAGATTGCCCGGATCGGCATTGGCACCACGGAAAAGGTACATGAGGTTGGTATTGTCCAGGTAGAGCTTGTCGGGTTTCTGCAGGGCGCCGATGCCGGTGGTATCGCGGAACAAGGACCGGGCAAGCTGCGCTTCTTCGAGGTAGTGGAGGTAGGCGAGCAGGGTCTGCCGGTTGATGGGGATGCGGTCGCTCATCGCGGAGATGTTGGGGATGAAGGGCGCCGATTCGGCGATGATGCCCAGGAGCTTCTTCAATTTGGGTACATAGGCGGGCTCGATGTTCCGCAACAGCGGCAGTTCCAATTCCAGGACCATCGTGATGGTTTCCTCGAGGCGCTGGTAATAGGTGTCGAGGCCTTCCAGGTAGTACGGGTAGTATCCTGTTTTGAGGTAGGCGGGGAAATACTGCAGCGGGCGCAGCTGTGACGCGATTTCCGCGGCGATGCGTTCGTGCGAGCCGAGCAGTTCCTCGATCCGAAACCGCGGGAAGGCGGTTTTGGCCTCCATGTTGAGGAATTCGCGGAAGGAGAATCCCCGAAGTTCATACACGACGGCCCTGCGGCTCAGATCGGCGCGCGCATCAAGTATTTCCAGCAACGAGGAGCCCGTGAAGACAATGTGGAGTCCGGGATAGTCGTCGTAGAGGTTTTTTACTGCCTGCGACCAGGAGGGGTATTTGTGCACCTCGTCCAGGAAGAGCCACTTTCCCCCTTGTTTTACGAAACGATCGGCCAGGTCGGCCAGGCTGTTGGAGGCGAACCAGAGATTGTCCAGGCTCGCGTACAGGACCGGATTCAGATCATCCCGGAAGCGGGTTTTGATGTGCTGGAGGAGGAGTGTGGTTTTCCCGACGCCGCGCGCGCCTCTGATGCCGATCAGGCGAGAATCCCAGGCGATGCCGCGATCGATGGCACGTATGGTGTCGGCCTGGATCATCGTGATTTTGCGCCGGAATTGCTCGATCAGTCGGTCCATACGGATAGTATAGGGCTGAATTGCCGAATTGTACATTGTGGCAACCAAAACATTGACAAAATTGGTTGTCATGACTACCAAAATATGGGTAATTAGTCGTGCAGGGTGGCTGCGCCATATATTTACCCGATGGATCGAGGGGGAGGCTTCATGGCGACGGGTGCGATGGAAACGGGCGTGATGGCGGCGATGAAGGCGAGGGTGTCGGTAAGGACCTTCGACAAGGGCGGGTTTTCGGATGCGGATCGGCAGGTGATCGCCGGGGTGATGGAGCGGCGCGCGGGCAGGGGCCCCTTCGGCCATGCGGTGCGCTTCGCGCTGGCCGCGGGCGAGTCCGACGGCCGCCCTGTAAAGATGGGTACCTACGGCCTCGTGTCCGGCGCGGCGGGCTACGTGGTGGCGGCCGTGACGCGCGGACCCGGCGCCATGGAGGACCTCGGATACCTGACCGAGGCGCTCGTGCTGGACCTGACCGCGCTGGGTTTCGGGACCTGCTGGATCGGCGGCGTATTCAGCCGCGGCGCCGCGGCGGCGGCGATCCGCGCCGGCGAGGGCGAAATCGTGCCGATCGTGATCGCGGCGGGCAGGCCGGCCGACCGGCGCAGCCTGTTCGACCGGATCGTCACCGGCGGCGCGAAATCGCGCACGCGCAAGCTTCATGACACCATGTTTTTCCGCCTGCGGAATGGGCGGATCGAGGGGATCGCGTCGCCGGACGGACCCTTCGCCGAAGCGCTGGAGGCGGTGCGCATCGCGCCCTCTGCATCGAACAAGCAGCCCTGGCGGCTGGTGGAACTTCCCGGTGGCGATGGTGGAGACAACCCAGGCGGTCCACGCTGGCTCTTCTGCCTGGCCGAGGACCCTGTCTACAACCGCGCGATGGGCGAGGCGCGCATGCAGGACGTGGATATCGGGATTGCGATGCGCCATTTCGAGGCCGCGCTGGCCGACCGCGGCATCGCCGGCCGCTGGGTGCCGCTGCTGGGCGGGGTGACGGAGGCGGGATCGGGCGCGCAGGCGGGCGCCGACGCGGGCCCTGACGCTGCAGCCGCGCGGCAGGCCCTCGACCCGAAATGGATACCGATCGCGCGGTGGGAACCGGCATGATGTACAGGACCTGTGCGATGTGCCGGGCCCGCGCGATTTGCCGGGGCCGGGCCAACCTCGATATATTGATGGAATAACTATCATCGCCATGACGGCGAAAGGAAGGAAACAATGATCTCCCAGAAGATGGCCGATAGGATCAACGTTCAGATCAACCGCGAAATGTTCTCCGCCTACCTGTACCTGGCCATGGCCGCGCGCATGAACGAGGCCGGCTACACCGGCATCGGCAAGTGGCTGACCGTGCAGTACCACGAGGAAATGTTCCACGCGATGAAGTTCGCCGCCTACCTGCAGGAGCAGGGCGCCAGCGTGAAGTATAGCCAGCTCGGCGAGCCGGCTTTCCCCGAAACCGAAATCAAGCCGCTGTTCCAGCATGTGCTGAAGCACGAGCAGGGCGTCACCGCGTCCCTGCGCGAGATCATGGCCATGGCCAAGGAAGAGAAGGACTACGCCACCGAGTCGCTCATGCAGTGGTACATCACCGAGCAGGTAGAGGAAGAAAAGAACGCCACCGAGATCCTGCAGACGATCGACCTGCTGGGCAACAGCGCGCACGGCCTGTTCATGCTGAACATCGAACTGGGCAAGCGCGGCGTGTCGATTCCCCTCAATTTCAACGAAATTTCCTGATTTTGCGCTGAATCCTGCACCACGGGAGGGGCGCGCGATGACCGAGGTTTTCCGGAAGCTCAATTTCAAGGGACAGAATCCGATTCTCGTCGTCGCCGCGCCTTCTTCGTTCGATGCCGAGCGCGCCGCAGCAGCCGCGGAAACCGCGGTGCACGGCGCGCCCGAGCAGGGTGTCGCGTACCGGTTCGCGCTGGCCTTCGCGCCGATGAAGGCCGACCTTACGGCGCGCGCCGGGGAACTGATCGCCGCCACCGCGCCCGACGCGATCATCTGGCTGGCCTATCCGAAAAAGACATCCCCCAATTTCGACAGCGACCTGGACCGCGACGTGTGCTGGAAAACCCTGGAACCGATGGGCCTGTCGCCCAACCGCCAGATCGCGATAGACGAGGACTGGAGCGCGCTCAGGTACAAGAAGGCCTGATCGGCGCGCCCATCCGTACTTCCCGCCGGCGCGGGGATTCTGTATGCTCCCCTCGATGGAAACGATCAGCTACCGCAGTACCAGGTCCGACCGGGTGGTCGGTGTCGAGACCGCCATCGCCGAGGGGCTTTCGCCCGACGGCGGCTTGTATGTGCCCACGTTTCTGCCCGCGCTGCCCGACCGCGTGTTCGACCCCGCACCTCTTTCGTACGCCGAACTGGCGCTGCTGGTGTTGCGGCCCTTCTTCCCGGGATGGGAGGATGGCAACCTTGAGCGCATCCTGCGCAATGCCTACGCGAACGCCGACGATCCGAAGTTTTTCCAGCCCGAAATAGCGCCGCTGCGCGCCATGGGCGACGGAACGGCCCTGCTGGAACTGTTCCACGGGCGCACCGCCGCCTTCAAGGATCTGGCGCTGTCGGTGATGGGCGGCCTGCTGCGCGAAAGCCTGGACCGCCTGGGCGTGCGCGACGAGGTGCTGGTGCTGGCCGCCACCTCGGGCGATACGGGTTCCGCCGCGCTGGAGGGATTTTCCTCGGTGCCGGGCGTGAAGACGGCCGTGCTGTACCCGGATTCGGGCACGAGCGAGATCCAGCGCCTGCAGATGACCTGCGTGCCGCGCGAACGCCGCTACGTGGCCGCCCTGCGGGGCGATTTCGACGACGCCCAGCGGGCCGTGAAGTCGGTGTTCGCCGCCACCGCTCGTGGCGCGGGCGCCCTGGCGGGCGTAAGGCTTTCGTCGGCTAATTCCATCAACATGGGAAGATTGCTGCCGCAAATCGTGTACTACGTGAAGGCGTGGCGCGATCTGGCCTTCGGCGAAGGCGCGCCAGGTGCCGGAACGCGCGTAAGGCCGGACGTCGCGGTGCCCACCGGTAATTTCGGCGACATCCTGGCTGCCTGGTACGCCAAGCGCATGGGCCTGCCCCTGGGTACGCTGATCTGCGCATCCAACGCCAACCGCGTGCTGGCCGATTTTTTCGCCACGGGACAGTATGACCGCCGGCGAACGCTGGTGAAGACCGAAAGCCCCAGCATGGACATCCTCGTGTCGAGCAATCTGGAACGCCTCCTTTTCGAGGTTTGCGGGCGCGATTCCGGTCGCATTTCGTCGCTGATGGGCGATCTGGCGAATAAAGGACAATTTGCGCTGACCGATGCCGAGCGCGCCGGGCTGGGCGATTTCCGCGCCGGCTGGGCGGACGATGCGGCGGGGGCCCGGGAAGCGGGGCGGGTCTGGAAGGAGCGCGGCGTGCTGGTGGATCCGCACACCGCGGTGGCGCTGCAAGTGTCACGAAGATTGCGCTCGACGGGTGGGGCGGCCGGTGAGGCTGGCGAGCCCCTTGTCGTCGTGTCCACCGCCAGCCCGTACAAGTTTCCGCGGGCCTGCGCGCGCGCCCTGGATATGGAAATTCCGGAGGGCGCCGACGATTTCGCGGTGGCGGACCTGCTGGCGCGCAAGACGGGCGTACCCATGCCGTCGCCCCTGGCGGCGCTGGCGGGATCCCGGCCCAATCACGGCGATGTGCTGGACCGCGACCAGGTGGAATCCGCGCTGGCGGCTTTCGCGAAGGCGCGCGCATGAGGCTGCGCATACGGGTGCCCGCCACCAGCGCCAACCTGGGGCCGGGCTTCGACGCCCTGGGCATCGCGCTGGCGATGTACAACGATTTCCGGTTCGCCGACGGCGATGATCTGGCGGGCGCTGACCTGCGAATGGCGGGCGCCGATCTTCGAATTCGGGGTTGCCCGGACGAGTTCACGGGGCCGGACAACCTGTTCGCCGAGGCCTACCGCGCTGCCCTGGACGAACTCGGGCTGCCCTGGCGCGGCCTTTCCCTTGACATTGGCACCCGCGTGCCGCTGGCGCGGGGGCTGGGGTCGAGCGCCACCCTGCTGGTCGCCGGTGTGGCGGCCGCCGCCGCGCGCCGCGCGGAACTGTCCGGCGAGGATCCCGCCGCCGTGGACCGGTCTTTCATCCTGGACCTGGCGGCGCGCATGGAGGGGCATCCGGACAATGTGGCGCCGGCGATCCACGGCGGGTTCTGCGCGGCCATCATGGCCGAACCGGCGGGCGGCGGGCTTGCCCGAACCACCGTGTGCAGGGCGGCCCTGGGCGAGGATATCGTGTTCCATGCGCTGATTCCGCCCTTTGAACTGCCCACGAAGGAAGCCAGGGCCGCGCTTCCGGCCACGGTCAGCCTGCGCGACGCAGCGTTCAACGCAGGCCGCGCCGCGATGACCGCCTGCGCCTTCGCCACCGGAAACTACGAACTTCTGGCCGACGCCTGCGAGGATCGCCTGCACCAACCCTGGCGGGCCCCCCTGATCCCCGGCTACGGCGAGATCAGCGGGGCATGTCGCGGCGCGGGCGCGCTGGGAGTCTGGCTCTCGGGCGCGGGGCCGACCATCCTTGCACCGACGAGGCGCGGCGACGAGTCGCTCCGTTTCGGCCAGGCCATCGACCCGCTATTGCGCCGGCAAGGCGCGGGCGCATGGGAGCGACTCGTCCTCGACCCGGACAACGAAGGCGTGCGGATAGAGGCGATCGGAGTGTTCAGGAGCGCCTGACCGTATCCTGCAGGGTGCCCATCGGGCAGATCGCGCACCAGGCGCGGGGCTTGTAGAGGGCGCCCAGGATGATGCCGCCTGAGAGCGAAACCAGGCAGAGGACCCAGAACACCCTTCCGGCGCCCGCCAGGCCCGCGGTGTTGCGCATGAGGTTGCCCCCCACGCAGAGCATCATGAAGCCGCAGAGCGCCCGGCGCGTGCCGGTGCGCAGCATCCAGGAGGGCAGGGACCTGCCGCGCGCAAACGGCTTCATCGCGAATCCCAGGGCGCGGCCTCGCGGGCAGACCGACGAGCAGAACATCCGCTTGCGCGGCCCGAACAGCGAAAGGCCCGCCGCCGCCGCCATCAGGAGGGCCAGGGCGAATCCCAGCCAGGGGATAAAATAGCCGCCCGCGGCGATCATGAGCACAAAGATGAGCGCGGCGATGTCGATGGCGCGTTTCCGGTTGGTGGATTGCATCGGATAAATATATAGAAAAACATATATACTAGCAATCACTCACGATGGCTCGCCAAGGACCGAAGGGGCTCGCAGCGGATCGGGACGAGGTGCGGATCTAAAACCTCCAGAATCTCGCATCCCTGTCGCGCATTCCCCCAGAATCACGTATACTCGACCAAGACCATGAGCATTCCGCTGATCGCCCTGCCCTACCTCATCACCGCGCTGATAGACCTGGCGCTGATCGGGTACGCCCTCTCGCGGCGCAAGGCCCCCACCGCCTGGCCGCTCATCGCGATGATGGCGTCGGCATTCATGTGGTCGTTCTTCTACGGCATGATGATTTCCGTCGAGGGAATGGCCCTGAAGGTGCTCTTTTCCAAGCTGACCTTCCTGGGCCTGGGGACCATCCAGGTCCTGGTCTACCTGTTCGCGCGCGCCTTTACCGGACAGCGCGGGCGCATTCCCCTGCCGGCGATCCTGGTCACCTGCGCCTACATGGTGGTCACGATCGCCGCCGCCCTGCTGGGCGATGCCTGGCCTGTCCTGCGCCATGGCTACTACCTGAAGGAAACGGCGGGAATCAGCGTCCTGGGCTACACGAACGGCCCCCTGTTCTACGCGCACATCGGCGTATCGCTCCTCTTCGTCGTGTTCAACCTGCGGGTCGCGCGGCACGCGCTTACCAAGGGGCCCGCGTTCAGGCGCCGCCCCGCGGCCATGATCATCGCCTCCTGCCTGGGCGTCGCGGTCGTGGACTACCTCTTCCAGCTCGGCATCACGCCGGTGCCGGGCCTCAATTTTTCATCGGCGACCATGTCGATCTCTTCGGGCATGATCGCCGTCCTGGCCATCCGCTACCGCATGTTCGCCGGCGCCTACTCCACCGCCGAAATCATCATGGACGGCATCTACGACCTCGTCCTGATCGTCGACGCCGGCGGAATCCTGATGGATTTGAACCGCGAGGCGCGCGGCCAGCTTGGCCTGGGCGACGACGCGATCGGCGCCCCGGCGGGCGAGGGCGATGGCGCACTGGCCTCGGCATTGGCGCAAATCCAGGCCCTCTGCCCCGCCGACGGTTCGGGTTCGCTGGACGTTACCATGCGGCGCGGCGGCGAAACCGTGTATTACGAAGCTTCGCGGCGCCCGATCCTGACCAAGGGCGGAAAGCGGGTGGGCGAGGTGATCCAGCTCCGCGACGTCACCGAACGGCGGCAGACCCTGGCCCAGCTGCAGGAAAAAATCCGCCAGGTCGAGGACCTGCACCGCCGCGTGCGCGAAGAGGCTATCCACGACCACCTGACCGGCCTGTACAACCGGCGCTACCTGGCGGAAATGCTGGACCGCATGCTGGCCCTGGCCCGGCGCGAGTCGAGCCCGATGGCATTCGTCATGGCCGACCTGGACCATTTCAAGGAATTGAACGACACCAAGGGCCACCAGGCCGGCGACCGTGTTCTTATCAAGGTCGGCGAAGTGTTCCGGCAGCGCCTGCGCGCTTCGGACATCGCGTACCGCTACGGCGGCGAGGAATTCCTGGCCATCCTGCCGGATACCGACCTTCCGGGTGCCATGGATCTGGTCGAGGGGCTTCGCCTGGGCCTGCGCGAGGCGCTGGGCGCGAAGGGCCTTACGATGTCGTTCGGCGTGTCGGTCTTTCCCCGGCACGGCGCGCAGGCCGATGCCCTGGTGAAGGCGGCGGACGACGCGCTGTACGCGGCAAAGGCCCGCGGGCGCGACCGGGTGGAGACCGCGGACTCGATCTAGGCGCCGCGACGGCGCGGCGCGGCGACTGGCGGCTGCCCCGGCGAAAGTCTGGCGGCTGCCCCGGCGCCGGCCTATCAGGGCTCCGGGGTCTGCACCACGAAAATCAGCCGCGAATCGATCACGTCGGCCAGGACCCCGCCGTTCTTTTCTATCATCCGGCGCGATGCCGGGTAGCTTTCCTCGCAGGTGAGAAGGACTTCGCGGATGCCCAGTCGGGCAGCTTCCTTCAGCGCGAGCGCCAGGGCCGCCGAGCCATGGCCGCGCCCCCGCGCCGATGCGCGGATCGCCATTCCGATGTGGCCCCCGCGCGAGCGCAGCACCTCGTTCAGGCGGTGGCGCAACTTGACCACGCCGAGCACCCTGGACCCCGCGCGCACCCAATACCAGGTTTCGGGCACCCGGCCGCCCTTAAGGCCCAGCCCGTGCCGCCAGCTTACCCTGCCCAGGATGAATTCACCGAATTCCTCGAAGCTCAGGCCGTAGGCCGGATTGTTGAACCCGTTCTCGCAGGCGCCGATGTCCTGGAGCATTTCCCAGATCGCTTCGTCGGTGCAGTCGGTTTCCTCGATGGGGACGAGTCGGATCGTATCGAGGTTCGTGGATTCCGCCATCCGGAGCCTCCCTTCAGGTGATGATGAAGTCGCACCCTCCACTGTAGATGACCCGTCGCCGGAAGTCCACCTCGCCGTTATACTGGCGGCTAGATGAAACAGAGAACGAAATTCGTCCGGGGTCTGATACGCCTGGTGTTCTCTCCCGGCGTGCTGGCCTGGAACCTGGTGGTGCGCTTTTCGCTGTTCATCGCCAAGGTGGGCGCGGGGCCGAGCCCGCAGGGCAGGCTGTTCATCCTCATGCTAAAGGGGGCGCGGCGCTGGAACAGCCTGCAGCCGCAGGGAGTGCGCGCGGTGCGCGCGGCCCAGGACGCGGTCGGCCAGCGGGTCAGGAACGCGCGGCTGGTCAGCTTCGAACCCGTCGCGCTGCCGCGCTGCCAGGCCGAGTGGGTGGTGCCGCCGAACCACGATCCCGGCGCGGCCATCCTGTATTTCCACGGCGGCGGCTACGTGACCGGGTCGCTTACGACGCATCGGTCCATGGTGTCGCACATCGCGAAATCGGCGCGCGTGCGCATCCTCAACGTGGGATACCGCCTGGCCCCCGAACATCCCTATCCCGCGGCCTTCGAGGACGCGATGGACGCCTACCGGTATCTTGTGTCGAGGGGGTTCGAGCCCCGCAGGATCGCGGTGGCCGGCGATTCGGCCGGCGGAGGGCTGGCAACGGCCCTGCTGGTCGCGCTGCGCGACCAGTGCGCGCGCGAAGGGTGCCGCGGCCGGTTTCCCGCGGGCGCGGCCCTGCTGTCGCCCTGGCTGGACCTGGCCGACGGCGAAGGTTCCTGGGCCCGGCTCGCCGAGACGGATTGGCTGCTCACGCCCGAAGAGTTGCAGGAGGACGCCCGGCTGTACCTGGCCGGCAGTCCCGTGGCGGATCCGGACCCCGACACCCTGCGAAGCCCCTATGTGTCGCCGCGCTACGCCGACCTGGCCGGATTGCCGCCGCTCCTGGTGCACTCCGGCGGCGACGAGCTCCTGCGCGACGGCATCCGCGATTTCGTGGACAAGGCGCGCGCCGCGGGGGTGAAGGTGCTGTTCGACGAGTGGCCGGGGATGTTCCACGATTGGCACCTGGTGGCGGCCTACCTGCCCGAGGGGCGCCGCGCGGTGGAGGAAATCGGCATGTTCCTGCGCCTGATGGTGGCGGGGGCGTGAAACCGGGAGGGGGCATGGCCGACCATATCGAGAAAACCAACGCGGCGCGCCTGTTCGAGGCGGCGGGCATCGCGCACGAGCTGCGCGCCTACGAGGTGGACGAATCCGATTTGTCCGCGGGGCACGCAGCCGAGGCGCTCGGCCTCGACCCGGAATCAGTGTTCAAGACGATCGTGCTGCGCGGAGAGCGGATCGGGCCCTTTGTCTGCGTGGTCCCGGGCCCCTATGAGGTGGATCTGAAAAAGGCGGCGCGCGCGGCGGGCGACAAGTCGGCATCGCCCCTGCCGCTGAAGGATCTGGAGCCGCTGACCGGGTATGTGCGCGGGGGCTGTTCGCCGGTGGGCATGAAGAAAGCCCTGCCGACCTTCATCGACGAGACCGCGCTGGTGTTCGACCGGATTTCCGTCAGCGCGGGAAGGCGGGGCCTGCAGGTGCTGGCCTCTCCCGCGGATATCGCCGTGATTTCGGGCGCGTCGTTCGCCGACCTGATCGCCTAACGCGGCGCGCGCCGTTGCCGCGTGGCGCGGCTAGTGCCGCGCGATGGTGAACGCCGTCCACGCCAGCAGGATCGCCATCGCGATATCGAAGGCGCGGCGATGGCGCTCGACCTTCATGAACCGGGTCAGCGCGCTGCCCGCCGTGGCCCAGGTGAGGATCGAGGCGAACCCGACCGCCGTGAGCGCCAGCGCGGAAACCAGGACGCCCGCGACATCGCCGGCGAGCCGGTCGAAAAAGGTGGCGTACAGCGTCACGCCATAGAGGATGCTTTTGGGATTCACCCATTGCAGCACGAAACCGGTCGGGTAGCGGTAGGTGATGGCGCGCGCTGCGGTGGCGCGGTGCGGCAGGAAGGGCGACGCAGCCAGCCAGAGCATGTAGGCGAAGCCCACCCAGCGCAGGTAGGGCGCGATGGCGCCGTAGCGCGAGCGCAGGAAGACGCTGAACAGGCCCGAGGCGGCCATCAGGCAGAAGAATCCGGTCGAGATGCCCGCCATGTAGGGCAGCGCCCGGCGGACCCCGATCGAAACGCCCGCGGCGGCCGCCGATACGTTGTTCGGCCCCGGCGTGAAGGTGGTGATCAGCACATATGAGACGAGCGCGACGATATCCTGGTGCATGAAGTGCTCCCGTGCGTTAGAATCCGACTATATCCCGCACTCGTGGGCGATGGGGAGGGGCAGATGGATCGAGCCGGCGGCGAAAGCGCCGATCGCGGAACGCCGTTCGTGCGCGAGGCGCGGCCGGGAGACGGGGTGCGGGTCCGCGAACTGGCGGCCCAGCTCGGATACCCTTCATCGGAAGCGGCGTTTTCGCCGCGCTGGGAACATGCCCTGCAGGAGGGCGATCCGGCGGTGTTCGTCGCCGCGCGCGCCGATGATCCGGGCCGCGTGGACGGCTGGATCGGCGTCAGGGCTTCCGACTCGTTCTATTCGCACGATTGCGCGGAAATCACCGGTCTGGTGGTGGATGAAACCGCCCGCGGGCAGGGCCTGGGTTCGGCGCTGATCGATCGCGCTTCGGCCTGGGCGTCCGCGCGCGGCTACGACACCCTGCGCCTGCGCGCCAACGCGATCAGGACCGGGGCGCTCGAATTCTACCGGGCGCGCGGCTTCACGGAAAAAAAGCGTCAGGTCGTGTTCGAGCGTTCCTGCGAGCCGGCCGCCACCGCGTCGCGCGACGCGTCGCCCCCCTGGCGCGCGCGTTCGCTCGGCGACGGCTTTTTCGTACGGCCGCTGGAGCAGGGCGACGCGGGCGCGTTGTACGATCTGCTGGAACGCGAGCGGCCCAGGCTTTCGCTCAGGCTCGCCTTCATCGCGCGCGTGCTGTCGCCGCAGGACGCGGAGCGCTTCATCCTGGAATGCTCGCGCCGCACGCGCCATGGCGAGGGCTGCTACTGGGGCATTTTTTCGCGGGCTTCCGGAGCCGGCGCGGATCCGTGCCGCGCGCATGACGCGGCCGCCCCGGAAAGCGCGCATGACGCGCTGGTCGGCATGACCTCGATATCCACGATAGACCGCTCGATCGATTGCGGCGAACTGGCGTATTATATAGCGCAGGCGCACGAGGGGCGCGGCATCGTGGGACGCGCGGTGGACCTGGCGCTAGACCACCTTTTCGTGGATCTGGGCCTGCAGAAGGCCCTCGTCTGTTGCCAGCCGGACAACCTTCGCTCCTCCGCGGTGGCCCTGCGCAGGGGCTTCGTGCGCGAGGGCGTCATCCGGAACGGGTTCAGGCTCAAAGGCTCGCTCGTCGATGTCGATTGCTACGGGCTGCTTCGATCGGAATATTACGCCCTGCAGTGCGGGAGGAAATCATGAACGTCGTGATCGCGTTCTACTCGGAAACCGGCCATACCGAAGAGGCGGCGCGCCGTCTGGCGGCGCACCTTTCCGGCGCCGGACACCAGGTCGGCATAGAGCCCATCCTGCAGCGGAAACCCGCCAAGCCGGGATTGGCCGAAAACGCGAACGCCGCGCTGCGGGAATTCGATGTCGCGGCCTGCGACGCGATCGTGCTGGCCACGCCGGTGCAGGCATTTTCGATGCCGCCGGCGATGGCGCGCTGGCTTTCGGGCCTGTCCGGCCTTTCGGGCAAGAAAGCCGCCTTCCTGGTCACCAAGCGATTGCCCTGGAACTGGACCGGAGCGTCCAGAGTGCTGGGCGCGCTGCGCAGGGCAGCCGAGGCCGCGGGCGCCGAGTCCGGAGCCGGCGCCGTTGTGCACTGGAAGGATGCCGCGGATGAATCCGAACTGGCCGCCGCCAGCGATGCGATCGGGCGCTTCCTGGGCAGGGCCGGATGAGCGCGCGCCTGCCCGCCCTCTTCGCGGGACACGGGTCGCCGGCGAACGCGCTGGACTCGGGCGAGTATTCGGCCGCGCTGCGCGAATTCGCCTCGACCTTTCCCAAACCGCAGGCCGCGGTGGTCATCTCCTCGCATTGGGTGACGCCGGGCACCAGGGTGAGTTCCGCGTCGAGGCCGCGGCAGCTGTACGATTTTTTCGGACTGCCCGAAGCACTGTACGAATTCAGGTATCACGCGCGCGGCGACGAGGCCGTGGCCGACCTGGCCGCCGAACTGCTTTCGCTGGCGGGCCTTCGGGGCGTGGCGACCGATCCGGCGCGCGGTATCGACCATGCGGCCTGGGCGGTGATGGCGCACCTGTATCCGGACGCGTCGGTGCCGGTGGTCGAGGTCAGCCTGGATTACCGGAATCCCGCGGAATCCATGTTCGAACTGGGCGCGGCGCTGGCCGCCCTGCGCGACCGCGGCGTGCTGCCGATCGGGTCGGGCAACATATCGCATAACATTGCCGCCCTCGAAAACGCGGCTGACGCGCCGGCGCATCCCTGGGCGGTGAAATTCGACGAGCTGTTCGCCGGCTGCGCCGAGCGCAACGACCGCGGCACCCTGGCCCGCTACGCGTCGCATACCGAGGAATCGGCCATGGCGGTGCCCACGCCGGAGCACTACCTGCCCGCGCTCGCGGTATTGGGCATGCGGCGGCCGGGCGACCGCCTGCGCACGCTGTACCGGGGCTTCCAGAACGGCTGCGTGTCCATGCGCTGCTTCGCGCTCGAAGCCGGAGCATGACGGCCATGGTCCGCGTCGCGGTGGTGGTCGCCGGCATCCTGGCCGCCGGCGCGGCGGTTTCGCTGGTGGCCGCGCCGCGGATGTTCTACCGCATGGCCGTGGAGCGGAGGCCGAAGCCTTTCCTGAAAAAGGATCCCGCGCTCGCGCAGGCGACCGGCCAGGCGGGATCGGGCGCGCCTGCCTGGGATTCGCAGGCCGAGTGGCTCGAGGCGTCCGGCGCGCGACGGATCGAAATGGCGGCCGAAGACGGTACGCGCCTGTCGGCGCTGTATCTGGAAAAACCCGGCGCGCGGGGCCTGGCGGTAGCGGTGCACGGGTACAGTTCGCGCGCGCAGTCGATGGGGGGCTTCGCGCGGATGTACGCCGAGGAACACGGCATGTCGGTGCTGATGCCCGACCTGCGCGGCCATGGCGAATCGGAAGGGAACTACATCGGGTTCGGCTGGCACGACCGGCGCGACCTGGTCGGATGGGTTCGCAATATCGCGCAACGCGATGGGCGATATGACACGGTGGTCCTGCATGGCGTGTCCATGGGCGCCGCTGCGGTGATCCTGGCTTCGGGCGAACCCGACCTGCCGGACATCGTGCGGCTGGCGGTCGCGGACTGCGGCTACAGTTCCGCCTGGGGCATCCTTGAATACCAGCTGAAGCGCCGCTACGGCCTGCCCGCGTTTCCCTTCCTGCACGCGACCGACGCGCTGGTCAGGCGCAGGGCGGGGTATTCGATCAGGCAGGCCGATCCTCTGGCGGCCATCGCGCGCTCGCGCGTGCCGTTCCTGCTCATCCACGGCACCGACGATGAATTCGTGCCCTTCCGCATGATGGCGGAGCTTCGCGCCGCCTGCCCCCGCGTCGCGGGCGCGCTCGAAGTGCCCGGCGCGAAGCACGGCATGTCGTTCTGGGTAGATCCCAAGGGCTACCGCGCCGCGATCTCGGCGGCGATCAGCGGTTTCTGAGGACGACCAGGCAGCGCGGATCGTCCAGGAACGGCACCTTCAGGTCCATGATTTCCGCCCGCTCCGCAGCCCGGCGCAGCGAAAGGTCCGCCGGCGCGGCGAGCTGATCGCATAACGCACGAAGTTCTTCGGCCGCGTTTTCGCGCCTGCCCTTGTACGCGGCGAAGGCGCCGCCGGGCGCGGTGCGCGCCCACACGGCCCTGAACAGCCTGATTTCGGAAAAGGGCCTGAACGCGCGGAAGGTGCACAGCGCGTGCGGCCCGGGCGCGCGCTCGACCTCGGATTCCACGATTTCCGCGTTCGGCAGCGGCAGCACCGCCTTCATGCTTTCCAGGAAGGAGACGCGCTTGCCCATGCGTTCCACCAGGCGCACGCGGAGATCCGGCATGGCCAGCGCCAGGGGAATGCCGGGCAGGCCCGCGCCCGTGCCCAGGTCGGTCAGCGAAGCGCCCTCGCCGAATTCCCCGAGCAGGGCCCGAAGTATTTTCCACGGCGCCAGGCTGTCCAGGATGTGTTTCACCACCAGTTCGTCGCCCGAGGCGTTCACCAGGCCGTGCGTGGGATTCCACAGTTCGAGTTCCGCCACGTAGCGCGAAAGACCTTCATGCAGGGCGGCATGCAGCCCGCCGCCGGTTTCCGGTTCGGTGAAGCCGAGTTCCGCCAGCCCCCGCGCCAGCAGTCCGTCAGGTTTGTGCATTGCCCGATTGTACCCGATACTTGGAATCATGCGAACCTCATCCGATCGCGACAAGCCAGGGAATGACGCATCCGCCGCCGTCGCGCCTGCCGCCGACGGTCCCGTCGGCGAATCCGGCCTGATCCCATGGCTGCTGCGCGGCGACCCGGCGATCGCCTGGCAGGCCCTGCGCGACCTCGTGCCCGGCGCCGATCCCGGCCGCATCGCCGCCGAACGCGCGCGCATTTCGCGCGAAGGCTGGGGCGCCCGCCTGATGGCCGCGCGCGACCCCGCCACCGGTCTCTGGGGCGGCGGCCTGTACGTGCCCAAGTGGATTTCAACGCACTATACGTTGCTCGACCTGACAACCCTCGGGATAAACCCCGATGACCCCGGAAATCCGGGATGCGGCCGCGCCCTTCGCGAAAGCGCGATGATCCTCCTGGACCGCGGATTCGCCGCCGACCACGGCATCGATTTTTCAGTGACCACGCACGTCAGCGACCTCTGCGTCACCGCGATGGTGCTCGGCATCCTGAAATATTTCGGCATCGATGACCCGCGCGTCGACCTCATCCTGGACCACATCCTGGAACGCCAGCTGCCCGACGGCGGATGGAACTGCGCCTGGTCCATGGGCTCGGAGCATTATTCGATCCACACCACCATCAGCGTCCTGGAAGCGCTCGCGCGATGCGAAGGCGCCAGGGTCGAGGGCGCGGCGCGCGCCGGACGCGAATGCCTCCTGCGGCACCGGATGTTCCGGTCGCTGCGCACGGGCGAGCCCATCACTGCAACCATCACGATGCTGTCCTTCCCCTGCCGCTGGTACTACGACATCCTGCGCGGCCTGGACCATTTCGCCGCCGCGCTCGCGCCGCGCGATCCGCGCATGGACGAGGCGCTGGGCATCCTGGCCGCGAAGCGCCGCCGCGACGGTTCCTGGCCGGTACAGCATCGGCATCCGGGGCAGGTCCACCTCGACATGGAAAGAACAGGCGGCCCGAGCCGCTGGAATACCCTGCGCGCGCTCCGGGTCCTGGCGGCTTATCCCGAGGGTGTCACGAAGCTTGCACATGATGCGTGATGATGATTGACACGCGCCGCTGAAAATCGGGATACTGAAATTCCATGAAGAAGCTAGTATTCGTCATGGGCGGCGTCTGTTCTTCGCTGGGAAAGGGCATCGCCGCATCGTCCATCGGCGCCCTGCTGGAATCGCGCGGGTTCTCCGTGCGCATGATCAAGATAGACCCCTACCTGAACATCGACGCGGGCACGATGAGCCCCTACCAGCACGGCGAAGTCTACGTCACCGACGACGGGGCCGAAACCGACCTGGACCTGGGCAATTACGGCCGCTACACCAACGCCCCCCTGTCGCGCGCCAATTCCGTCACCACCGGCCAGGTCTACAAGGCCGTCATAGAAAAGGAGCGCGCCGGCGATTTCCTGGGGCGCACGGTGCAGGTAATTCCGCACATCACCGATGAAATAAAGCGCCGCATCCTGGCCGCGGGCGAAGGCCCCGACACCGACATCATCATCGTCGAAATCGGCGGCACGGTCGGCGACGTGGAATCGGTCCCCTTCCTTGAAGCCGTGCGCCAGCTCATCCACGAATTCGGCCGCAAGGACGCCATCGCGGTGCACGTGACCCTGGTGCCCGCGGTGTCCGGCGGCGAGCTGAAAACCAAGCCCACCCAGCACGCGGTGCGCGAACTGCAGGAACTCGGCATACAGCCGGACGTCCTGATCCTGCGCTCCGAGGAATACCTGGACGAGGGCATCCGCCGCAAGATTTCCGGATTCACCAATGTCGAGTTCGAGGGCGTGATCTCGGGCTTCGACCAGGAAAGCATCTACCAGGTGCCCCTGGTGTTCCACGAGCAGGGATTGGACACCTATATCCTGAAAAAAATGAATGTCGAGAGCCGCCACGCCGAACTCGGGCAGTGGAAAACGGTGGTGTCACGAAGCTTGCGCCCGTCGCGCCGCGTGAAAATCGGCGTGGTCGGCAAGTACATGGAACTGCACGACGCCTACAAGTCCGTGTGGGAAGCCCTGCAGCACGGCGGCATCGCCAACGATTGCGGGGTGGACCTGGTCAAGATCGATTCGGGGTCGCTGGAAGTCGAGGTCGAGGGGAAGGTCGAGGGCGCGGCCGGCGCGCGCCTGGACGGAATCCTGGGCGGGGTCGACGGTATCCTGGTGCCCGGCGGCTTCGGCGAGCGCGGCATCGAAGGCATGATCCGCGCGGCCGGCTGGGCCCGCACGCGCAAGGTGCCGTACTTCGGCATCTGCCTGGGCATGCAGATCATGGTGATCGACTGGGCGCGCGGCGTGCTGGGCTGGGCGGACGCGCATTCCTCGGAGTTCAGCCGGACCACCGCGCATCCCGTGGTGGGCCTGCTGCAGGACCAGGTCGACATCAAGGCATACGGCGGCACCATGCGCCTGGGCGCGATGGAGTCCGTCACGGTCGAGGGTTCCGCCATCCGCCGCGCCTACGGCACCCCGGTCATTTCGGAACGCCACCGCCACCGCTACGAGGTTTCCAACCGCGCGCGCGCCGAACTGACGGCCGCCGGCCTTCGCGTTACCTCCACCACCCCGGATGGCGCCCTGGTCGAGGCCTGCGAATGGCCGGACCACCCCTGGGGCCTGGGCGTGCAGTTCCACCCCGAGTTCAAGTCGCGTCCCACGGGCGCCCACCCCCTGTTCCGCGACTTTATCGCGGCCTGCATGGCGCGCGGCACACCCTCGACCTGACAAAAAGGAAGCTTTCATCGGATTTTGCTTGACACCGTAGTTCCCTCGTGCAAGAGTCAGAAAACAAATGTTTCAGACTCAGACTGCAAGGAGGGGGCGAACGCCGTGATCCTGTCCACCATCCGCGAAAAGCTGCCCGAAATGGCGCCTTCAGCGCGGAAAATCGCCTCCTATATCCTCGACAACGAGCAGGGCGTCGCCTTCGCGTCCATCCACGCCGTGGGAGAGGCCGCGGGCGTCAGCGTCGCCTCGCTGGTCCGCTTCGCCAAGGGGCTCGGGCTGGACGGCTACCAGGACCTGAAGCGCCGGGTGCAGGAAGAGGTCAGGTCGCAGCTCTCGCCCTACCAGAAGATCGTGCCGAAGGAATTCGAGGACCTGCCCGCCGAACAGCAGCTGCAGAAGCTGTTCCTGAGCGAGGTGGACAACCTGCGCCTGAATTTCGAGCAGGTGCGGCTGGACCAGATCCAGGCGATGGCGCACAGCATCCGCGACGCGCGCCGGATATTCATTTCCGGGTTCGGGGCCTCGGCCCACATCGCGCGCAGCTTCGAATATACGCTGATGACCTCGATCGACAAGGAAGTGTCCGTCATCACCGGGTCGGTGTCCGACTATGCGCCGCGCCTGCGGTCCTTCGGCCCCGGCGACCTGATGTTCATCCTGACCTTTCCGCCCTATTCGAACGAGGTCCGCCACGTCGCCAAGGTGGCGAAGGCGCAGGGCGGCACCCTCAACCTTTTCACCGACTCCGCGACCTGCCCCATCTACCCGCTCGCCGATTCGGTGGTCCGCTGCAATACCAATTCGCTCCTCATGCTGAATTCCTACGTGGGTCTTTTTTCGACCCTGAATATCCTGGTCCACATGGTGCTGCTGGTGTACCGCGAAGAATCGGTCGCCGCGCGGCGCAGGACCTACGCCCTGCAGGATGATGGGTACGAAACCATCAGCGGGGCGCCCGGAGGTCCCTGAACCGGGACGTTCCGCCCCATCGTGCACGACGGGCCGTTCCGCGACCCGATCAGATTCGTGTGATTCCCGAAGGAGGAAACAGGATGAAGAAGATCACCGCCTTGCTGCTGGCCCTCGCGCTCGTGGGGGGCATCGCCTTCGCGCAGGCCAAGGGTCCCGCGCTGAAGAACCGCGACACCGATACGCTGGTGTTCGTGCTCGCGGCGGCGCCGCAGCCCCTGGACCCGAACATCTACACCACGCTGAACGAAGCGCAGGTCATGCGCGAGATCAACGAAACCCTCGTGAACATGACCACGGACTACCAGTTCTATCCCGGACTGGCCGAGGTCATCCCGACGATGGAAAACGGCCTCGTCTCCAAGGACGGCACGACCTACACCATCAAGCTGCGCAAGGGCGTGAAGTTCCACAACGGCAACGCCTTCACCGCCGACGACGTCGTGTTCTCGTTCAACCGCATCCTGCACCACCCCAAGTCGAGCGCCAAGTCCATGTTCAGCTCGATCCTTTCGGTGGAAAAGGTCGACGACTACACCGTGAAGATCGTGTGGGGCAAGCTGAAGGACCCCGAATACGCCACCATCGCCCTGACTTCCTGGGCCGACCGCGCCAAGTACATGACCCCCTCGGCCTACGGCCCCGCCCTGAACATCCTGGCGCACTACTGCTCCGGCATCGAGGACAGCCAGACCGTCGAGGCCGCCGGCGCCGACTACGGCACCAAGGTCGTCACGGGCACCGGCCCCTACAAGTTCGTGTCCTTCCCCAACCCGCAGGAAGTCAACGTCACCCGCAACGAGGAGTGGTGGGGCGGCGCCAAGACCGTGGCGTTCAAGAACATCCAGTTCCGCGCCATGTCCGAGCAGCCCCAGGTCAACAACGTCC
>CAYRXK010000039.1:0-1108 GCA_964428265.1 uncultured Treponemataceae bacterium
TACGGCCAGCGCGGCCAGGAGCGCCGATGCGGCCAAGCGGGCCGATGCGGCGCCCGCGCGACCGAGCTTCACCGATGTGTTCGGCCGAACCCTGCTGCGGTTGGCGCGCGACGACAACCGCGTGGTCGCCATCACGGCGGCGATGTCCAAGGGCACCGGGCTCGAAGCCTTGCGCACGGCGATGCCCGATCGCGTGTTCGATGTCGGCATCGCCGAACAGCACGCCGTGACCTTCGCCGCGGGCCTGGCCGCGGGCGGCATGCGTCCCGTGGTGGCCATGTATTCCACCTTCCTGCAGCGGGCGGCCGATCAGGTGTTCCACGATGTGGCGCTGCAGAATCTGCCGGTAGTCTTCGCGGTGGACCGCGCGGGCCTGGTCGGCGACGACGGCGAGACGCACCAGGGCCTGTTCGACCTGGCCATGTTCCGCGCCATGCCCAACCTTACCATCATGTCGCCCGCCGATGGCGGGGAGCTCGAACTTTTCCTGGAACGCGCGCTGCGCTCCGACAGCCCCGTCCTGATCCGCTATCCGAAAACCGAAACGCCCTGCGACACGGGGCTTGCGGCCACCCAGCCCGAACCCGGTCGCGGCGTGTTCCTGCGCGAACGCCCCGGCGCGCGCCTGCTCGCCTGCGGTTTCGGGACCATGGCGGCCCACGCGGCCGATGCCTCGGACCTGCTGGCAGGAGAGGGTCGACCGGTGGATGTGCTGGCGCTCCGTTACGCCGCGCCGCTCGATGCGGCCTGGCTTGCCTCGGTCATGGCCAGGTACGGGGTCGTCGTGGTGGTGGAGGAAGGGATGATCGCCGGCGGCGTGGGCGAGGGGATCGCCGCGATCGCCGCATCCAGGCTGCCCGCGCTGCCCGTGCATCTGGCGGGCATCCGGTCCATTCCCGCGGGCCAGGCGACCCGCGCCCAACTGCTGGCGGAAACCGGGCTGGATGTGGCGGGCATCGCGGAGTTCCTGCGGGCCGCCGCCGATTCGGGCAGGGAAAGGCCGCGCGCGGATCAGGCGCCGCCCGTGGCGGTTGCCGTGCCCGTTCCTCCGGAGGCCGGCCGATGAGCACACGCGCATCCGGCACCGGAAGGCCCGAAGCCGTCAGGC
>CAYRXK010000039.1:1208-5326 GCA_964428265.1 uncultured Treponemataceae bacterium
AGGCCCGAAGCCGTCAGGCTTGGAGCCGTCAGGCTTGAAGCCGCCAGGCTTGGAACCGTCAGGCCAGTCCGCATTCTGTCGTTGCCGTCAGGCCGAACGATCAGGCTCGGCGCGGAACCCTGCATCATGGGCATCGTCAACTGCACGCCCGATTCGTTCTGGCAGGGGTCCAGGGCGCCCGATCCGGTTGCCGCCCGCGATGCCGCGCTCGCGCAGCTGGACGAAGGGGCGGCGATCGTCGACTTCGGCGCTGAATCCACCCGCGCCGGTTCCGCGCCCGTGACCGAAGAAGAGGAACTGGCGCGCCTGATTCCGGCGATCCGTGCGTTCCGGAAATCCAGCAACGCGCCGGTGTCGGTGGACACCCGGCACGGGCCCGTGGCGCGCGCCGCCCTGGCCGAAGGCGCCGACATCGTGAACGACATCGCCGCGCTGGCCGACCCGGAATCGGCCCGTGCCGCGCGCGAGTACGGGGCGGCCGTCGTCCTCATGCACATGCGCGGAGAGCCCGCCACCATGCAGGCGGCGCCGGAGTACGCGGACTGCGCCGCCGAGGTCGCGGGCTTCCTCCGCGCCGCGGCGGAACGGGCGCTGGCGGCGGGGATCCCCCGGAACCGCATCGTGCTCGATCCGGGCATCGGCTTCGGCAAGAACATGGACCACAACCTCGACATTTTCCGCAGGCTCGACCTGCTCCTCGCGCTCGGTTACCCCATCCTCATCGGCCACTCGCGCAAGAGCTTAATCGCCGACATAACCTCGCGCCACGGCGGCCTGGCGGCCCCCTCGGCGCGCCTGCCCGGCAGCCTGGGCGCGGGCATCGCCGCCTGGCTTTCCGGCGCCGACATACTGCGCGTGCACGACGTCGCCGCCACCCGCGAATCCATCGCCGTCTTCTCGGCCTGCCGCGGCCGACCAGGCTCCGGCCCCTACCGCGAGGAGCCCGCGCGATGAGCCCCGGAACCATCGGCGAACTGATCGCCACCTACGTACGGCCCGCGGTCGACATCCTCCTCCTGGCCTTCCTCATCTATAAGACCTACCAGATACTCGTGCGCACCCAGGCCATGCAGCTGGTGCGCGGCATCATCCTGCTCATGGGCATCTACGGCGCGGCGTTTTTCCTCAAACTCCCCACCGTAACCTGGATCCTATCCATCATCGCGCCCGGACTCGTCATAGGCCTTGCCATCATCTTTCAGCCGGAACTCCGCAAGATCTTCCTCAAACTGGGCCAGGGCGGACTGTTCAGGCCGGGCGTGCGGCCGAAAGCGGGCATGATAGAAGGCGTGGTCACCGCCGCGGAAATCCTGTCGGAAAAAAAGCGGGGCGCGCTGGTGGTCTTCGCGCGCACCGTGGGCCTGAAATCCTTCATAGAAAAGGGCGTCAGGCTCGACGCCGTCCCCTCGGGAAGCCTGATCATCAGCATCTTCGGGCACGATACCCCCCTGCACGACGGAGCCGCCATCATCCAGTCCGGCAGGGTTGCCGCCGCCGGCTGCTTCCTGCCCCTCTCCGAACAGCAGGACATCCGCAAAAGCTTCGGCACCCGGCACCGCGCCGCGCTCGGCATCACCGAAGAGGCCGACGCCGTCGTCCTCGTGGTCTCCGAAGAAACGGGCGCCCTCTCCCTCGCCTACGACTCGAAACTGTATTACGGCCTCTCCGGCGCGCAGGTGCGCGAACGGCTCGCCGAACTCTTAGGCGGCACCCCGCACCACGCATCCGGCGATGAAGAACCGGTGCCCGAAACCGAGGAATTGTCATGAAGCGCCCCGGCATCCCCGCCCAGCTCCTGGAGGATTGGCCGGCCAAGGTCATATCCCTGGCGCTCGCGCTCTTCGTCTTCTTCGTCTACAACCTGACCCGGCTGGAACAGCGGGCCCTGTCCATACCCCTGTCGGTATCGCTGAACGACGAGGTCGTGCCCTCTACCCAGTACCCCCGCACCGTCAAGGTCATCCTAAGGGGCGAGCGCGACACCCTGTATTCCCTGCGCGAGGACGACATCGCCGCGGGCATCGACCTCTCCGGCATCCGCGCCGAGGGCGCCTTCCGCGCGCCGGTCAGGATCGAGCGCCGCGGCGCCGCCATCGCCGCCGACCCCCTGGAACTCACCCCCGAACCGGGAGAAATAGTGGTCGGCATGGAGCGCAAGGCCACGCGATCGCTGCCGGTTACCCCCTCGTTCCGCGGCTTCGTGGACCCCGGTTACGAACTGGTGTCCTTCGACATCGAACCGCCCGAGGTGCTGGTCGCCGGTCCCGCGGGAGCCGTCGCCCGGGCAACGGACGTAGCCACCGAATTCATCGAGCTTTCCGGAAAGCGCGCGGATTTTTCCCTGGATGCCCGGCTGCTGCGCAAGGACAGCTTCATCACCGTTCCGGGCGCGGACACCGTGAAATTCAAGGCCAGGGTGCGGCGCGCGCTCGTGTCCAGGACGCTCGACGGCCTGCGCATCCAGGTGCGCGGGCTCAATCCCGCGCTGGCGCTGGCGGACCCGCTGCCGCCGGGTTCGATGCGCCTGCACGCGGGCGGACCCGATCAGGGAATGGGCGGCACCGCCGAGGAGTCGGGAGCCGCCGCGGCCGCGGCCGCCGCGCAGGCGCAACTGGCGTCGCAGGCGCAGCTCGCCATCGATCTTTCATCCTTCGCACGCCCCGGCACCTATACCGTCCGGGTAGACGCCGCCGTCCCTCCGGGCGTATTCATAGAAACCTACGAACCGCAGAGCGTCACCGTGCGGCTCGTCTCCCCGGAGGGATCATGATCGCCGGTCTCGGCATCGACATCGTGCACGTGGACAGGATCCGCCGCTGGCTGGAACAGCCGGGCCTGGTCGATCGCTTTTTCAATCCCCTGGAGGTCGAGGCCGCCCGCTCGCGCGGGGCGGGCGAGGCCCTTTCGCTGGCCGCCCGCTTCGCCGCCAAGGAAGCCTTCGGCAAGGCGCTGGGCACCGGGCTGCACGGCATCAAGCTCGGCGACATCATCGTGGTGAACAACCACAACGGCAAACCCGACATGGTCCTGCAGGGCAGCGCGGCCGATCGCTTCAGGGACGCAGGCGGCGGCACCCTGCACATAAGCCTGACCCACGAAGGAAAGAACGCGGTCGCCATAGCCATCATAGAACGTCCCGACACCCCATCGCGGTAGCGGCGGCCATGGCCATGACGATCAAGCTGACCATCGCCTACGACGGCACGGACTCAGGCGGCTGGCAGCGCCAGAAAAACGCCCGTTCCGTGCAGCAGGACATCGAATCGGCCCTCGAGCGCATGCACGGCCACCACGTCGGCCTCACCGGCGCCGGCCGCACCGACTCAGGCGTCCACGCCATGGGGCAGGTCGGCTGCTTTGTCACCGACATCGCCTCCATCCCGGCGGAAAAATTCATGCCCGCCCTGAACCGCCTGCTGCCGCACGACGTGCGCATCCTGCGCGCCGAAGCCGTGCCGGACGGTTTCCACGCCCGCTTCGACGCCTCGCTGCGGCGCTACCGCTACTTCATCGCCTGCGGCGCCGAGCCCGACCCCTTTACCCTCAGGCGCGCCCACCACGTACGCCGCCAGCCCCGCCTGGACGTCCTGAACGCCGCCGCCGCCGCCATCATCGGCAGCCACGACTTCACCGCCTTCTCGTCGGCCAAGGATCCCAGCCGCAGCAAGCGCCGCTTCGTTGAAGAATCCTGTTTTTATCGCGACGGAGACCTGGTCGTGTACCAGGTGGCGGCCAACGCCTTCCTGTGGCGGATGGTCCGCTCGCTCGTGGGCACCATGCTCCATATCGAGGTCGAGGAATCCCACGGCCCCGACGCGCCGGAGCGAGCCGCCGCGCGCATGCGCGGCCTCCTCGAATCGGGCGACCGCAAAGCCGCCGGCCCCACGGCGCCCCCCACCGGGCTCTTCCTCTGGAACGTCGAGTACGGCCCGCGCCGGCATGGCACCCTGGGCCCTGACCGGGACCCCGTAGACGAGGAAGCGGCCAGTCCGGCCGCCGGCGGCGTACCCGAGATCGGCGGCAGCGCGGACCAACGACCGGCGGGGCGCCGCCTGGTGCCCGGCATCGGCTGGGTCGAGGGCTAGGCTCGCCCGGGTTCAGGTCGCGGCGGAGCCCGC
>CAYRXK010000039.1:5426-19190 GCA_964428265.1 uncultured Treponemataceae bacterium
GCGGAGCCCGCACCGCCCGAGCCCACCTCGACCCTGCGGGCCTGCGGACGTATGCCCCGCGCTTCCAGCGCCGCGAGCAGGTCGGGAATCAGCGTGTTTTTCAGCCCCGCCATGTCCGCCTTGTTGAACCACACCGTGCAGAGTATCCGGAGGCCGTCCTCGTTCGCGGAATCCACGTAAAGTTCGGGCGCCGGATCCTTCAGCGCGAGCGGATTGCCGTCCGCGACCGCGACGAACACCTCGCGCAGCGCCGGGACCTTCGTGCCGTGCGGCAGCAGAAGCCACAGGTCCAGGCGCCGCCTGGGCCAATACGTCACGTTCACGATATTCGACTTGATCATCGTCTCGTTCGGAATCCGCACCAGCCGATTGTCGAAAGTCCTGATCTGGATCGAGAGCAGTTCCACGCTCTCGACCGCGCCGGTCACGTCGCCCACCTGCACCGTGTCGCCCAGGCCGAACGATTTTTCGGTAAAAAGGAACAGGCCCGAAATGATGTTGGACACCGAGGTCTGCGCCGCGAAGCCCAGCGCGACTCCCGCGATGCCGGCCGCGCCGAGCACCGCCGTGATGTCCACGCCCGCCCTGCGCAGCGCGATCGCCACCACCAGGAAATTGCCCGCGTACCGGATGAACTTTTCCAGCATGGCGCCGGAGCGCTGGTGCATCGCGCGCCGCGTGATGCGCCTGGTAGCCTTGTCCAGAATCCTGACCACCGCGAACCCGACGACCAGGGTTATCAGCACCCACGCGATGGTGACCAGCGTATCCACCAGGAGAACCGAACCCATCGCGGCGGCCGCCCGCTCCATCATTGCCCTGAGTGCGCTTTCCATGCTTCAACTATAGCGGGTTCGCCCCGCGGGCGGAACCCGGGAGACCGCATGCCGGCCAAGAAGCGTATGCCAGGCGCGAAGGCGCCGTCCGTTCAGACACAAGACTCCGCTTCTCTCCGTTCCGCGGACCTTGCGCGGACCTGGAAAGGCCGTGTGGGGCCGGAAGGCGCCGGGCGGGCCGACCGCTGGGTGGCCGAAGTCGCGGGAATCCTCTCCAGATCGCAGATAAAGGCGCGCGATGCTTCCTTTTATATGGGAGGGAAGGAGATCAAGCCATCCCGGCCCCTGCGCCCGGGCGACGAACTGGAAGTGCGCTGGACCGATGAACCCGCTTCCGATCTCGTGCCGGAAGACATTCCCCTGCGCATCATCTACGAGGATGCCCGGGTCATGGTCATCGACAAGCCCCAGGGCATGGTCACGCACCCCGGCCACGGCAACCGCCGCGGCACCCTGGCCAACGCCGCGCTGTTCCGCAACCGGACGCGTGCCGGCGCCACTACCGATCCCGACCCCGCGCAGCCCGATCCCGTCCCCGCGCGCGTGGCGCCGGCACGCGGCGGCATCGTTCACCGCCTGGACAAGGACACCTCCGGCATCATCATCGTCGCCCGAGATGCCGAAGCCCAGGAATTCCTCGCCGCGCAATTCCGCGACCGTGCCGTCCGCAAGGAATACCTTGCCATCACCCGCGGCATCCCCCCTCGACCCGAAGGCTGCATCCGGAACCGCCTTGCCCGCGACCCCCGCAACCGGAAACGCTTCGCATCCCTGCCCTCGGGCGATGCCGCCTCGCGCGGAAAATCCGCCTGGACCGAATACCGCGTGCTCGCCTCCTGGTCATCGGGCGGCTCCGGCTACGCCCTGGTCGCGCTGTACCCCAAAACCGGCCGCACCCACCAATTGCGCGTGCACATGGCCGAACTCGGCTGCCCCATGCTCGGCGACCCCATCTACGGGAAAAAGGATGCCGCCTTTCCCGAAGCCACCCTGCACCTGCATGCGCGCAGGCTCAGGATCCGGCTTCCCGGACACGACGCGCCGACCATGTTCGGCGCCCCCCTGCCCGAGCGCTTCAGGGCCGGCATCGCGGCGCTGGACCAGCGGTTCGGCCGCGCCCGACCGGACCGCGGGCCGCCCGCCGAAGCCTCCCGCAAATAAAAAAACCGCCCGGGCGGCCTGCCGGGCGGTTACTCCATGCGCGTCTGGATACGGGGACGGTCGGCGACTGTCAGCGGCTGTCAGCGACCGTCAGTGGCTGTCAGTAGCGGCGGGGGCGGAAATTGCCGCCGTCGCGGCGGGGCTTGTCTTCCGCTTCGTTCACGCGGAGCTGGCGCGCCATGAATTCAAAGCCGTTCAGGGCTTCGATCGCGGCACGGGCTTCCTCGTCGGTGTTCATTTCGACGAAGCCGAAACCCTTGGCCTTGCCGGTGTAGCGGTCGACGATGATGTTCACCGAAAGAACCTCGCCGTACTGCGCGAACAGGTCGCGCAGCTGCTGTTCCTGGGTGCTGTAGTTCATGTTGCCGACGTAAACCTTCTTGGACATTCGGAAAAACCCTCACAAAGCCCGTCGTGCAGGGCGACGGCGCCATATACGTCCGCCCAGGGCGGACGATTCGGAAGTCAGCGGTACGGTGTTCGATGTTCCCAGGGCAGGTCGAGAGCGCTTCGGTGGTCTTTCCGGTGGGTGAGGCGAGCTGCGGAGGGTTCCGGAAACGCGGCCGCCGCGCCTCCGGAACGGAAAAGACAGGAACGACGATGCATGAAGCCCAGATTGCTACCTTGCCATGGAGAATGCCGAAGCATGCCTCCGAACGATGGAGCAAAGTATAGATGACGCATTTTGTGCCGTCAATCGCAATTATCTATGCAGTCGAGGATTTCGTGCAATCTTGACAAATGGGACGGCATCCGTATAATCAACTGAGCAACATGGTACGGCTTGGAGGTCATATGACGGCAAATGTGGTGGTACCCGCCGTCCTGGCCCTGGCTGGACTCGTTCTTGGATGGATGATCCGCTGGCTCTACGCCAGATTTCAGCTCTCCGCGGCGGAACGCGTCGCGGAGCGTCTCAAGCAGGATGCGGTAAAAGAGGCCGAGGCCCAGAAAAAAGAAATCCTGGTAGAAGCGAAAGATCAGATCATCCGCGAACGGAACCAGCAGGAAAAGGAAAATCGGGAACGGCGCGCGGAACTCCAGAAGCTGGAGCGCCGCGTCATTCAGAAAGAAGAAAACCTCGACAACAAGATCGATGCGCTTGAACGTCAGGAAGCCGCGCTCAGGACCCGCGAAGCAGCCGCGGCCGAAAAGGAAGAATCCCTTTCCGGCCAGGAAGAACGCTATCGCGAGGAACTGGAACGCATCTCCGGCCTCAGCGCCGACGAGGCCAAGAAGCTCATCATCCAGGGGCTGGAAAACGAAGCCCGCCGCGACGCCCAGCTCCTGATCAACAAGATCGAACAGGAAGCGACGCTCGCCGCGGAAAAGAAATCGCGCGACATCATCGTCACCACGGTCCAGCGCCTCGCCACCGAGGTCACGGCCGAGGCCACGGTCACCTCCGTCACGCTCCCCTCGGACGAGATGAAGGGCCGCATCATCGGCCGCGAGGGCCGCAACATCCGCACGCTGGAAACCCTTACCGGCGTCGACGTGATCATCGACGACACACCCGAGGCGGTCGTCATCTCCTGCTTCGATCCCGTGCGCCGCGAAATCGCGCGTACCTCGCTGGAACGGCTCATCACCGACGGGCGCATCCACCCCGCCCGCATCGAAGAGATGGTTCAGAAGGTCACCCGCGAAGTCGCCCAGCGCATCTACGAAGAAGGCGAAAAGGTCGTGTTCGACCTGGGCCTGCACAACATGGCGCCCGAGCTTATCAAGGCCCTGGGCCGCCTGCACTACCGCACCAGCTACGGGCAGAACGTGCTCATGCACTCAAAGGAAGTGGCGGTCATCGCCGGCATGCTCGCGGCGGAGATCGGCCTGAACCGCGAGATCGCCAAGCGCGGCGCCCTGCTGCACGACATCGGCAAGGGCGTGGAAACCGACTCGGACCAGAACCACGCCGAGATCGGCATGGACATCGCCCGCAAGGCCGGCGAGGATCCGCGGGTCATCAACGGCATCGGTTCGCACCACAACGACGTGGAACCCATCTGTCCCGAGGCCGTCCTCGTGCAGATCGCCGACGCCATATCCGCGGCCCGGCCCGGCGCCCGCCGCGAAACGCTGGACAACTACGTAAAGCGCCTGGAAAACCTGGAAAACATCGCCGAAAGCTTCTCCGGCGTGGAAAAAGCCTATGCAATCCAGGCCGGCCGCGAACTGCGCATCCTGGTCAACTACGAACAGGTGTCCGACGACCAGTCGCGCGAACTCTGCAAGGCGATCGCCAAGAAGATCGAGAACGACCTGCGCTATCCCGGCAGGATCAAGGTCACGATCATCCGCGAAACCCGCGTCGTGGAGTACGCCCGATAGGCACGCACAAGGATCGCTGCATGGTTCGCGCGCTCATGGTGGGCGACGTCGTCGGGCCGACTGGCCTGACGGCGCTCCACCGGGACCTGCGCGCCCTGGTCGCGCGCACGGGCGCAGGCCTCGTCGTGGCCAACGGCGAGAATGCCCGCTCAGGCTTCGGCATCGGCCCCGAGGAGTGCGTGGCCCTGCGCGAAGCCGGCGTTGACGTGATCAGTTCCGGCAACCACGTCTGGGAAGGCAAGGATGCCCGCGCCGTCCTGGATGCCGAACCCGACCTGCTCAGGCCTGCCAATTTTCCGTCAGGCGCCCCGGGTCGAGGTTGGATTCGCTTCGCCGGGCGCGTCGGCGCCTCGATCCATACCGGAAACACCCCCGCATGGGTGGTCCTGAACCTGCAGGGCCGCGAATCCATGACCCCGATCGATTGCCCCTTCCGCAGCGCCGACCGCCTCCTGGAAGAAATCCGAGCCGTTCACCCCGACGCCCTCGTCATCGTGGATTTCCACGCCGAATCATCCGAGGAAAAGGAAGCGCTCGCCTGGTACCTGGACGGGCGCGTGTCGGTGGTCGCCGGCACCCACACCCATGTGCAGACCGCCGATGATCGCATCCTGCCGCGCGGTACCGGATACCTGACCGACCTGGGCATGACCGGCCCCGCCGGTTCGGTGATCGGCGTCAAATCCGACATTTGCCTGGCGCGCATGCGCAGCCAGATGCCCCTCAGGATGGAGGTGGCCGAAGGCCCCTCATCCATTTCAGGCGCCTTGTTCGACATAGACCCGGAATCCGGCCGCTGCGTCGCGGTCACGCGGATTACGGACGGTATCCCCGTACAATGACGAATTTGTCGCGCGCCGGGTCGAACGGCCCCGCCGCCCATCCGGCGAATCGCGCGATCTCCCCGAATCCCGCCGCGCGCATCGCGCCCTCGATATCATCGGGGGAATACGCGTGCAAAATGGTCAGGTCGCGTTCGACGCCGCCAGGCCCGACGAGTTCCGTCCGGAATTCGAGGCCGGGCGGATCGGCGGCCGCGTAGGAACGCACGAACCGCAGACCCGGAACCTCGATATCGGGAAACACGTATCCGGGGCCGATTTCCGGATGCGCGTAATTGAGGGTTTGCGTGATCATGCAGCCGCCGGGCGCGAGCAGGCCGATCATCGCCCTGAAGAATTCCGCGAAGTCGGAGGGGGGCAGGTGGGGCAGGGTGTTGCCCGCGCAGAGCGCCGCTCCGAAGATATCACCCGCCAGGAGCCTGCCGGCATCCCGCATGTCGGCCTGCAGGAACCTGGGGCGGGACAACCCTGTGGTGTCCGTCTCCGCGGCCCCGGAAGCCGTCTTGTTCCGTGCCATCCGCGTCATCGTCGCGTTCAGTTCCAATCCCGTCGCGCCCCAGCCTCGCGCGGCGAAGGCGAGCGCGGTTCCGCCCGTCGCCGAACCCAGGTCGAGCAGGTTCAAGGGAGCCCGGGGGTCCATTCCCTGGACCACGAAATCCACGCAGGCCTCGTTCGGAGGGAAAAATTCATCGTACCTCAGGGCCAGATGTTCGTAGAGTCCCATATTAAATAATTTACCGCACCTCTTGACGTTCGTGCGCCCCGCGTAGATGAATTGCTCCATGGGCAGCACCTTTTCCGGCGTTCAGGTCGCGGCGCTGGAACCCGCGTTCGTCAGGCGCCTGAAAGCGGGGTATCCGTCCGCCGACCTCAAACGCGACCTGCTCGCCGGCATCACCATGGGCTTCATCGCCCTGCCCACCGCCATCGCCTTTTCCATCGGCACCGGCGCAAGTCCCGCGCAGGGCCTGTACACCGCCATCTTCGCGGGTTTCGCCATCGCGATCCTGGGCGGCAGTTACCACCAGGTGGCCGGCCCCACCGGCGTTTTTGTCGTCATGATCGCCGACATGATCCGCAGCTTCGGCATGGACGGCCTTCTCCTGGCCATGCTGCTCGCCGGACTGCTCCTCATCGTCATGGGGCTTTCGGGCCTGGGCTCGGTCATCAAGTTCATGCCCTATCCGGTCACGGTAGGCTTTACCACCGGCACCGCCATCATCATCATCGCAGGCCAGGTCAGGGATTTCCTGGGCCTGGACATATCCTACCTGCCCCTCGAATTCACCGAACGGCTCCGGTATTACCTCATCTACGCGCCCACGGCCGACCTTCCCACCATCCTCGCGGGCGTCGGCACCGTCGTGCTGATCGTCGCCGCCCGCCGCCTCGCCCCCCGCCTGCCCGCATCGGTCAGCGCGGTCGCCGTGGTCGCCATCCTCATCGCCCTGCTGCACCCCGCGGTGGAAACCATCAGCTCGGTCTACGGCGACATCCCGCCCGTACTGCCCGCGATCCGCCTGCCGCCCCTGAGCCTGCAGAAAATCCGCGACGTCTTCCCCTCGGCCATCACCATCGCCATCCTTATCTCCATAGAATCCCTGCAATCCGCCGTGGTCGCCGACGGCATGACCGGCACCCGCCACTCGGCCTCGGCGGAACTCGTGGCGCACGGCATCGGCAACATCCTGTCCGCGCTGATCGGGGGCATACCCGCCACCGGCGCCATCGCCAAGACCGCCGCCAACATAAAGTCGGGCGCGCGCTCGCCGGTTTCCGCCATGACGCACTCGGCCGTCATCCTGGCCATCATGCTGCTGGGCGGCAGGGCGCTGGGGGCCATCCCGCTTGCCGCCCTGGCGGCGGTGCGCGTGTTCGGCGCCCTGGACATGATCGAACTGCACCGGTTCTTCAACATGCGGCGCGCCCCCAAGAGCGACCTTGCCGTCATGCTCGTCACTTTCTTCATCACGGTCACGGTGGATCTGTCCGCAGCCGTGCAGGTGGGGGTCCTGCTGTCCATCGTACTCTTCGTCAGGCGGCAGGCCGAGGCGTCGTTCATCGTCTCCATGCGGGACGACGACCGTTTCGCCGCCGAATCCGCGCGGCATCCGGACGCCGATTCGGTAGGGTCCAGGCGCATCCCCGAGGGATGCGAAGTGTACGAAATCAACGGGCCGCTCTTCTTCGGGGTGGCCGACATGCTGCAGGACGCGCTCGATCGCCTGGAACGCCCTCCGGCGGCCTTCATCCTCAGGATGAGGAACGTGCCGAGCATCGACGCCACCGGCCTGAACGCCCTGCGATCCTTCGAACGGCACTGCAACCGCCACCATACCACCCTGATCCTCTCCGAAGTGCGGGATCAGCCCCGATCCGCCATTGCCAAGGCGGGGATTGACCGGGACCTGGGGCCTGAGGATCTCGTGGAAGACCTGGACGCCGCGCTGCGCCGCGCGCAGGATGTGATCGACGTCCGACGCGAGTCGCGCCGATGACCGCACCCCTGCCCGCACCGATGACCGAACCGAGCCTGGGCACGGTGCTGTTCGGGTTCCCCGACCGCGATACCGAGGCGGGATTCAGGACGTACCACCATCGGCGCATGGAATTCCGCATCATCTTCCTGCTTTCGGCCGCCGTCATCCTCGCCTACGGGATCCTCGACACGCACCTTTTCGGCGTCCGTTCTTCGGCCATCATCGCCATCCGGCTCGCCCTCGTATTTCCCTTCACCGGCAGCCTTCTCGCGATGACCTGGCATCGCTCGTTCAACCGACTGTCGACGATCATGCTTTCAGCGGCTGCGCTGGCGGCCGCCTGGTCGGTGACCGCCATGGAATACCTGGGCAGGGGCAACCCCTACGCCGGCCTGTACTTTTTCGGAGTGGGGCAGGTGCTGATCGCCTATCTCGGGTTCGGCAAGGTGCCCGTCGCTCCTGCCTTCGCGGTGGGCATGGGCATGATCCTGCCCGCCATCGCGGTGGACGCCCTTTTGGTCGAATCGGATCCCAACGTAGCCCTGACCAAGGCAATTTTCATGGTCACCATGGTGGTGCTGGGTGTGGTGTCCACCGGCCTGATCCAGTTGGCTTCACGCAGAAATTACATTTTCCACAAGGAAATAGAACGCCTCTCCATCACCGATCACCTCACCGGCCTGCCCAATCGGCGCTATTTCTATACCGTCGTGCATCCCGACCTGGAACGCCACGCGCGACGGCTTCCGGACAGTGTCAGGGCGCAACCCCGTCGCTCGGGCGATCCGGGCGAAACCGAATCCCACCATCTGTACATGGTGGATATCGACCACTTCAAGACCATCAACGATCGTTACGGCCACGCGGTCGGCGATCGCGTTCTTGCGGAGTTGGCGGCAAGATTCCATTCCATGATCCGCGCTTCCGACGTGGCGGTGCGCTGGGGCGGCGAGGAATTCCTCATCATGTTGAAGCACAGCGCCGACAGCCACGCGCGCCGCTTCCCTGAACAGCTGCGCGAAGCGGTATGCGGTACGCCGTTCCGGATCGACCACCTGGAACTGTCCATCACGATTTCCGGCGGGTACCTTCCCGTACGCCGCGGATGCCTTGGGCCCGACGAAACCGTCGAGCGCCTGCTATCGGAAGTGGATGCGGCTATGTACCGATCGAAGGCGGCGGGACGCGACCGTTTCACCTTCGCCGATCCCGCCGCGCTTGACAATGTCCTACCGGAATAGTATAAACGACACGTTCTCGCGGCGATGGTGGAATTGGTAGACACGCTAGCTTGAGGTGCTAGTGCTGAGAGGCATGGAGGTTCAAGTCCTCTTCGCCGCAGAGACGAAAAAGCTGCCTTTCGGGGCGGCTTTTTTTATTGGCGCGGAACGCCCGATCCATAGTCCGTGGTTGATCGGAGCGCGGATTTTGCATATACTGTCCATATGATTGGCGCCGGCTTCTACCGAAACCGGGCACCGCTAGAATAAAAAGTAGGACCGGCATGAAAGACCACATATTCCGCGCAACCCTCCTCGGTTTTCCCGATCCGGGCCTGGAATCCGCCTTTCTCAGAACACACCACAGACGCGCCGAGTTTCGTGGAATATTCATTATCAGCGGCGCCATCCTCGCCCTGTACGGCATTCTGGAACTGACCCTGATCAACCGGGGGGCCGGCCTGCTGGTCATGGCGCGGATCGGCCTCAACCTCGCGATTTTTTCGGCACTGCTCGCCGCCACCTATCATCCGAGGTTCGAGCGCATTTCCGGCGCTCTGCTGGTCGCCATGGCGCTTTCCGCGGCCTGGAGCGCCAGCGTCCTCGAACTCGCCGGCAGGGGCAGCGCCTATGGTCCGATGTACCTGTACGGGGTGGCGCTCGTCCTGATCGGATTTTTCGGCCTTGGCAAACTTCCCGTGCTGCATTCATTCCTGGCGGGACTGGCCATGATCCTTCCCGCCATCGCCGTCGATGCGTTCGGGGTGGAATCCGACCCCTACCGCGCGCTCTCCAAGGCTGCCTTTCTCGCCACCATCACGATCGTCGGCTCCCTCTCGACGGGGCTCATACAGTTCGCGGCCCGGCGCAGCTTCATTTCGCACCGCGAGATGGAGCAGTACTGCGTAAGCGACAACCTGACCGGCCTGCACAACCGCCGCTACTTCCTGGGCGTCGTGCAGCCCGAACTGCAGCGTTTCGCGCGCAGGATCGTGCGCAACGGCCAACCGCTGTCGCGGCGCGCCACCGACGAAGCCGACGGCACCTGCCACTACCTGGTCCTGATCGATGTCGACGGATTTTCCCGCCTGAACGAAACCTACGGGTACGAAGCCGGGGATGCCGTGCTCGCGGAGATCGGAATCCGGCTGCGCGCCCTGATCCGCTCGTCGGACGTGGCGGTGCGCTGGGGTGGCGAAGAGTTCCTCCTGGTACTCAAGAACACCACCGAGGCGCATGCGCGGCGCTTTCCCGCACTGCTGCGCAACGCGCTCATCACGAGTCCGATGCGCATAGGTTCACGGGAGGTGCCCATCACCCTGTCCTGCGGCGGCGTATGCATCCCGCGCGGAAATTCGGATGCTTCCGACGCGGTGGACCACTACCTGGCCAAGGCGCAGCATGCCCTCGTGCATTCCAAGACCGCGGGCAGGGATCGTTTCACCGACTTCCACGAATTGGAAGAAGGGCCCTTCGGACAGCGTTACCGGGAAATCGTCTAGCCCTACGGTTCCGTTTGACACGGGTGCGCATCGGCCGTACATTGTCATCACCATGCCCGACGTCCGGAATTCGCAACCCTCGCTGCTCATCGTCGACGATTCCCCGGAAAATCTCCGTGTCATGGGCGAACTCCTGAAACCCCTGTACCGCGTGCGGGTGGCCAATTCCGGCGAAAAAGCCCTCCGCATCGCGATGGCGCAGCCGCAGCCCGACATGGTGATCCTCGACGTCATGATGCCGGAAATGGACGGCTACGAAGTAATGCGCCGGCTGCACGCCGACCCCTCGACCCGGGACATCCCCGTCATTTTCGTCACCGCCCGCGAAGGCACCGACGACGAAGAATTCGGACTGACCCTGGGCGCGGTGGATTACATCGCCAAGCCCATCCGCCCGGCCATAGTCCTTTCGCGGGTGCGCACCCAGCTGGAACTGAAAGCCAGCCGCGACATCCTGAAGGACAAGAACGCCTGGCTGGAACACGAGGTGTCGCTCCGCATGCGCGAAAACACGCTCGTGAACAAGCTCGCCATCCGCGCCCTGGCCGGCGTGGCCGAAATACGCGACAGCTCCACCGGCGAACACATCCTGCGCACCGAAACCTACGTGCGCATCCTGGCGGCCGAGCTCGCCGCGAAGGAGCGTTTCCGCGACGAACTCAGCCCGACGCGCATCGAATACATCGGCAACGCCTCGGTCCTGCACGACATCGGCAAGGTGGGCATATCCGACAACATCCTCTGCAAGCCGGGCCCCCTGACTCCCGAAGAATACGAAGTGATGAAGACGCACACCACGCTCGGCGCCAACGCGATCGACCTGGCCATCACCGCCACGCTCGGCCAGCTTTCTGCCGCGCAGGCGGACGACAAGGAGATCCGCGAGCGTGCCGTCACGCTGACCCGTCAGGCAATGGAAATCGCGCTCAGCCACCACGAAAAATGGGACGGATCCGGCTATCCGGCGGGTCTCGCGGGAGAGGAAATTCCCCTGTCGGGACGGCTCATGGCCGTGGCCGACGTGTTCGACGCGCTCACCACCGACCGGGTCTACAAAAGGGCCATGCGGTTCGAGGATGCCGCGGCGATCATCGAAAAGGGCAGGGGCACCCATTTCGATCCCGCGATGGTAGATGCCTTCATCGCCTGCAAGGATCGTTTCAGGTCCGTGGTCGAAAGCGGCGCGCGGCAGCGGGCGCGGGGCTGACCCGCCGCGCAACCGCGCAGCCGCGCAGCCGCGCCGCGCGTGCGCGGATCAGACGCCTTCCTGCTCCGTGCGCGAAATGATCTCTTCCTGGTGCCGCAGGTCCAGGTCCACGAAGTAATCGCTGTAGCCCGCCACGCGCACCAGCAGGTTGCGGTACTCTGACGGATTGGCCTGCGCCTTGCGCAGCGTGGCGCCGTCGACCACGTTGAACTGCACGTGGTGGCCCCCGAGCGCGAAGTATCCGCGCACCAGGTGCGAAAGGCCGGCCAGGCCGCGTTCTCCCGCCAGGGTCGAGGGCAGGAATTTCTGGTTCAGCAGGGTGCCGCCCGTCTTTACCTGGTCCATCTTGGACAGCGACTTCATCGCGGCGGTCGGCCCCCGGCGGTCCGCCCCGTGCGAGGGCGAGGTGCCGTCGGACTCGGGCAGGAAGGCGCGCCTGCCATCGGGAGTGGCGCCGAGCTTGGTGCCGAAATAGATGTGGCAGGTGGTGGACAGCATGTTCACGTGGTAGGTCGGCCCCTTCAGGCTGCGCCTGCCCTCGATCGCCGCCACCAGCGAGGCGAACACCCTTTTCATCAAATCATCGGCCCGGTCGTCGTCGTTGCCGAAAAGGGGCGTCGACTCCCGGATCCGCGCGCGCATCGCCTCCCAGCCCTGCCAGTCGGCGCCGAGCGCCGCCATCAGATCGCGCATCGCGATGGCCGACGAGTCGAACACCTGCGTTTTCAATGCCGAAAGGCTGTCGGTGACCGTGCCGATGCCGCAGCACTGGATGTAGTCCGTGTTGTAGCGGGCGCCGCCTGAGTAATAATCGCGGCCGTTGGCGATGCAGTCGGCGATCAGCACCGAAAGGAAGGGCGCGGGCATCGTGTCCGCGTAGATGCGCGCGAGCTTGTTGTCGATCGCCACCTTCCAGGAAACCGCGTAGTCCAGCTGCCGTACGAACGCGGCGTACAGCGCATCGAAATCCGCGAAGTCCGCGGCAGCGCCCGTGGCGGGCCCGACGCGCGTTCCGGTCAGCGGGTCGATGCCGTCGTTCAGGGCCAGTTCCAGCACCTTGGGCACGTTCAGGTAGCCGTGCAGGATGTAGGCTTCCTTGCCGAAGGCGCCGGTTTCCACGCAGCCGGAAGTGCCGCCGTCGCGCGCGTCGGCGGCCGATTTTCCAAGGCGCAGTTGCTGGTCGACGATCAGGTCCGTGTTGAAAAAGCTCGGATAGCCGGCGCCGTGCCGCGCGAAACCCGCGGCCTCGCGCACGAAGGCTTCGTTCGTCGCGGCGGCGACATGCACGCTCGGCTGCGGCTGCAGCAGGTGCAGTTCGTCCAGCACCCCCAGCAGCATGGACGACACCTCTCCCGACGCGTCCCTGCCGTCGCGGTCCACGCCGCCGACGGAAATCTGGGTGAAGTCGTTGTAGGTGCCGCTTTCCTTGGCCGTGACGCCGACCTTGGGCGGCGCGGGCGTGTTGTTCACCTTGATGCAGAAACAGGCCAGCAATTCTTCGGCCCGCGCGCGGTCTATCGTGCCCGCCGCCTTTTCTCGCCGGTAAAATGGTTCGAGGTGGCGGTCGAAATGGCCCGGGCTCATCGCGTCCCAGCCGTTCAGTTCGGTGATCGTGCCCAGGTGGACGAACCAGTAGGTCTGGATCGCCTCGTGGAAGGTTTCGGGCGCGTGCTCCGGCACGCGCCCGCAGACGCGCGCGATCGATTCCAGTTCGGCGCGGCGCTCCGGCCTGGTTTCGGCGGACGCCATGCGCCGCGCCAGTTCGGCGTGCCGGCGCGCGAAAATCACGGTGCCCTCGCAGGCGATGTCCATCGCGCGGAGTTCCTGGTCCTTCGCCCATGCTTCGGTGTCGTTCGCCCAGTCCAGCGCGTCGCGCTCGCGCGCGATGTCGGCGCGGAAATCCTTCATTCCCTTGCGGTAAATCGTGTCGTCCAGCGCGGTGTGGCCCGCGGCGCGCTGCTCCATGAATTCGGTGAACACGCCCGCCTCGTACAGCGCCGTCCATTCCGTCGGCATGTCGGCGAAGGCGCGGTCGCGCACGGACCTGCCGCGCCAGTACGGCTCCACTTCGGACGCGTAGCGGTCTATGTCCGCCCGTTCGATGCGGTACCGCGTCATGGGCCTGGAATCGAGGGTTTCCAGGTCTTCGCGGCTGTGGCAGGTCAGTTCCGGATAGGTGGATACC